>NZ_JAERLW010000002.1:0-322369 GCF_018256215.1 Gluconobacter sp. Dm-73 | reverse complement strand
CAGCCTCTATGGTCGCATTGAAACCGATATCCATGAACGCAATCTGCGGCCTGTAACCAAGCGCCCAGAGCGTCTTCGCCTGTTTTCCGCCCGGGAGTGTGACAGTGTCAGAGTTGGGCTTGTAAAAAATGGCGTCACTGATCAGCTGGCCTTCTGGTGTCGGCGTGTAATCCGTGGTGGGCACATTCGGCGTGATGTAGGGACTCATCCCGATCTCAATGGCTTCAGGCCCTGCGGCTGCCGACTGGGCAATAAACGCCTGGACATCTGCTTCAGGTGTCGTGGAGGCAATATCCCCAGCGCCATCTTTCCAGCCAAGCGACAGCATGGTCGCGGCCCCTGAATTGAGCCAGTAGGCCACACTGCGTGTATCGGCGAGTTTGGGAAAATTCGAGGTTTTGAGAAGGCCCTGAATATTGGTCGTGGTGGTCATCAGCCCGGCCACAGGTGACGGGCTGCAAAGCCTAGTCCCCAACACATAATTCGTGTCGATATCGGACATCTGCAGTGGTCCGGTCGTCAGGACGCGCTGATTGATAATCGGGTTTTGCAGTCGGCCATTTTGGGTGTCTGCTTTCTTCCCCAGCCAGAACGCAACCGAGTTATCACTCCCAGCGGAAGGCACGATATCCCGGAGATTTCCCGTCTGGGTGTAGGTTTTCCATGTTGGCATGCTCTGGGCAAAGGCATGGGAAGCAGCAAGCAGTGACCCCGCAAGAAGCAGCGGAAACAGTCGTATTGTCGGGACCTCAGCCACGTTGCTCAGCAAGGGTGGGCGCCATCTGGAGATGACGATTTTTCGGGCCCGTGTAAAATTCCGGGTCATAAGACGGTCCCTGTTCTTCAGCTGCAGAGGATTGGCGAGGCCAAAGAAGATGTTACGCTCACAGGCACGTCGGGTTTTTCAGGACATCCAGTTCGACCCATGACCCCGCACGGTCGCCTTGTTCCAACATATCCGTTCATCGGCCGCGTCGACAGATGACGACTCGCTTGATAAGCCCATGAAGGATTGGTCACAGAGTCACCGCCCGATCTCTCAGGGCATAGTCTGCGCAAAATGCCGGTCCTAAGGCTGGCAGAGGCGAATGTTTTACCTTGAAGCTAAAAACCAGCTAAAGGTTAACCATTTGTTTGTGCTGGAAGTGTCTCTGGAGGTCCGGGCGGGAATCGAACCCACATACGCGGATTTGCAGTCCGCTACATCACCATTCTGCCACCGGACCTCGACGGAGACAGGCGCTATATCCCTCTTAGAGCTTGGCGGGTCAAGACCGATAATTGATCTGCAGAAGGATTTTTCTTCTGCCTTCGAACAGGCTATTAAGGACTGATTCACATAACGCTGTGATATAATGCAGACTTCAAGAGCAGGAATTCTCATGACTTCAGGATGCAATGGCGCGACGAAACTGACGGCCCCGCTCGGGCTTGGTCTACTGTCGCTTCTCCTGAGCGGAACTGCTCTTGCACAAAAATACGATGGCAGCGGCTCACCGAATTTCATTCCACATACCCTGCAAGAAGCGCTTTCAACAGCTTACCTGACCAACCCGACACTTCGCGAAGAACGAGCGCATCTGCGAGCAACTGACGAACAGGTTCCAACTGCACTCGCAGGTTGGCGTCCGACCGTTCAGACGGGCATGAATCTGACTTATTATGACGGAAGCACGAATTACGCTTCAAGCGGCGGATATCTCGGCAGTTCTCGACGCTACCAGACACCCGGCTACACAGGGACCGTCACAATCACCCAGCCGCTTTATCAGGGCGGAAAAACTGTCGCCGGCGTTCACGCTGCAACAAACCAGATCATGGCTGAGCGCGCTCATCTGATCCAGACAGAGCAGGACGTCTTTACCAATGTCGTCGAAGCCTATGTCGGCATTATTGAAGACGAACAGCTGCTGCAGATCGCGATCAACAACGAGCATGTTCTGCAACAGCAGGTCGAGGCAACTCAGGAGCGTTTTCACGTCGGTGAAATCACTCGAACAGATGTTGCACAAGCACAGGCTGCTCTCGCAAGCGCCACAGCCGAACGACAGCAGGCCGAAGGAACGCTTCAAAGTGCTCAAGCAACATACCTTCAGGCTGTTGGGATTGCAGCATCTCCAAATCTGGAAGCCCCCCAACCACTTAACCTGCCCGTACACAGCGAGCAGGAAGCCGTTGGTGTCGCAGTCCAGAACAACCCTCAGGTTGTAAATGCACTCTTCACCGAGGCGCAGCGCAAGGACAACGTCTCTGTCCAGATTTCCCAGATCATGCCGAAGGTATCCGCGAGCCTGAACTATCAACGTTCCGTCAATCAGGCCTATGGCGACTCTCTTCAGGACAACAAGTTCGGCGAGATCGAATTTTCTGTTCCTCTTTACCAGGGCGGATCGGAATACGCCTCGATCCGAGGGGCTCGTCAGGATGCCCAGGCTGCTCATCGGGAAGTTGACGTACAGCGCAGAGCCGCTCTTCAGAAAGCAGCATCAAGCTGGCAGCAGATGGTAGCTTACAAACAGTCCATTTCCAGTGATCGCATGGCCATTTCGGCAAACGTCATCGCGCTGGATGGCGTCGAGCGGCAGGCTCTCGTCGGAACGAGCACCACTCTTGCGGTTCTTCAGCAGCAGCAAACCCTGCTCCAATCCCAGAGAACGCTCGTTCAGCATCTTTCGAACCTCGTGACATCTTCATACGCTGTCGCTGCATCGATCGGACGTCTGACAGCGGTAGATCTCAAGCTGGGCGTCCCGCTTTACGATGAAAAAGCCTATTACAACGCCGTCAAGAACAAGCTCTGGGGCATGAGCGACTACGCGATCAACCAGCCCGGCCGATAATTTCAAGCAAAACGGAATATCCGAAATCCATGACTTCTTCTGATTTGAACCAGCACGACACTCATGACGGCGAAGCGATGACGGATGTTCTGACTTCCATCCGGCGCATTCTTCACGACGATCCCGCTCCGGCTGCGACAACCGAGGAAACGCAAAGCGTGCCAGCACAGGAAGAAGAACTCACGCTCGACAGCTCCATGATGGTCGCGCCGCCAGCTGTAACTGCGGTACCGTCTTCGACAGCTTCGCCATCCTCTGACGTGAAGACCATTCCTCCCGCGGATGCCGAGCAGAGCAAGAACGATCTCATGAATGCCCAGACAGTCGCTGCGGCAGAGCGCTCTCTCGACGAACTGCATGCAGCGTTCAGCGGAACGACTCCTCTGGCCTCCGATACCGTCATTAGCCGAGGAAGCGGTCTGACCATTGAAGACATGGTTCGCAGTGAAGTACGCAGCATGGTCCGGACATGGCTGGATGCACACCTGCCGTCACTGGTTGAAATTCTTGTCCGTGCAGAAATTGCCCGTCTGCGTCCACGGGAGTAAGAAGGGCGGTGGAAGAGCATTCTTCCGCCTGCTGTACTGACTGTCCTGGATAACCATGCTCGAAAAAAGCTTCGTCCCCGCCGACCATGAAAACGCCCTCTACGATGCGTGGGAGAAAAGCGGCGCTTTCCGGGCTCACCCCGACAGACCCGGTGAGCCTTTTTCGATCATGTTTCCTCCACCAAACGTCACGGGAACGCTTCACCTCGGTCATTCGCTGAATTTCGTCCTTCAAGACATGCTGATCCGCTGGAAGCGTCAGGAAGGCTTCAACGTCCTCTGGCAGCCCGGAACAGATCATGCCGGAATTGCAACGCAGATGGTTGTTGAGCGTGCCTTGGACAAAGAAGGCACCAGCAGGACCGCTCTGGGACGCGAAGGTTTTCTCGAACGGGTCTGGGATTGGAAGCATGAATACGGTGGCACCATCGTTCAGCAGCTTCGCAAACTCGGCGCATCTGCGGACTGGGAGCGTGAACGCTTCACAATGGATGAAGGACTGTCACGCGCGGTCCGTAAGGTTTTCGTCACTCTCTACAAGGAAGGGTTGATCTACCGGGATCGACGACTGGTCAACTGGGACCCGAAATTCCGCTCTGCCATATCGGATCTGGAAGTAGAGAACCACGAGACCAAAGGGTCAATGTGGTACATTCGCTATCCGCTGGAAGACGGCCGGACCATCACTGTCGCCACGACGCGCCCGGAAACCATGCTGGGCGATGTTGCGGTTGCCGTTCATCCAGACGATGAACGTTATGCCGACATGATCGGGAAAACGGTGATTTTGCCGCTGACGGGACGTCGCATTCCCGTTGTTGCCGATCTGCATTCCGATCCGGAAAAAGGCACGGGTGCCGTCAAGATCACACCCGCCCATGACTTCAACGATTTCGAAGTCGGCAAACGTCACGATCTGCCGGCCCCCACAGTTCTCGATGAAACAGCCTGCCTCTGGATCGAAGAAATCCGGCCTGAATTGCAGGATATTGACGGACTGGCTTCGGTCGCATTCGTCGAAACCCTGAATGGCCTGAGCCGTGAAGAAGGCCGCAAACAGGTCGTCGCCGAACTTGAACGCCTTGAATGGCTGGAAAAAATCGAGCCGCACAAGCTTCAGGTTCCCCATGCAGAACGTGGCGGAGCCATTGTCGAACCGCGCCTGACGCTCCAGTGGTACTGCGATGCCAAGACGCTCTCCGGTCCTGCGGTTGAAGCCGTCGAAAGTGGAAAGATCGCCTTCGAACCACGCCAGTGGGAAAACACGTTCCATGCCTGGATGCGCGATATCCAGCCTTGGTGCATTAGCCGTCAGCTTTGGTGGGGGCACCGCATCCCGGCCTGGTACGGCTCAGACGGTAAGGTTTACGTTGCTGAAAATGAGCAGGAAGCTCAGGCTCAAGCCGGTGAAGGCGTGAAGCTCTCACAGGATGAAGACGTTCTGGACACTTGGTTTAGTTCCGCGCTCTGGCCATTCACCACGCTCGGCTGGCCGGACAAAACGGAAGAACTGGCGCGCTATTATCCGACCAGTGTGCTCGTCACAGGCTTTGACATTATTTTCTTCTGGGTTGCCCGGATGATGATGATGGGTCTGCATTTCATGGACGATGTTCCGTTCCGGACTGTCCTGATTCATGGGCTGGTTCGGGACGAAAAAGGGCAGAAAATGTCCAAGTCCAAAGGGAATGGTCTGGACCCGCTGGATCTTGTTGCCGAGTTCGGAGCGGATGCGACGCGCCTTGCGATCTGTGCAGGGACGGGGCCGGGGCGGGATATCAAGCTCGGGCGCAAGCGGGTTGAGGAACATCGCGCGTTCATTACCAAACTTTGGAATGCCGCTCGTTTCCTTGAAATGAACGGAGCGACACCGACGGAAGGCTTTGATCCGGGCAGCGTCAAGAGTGCGCTTGGGCGCTGGATCCTGACGGAATCCAACGATGCGGTGGCTGAAGCTGGACGCGCGCTTTCGGTCTATCGTTTCGATGAATATGCCAACTGCT
Organism: Gluconobacter sp. Dm-73; assembly: GCF_018256215.1. Classification (NCBI taxonomy): domain Bacteria; kingdom Pseudomonadati; phylum Pseudomonadota; class Alphaproteobacteria; order Acetobacterales; family Acetobacteraceae; genus Gluconobacter; species Gluconobacter sp. Dm-73. Next base: position 316,978 of record NZ_JAERLW010000002.1, on the reverse strand, counting down.
GCTACCGTTTCGTCTGGAGCCGGTTCTGTGACTGGTTCGTGGAATTCTCGAAGCCCGTCTTTGCTGCGGAGAACGCAGAGACCATCGAGCTGCGGGCCGTTAGCGCGCATGTTCTAGGGCTGATCCTGCGCCTGATGCAGCCGGTTATTCCGTTCGTGACAGCCACGCTGTGGAAGGAACTGGGCTATGCGGGGGCTTTTGAAGATAGCCGCTGGCCGGAACCTATGCAGGTTGAGCAGGCAGATGCGGCCCGTTCGGAACTGGACTGGGTTATTCGTCTGATTGGTGATGTGCGGACCGTGCGTTCGGAAATGAACATTCCGCCTTCGCAGAAAGCGCCGCTTCTAATGCGGGATGCGACTGCGGAAAATCTGGGTCGTGCCCAGACTTGGGCGGAAGCCATTGGCCGGATGGCGCGGGTTTCGGAAGTTGGCGTTGTTGGAGAGGATGCGCCCCGTAACGCGGCACAAATCGTTCTGGACGAAGCCACTGTTTTCATTCCGCTCGAAGGGCTGATTGATCTGGACGCGGAGCGGGCACGTCTCGCCAAAGAAGTGACCCGGATTGAAGGCGAAATTCTCAAAGTAACGCGCAAGCTGGATAATGCGGACTTCATCGCCCGCGCCAAACCGGAGGTCGTGGAAGAAAATCGGGACCGTCTGACGTCATTCCAGAGCGATCTGGATCGCCTCAAAGCGGCTCTGGGGCGCCTTGCCTGACTTAAAAACCTCAGCCTGTCTTGGCGCGGTCACTCTTGCTTTTGTGGCGGGAATGGCGGCAGCCCAGGCACTGCCGGAAGGCCGCAGCCTCGAGAATGCCGTTATAGCGGGCGAGCATCTCGATGTTTCGGTCTTTCGGCCTGCGTCCTGCCAGATCCGGGCCATCCTGATCGTTCTGGCAGGAAAAGAGCGGAACAGCGCGACATATCGTGACGACACCATTCCGTTGGCCAGACATGAATGCAGTCTGGTGTTCGCACCTTATTTTTCCATATCCCGTTTTCCCGTCCAGCAATATCAGCGCGGGGGTTTTCCGGTCTCACCACAGAGTATGGTTCCCGCCGCCCTGTATATGAGACCGCTGGAACAGTGGGCCCGCAACGTTTCCAATGAGCGACATGTGCCAATTATTCTGGTCGGGCATTCCGCAGGGGCACAGTATCTGGAACGGGTTGCGGCTTATGCTCCGGGGGAAGAGGTCATGACGATCATCATGAATCCCTCTACCTATGTCGAACCGGAGACGAATACTGCTGTTCCGTACGGCTTTCGCAACTGGCCCGAAGCGGCCAGTTTGCCAGATCTGCGGCGTTATCTTTCAAGCAATATTGCCGTCATTCTGGGCGCTGAGGATACGGAAACCTCTTCGGCGACTGAACATCTGGCCGCAGCGGCGGAACAGGGGCGCAATCGTCTTGAGCGGGGGCAGTGGGCCTATGCGCAGGCCCGGGAACAGGCCGACAAGCTCAATGTTCCGTTTGGCTGGACGATTACGCTTGTCCCCGCAACAGGGCATGCTTCCGCCAAAATGCTGGCGTCCGCCGAATTGCAGGACGCCGTGGAGAGTGCGATCAGGTCCGCGTCTTCACGATGATCTGAGACAGATCGCGGACGGCGCCATGGGCTGCGCTTGTGGTCATGGCGGCATAAGCCTGAAGGGCTTTCGAGACCACGCGTTCCCGGTTGGGCGTCCACGCATCTGCGCCGCGCGCATTCATGCGCTCCCGCCGATCGGCGATATCGGCATCCGAAACGGCGAGATGCAGGCCGCGGTTGGGGATGTCGATCTCGATGCGATCGCCGTCCTCGACCAGTCCGATCAGGCCGCCTTCGGCGGCTTCGGGAGACATGTGGCCGATGGACAGGCCCGAGCTTCCGCCTGAGAAACGGCCATCCGTGATGAGCGCGCAGACCTTGCCCAGACCTTTGGATTTCAGATAGCTGGTCGGATACAGCATTTCCTGCATGCCGGGCCCACCCTTGGGGCCTTCGTAGCGGATGACCACGACGTCTCCGGCCACGATGCGGTTGCCGAGAATGGCGGCCACGGCATCGTCCTGACTTTCGAACACGCGCGCCGTTCCCGTAAAGGTCAGGATGCTGGCTTCGACACCGGCCGTTTTGACGATGGCACCGTCTTCGGCGAGGTTACCGTAGAGCACGGCCAGACCGCCATCCTGCGAGAAGGCATGTTCCTTGTCGCGCAGAACACCGGCTTCACGGTCCTGATCCAGTTCGTGATAGCGGCTGGACTGAGAAAAGGCGTGGACGGTCCGGACGTTTCCAGGAGCGGCCTTGAACAGATGGGCGGCTTGCGCATCCCCGTTCAGAATGTCCCACTTTTTCAGCGCATCGCCGAGCGTGGGCGCATGAACGGTCGGGACGCTCGTATCGATCAGGCCCGCGCGGTCCAGTTCACCCAGAATGGCGGGAATGCCGCCTGCGCGATGGACGTCTTCCATATGAACGTCGTTCTTGGCCGGGGCGACCTTGCACAGATTGGGCACACGGCGCGAGAGGCGGTCGATATCGTGCATGTGGAAGTCAACGCCGCCTTCGCTGGCGGCGGCCAGAAGATGCAAAACCGTGTTGGTCGAACCGCCCATGGCGATATCGAGCGTCATGGCGTTCTCGAAAGCCGCACGCGTGGCAATGCTGCGGGGCAGGGCGGAGACGTCGTCCTGTTCGTACCAGCGGCGCGCCAGTTCCACGACAAGACGCCCGGCGCTCAGAAACAGTTCGCGGCGGTCGCTATGCGTGGCGAGCAGGGAACCATTACCCGGCAGAGACAGCCCCAGAGCTTCCGTCAGGCAGTTCATGGAGTTGGCGGTGAACATGCCCGAGCACGAGCCGCAGGTCGGGCAGGCCGAGCGTTCGATCTGCTCTGATTCGCTGTCTGAGACTTCCGGATCGGCCGCAGCGACCATCGAATCAACCAGGTCCAGCTTGCGCGTCACACCCGGGCCGTTGAGCTTGCCGGCTTCCATCGGACCGCCTGAGACGAACACGACAGGGATGTTCAGACGCATGGACGCCATCAGCATGCCCGGCGTGATCTTGTCGCAGTTGCTGATGCAGACGATGGCATCCGCGCAATGGGCGTTGACCATGTATTCCACGGAATCCGCGATCAGCTCACGCGAAGGCAGGGAATACAGCATTCCGCCATGGCCCATTGCGATGCCGTCATCGACTGCGATCGTGTTGAATTCCTTGGCAATTCCGCCGACTTCCTCGATCGCAGACGCCACCAGACTGCCCATATCTTTCAGATGGACATGGCCGGGGACGAACTGCGTAAAGGAATTGGCAATGGCGATAATGGGTTTGCCGAAATCGCCATCCTTCATACCCGTTGCCCGCCAGAGCGCACGGGCGCCCGCCATGTTGCGGCCGTGAGTGGTGGTGCGGGAGCGATAGGCAGGCATGGAACAGACTTTCATGACGGAAGAAGGCCCTGATCCATAGCGAATCAAACGCGCGGAAGCCAGTGCAGGAAAGATATGAAAACCGGAGCCTGCTCCTCTTGCCCGAAAGTCTCCGTCCGGTCCAAACTCGGAACAAAGATCAGGAGCCCTTTGTGAGACGTCATTTTCTGAGCCTCGGCACAGCTCTGGCCGTAACCTGTCTGTATGCAGCGCAGGCCGCCGAACCCACTTCCAGCCTGCCGGTCACACCGGACATGATCCAGACCGGCAGCGATATTCCTGCCCATGTCAGCATGCCACCGGTCGATCGCGACTATATCAAGCGCGACGTCATGATTCCGATGCGCGACGGGATCAAGCTCCATACCGTCATCGTCATTCCCAAAAACGCCAAAAATGCGCCGATGCTTCTGACGCGCACGCCCTACAATGCCAGCGAGCGCGCCAGCCGCGATGCGGATGCGAAAACCATGCGCGCGCTCCTGCCACAGGGAGACGACGTGTTCGTGGATGGAGGCTATATCCGCATTTTTCAGGATATCCGCGGCAAATACGGCTCACAGGGTGACTACGTCATGACGCGGCCCCCGATCGGTCCGCTGAACCCGACGAAGACGGATGACACGACTGATGCGTGGGATACGATCGACTGGCTGGTCAAGAATGTGCCGCAGGGGAATGGCCGCGTTGGCATGACCGGGTCGTCCTATGAGGGTTGGACGGTCGTCATGGCGCTGCTGGATCCGCATCCGGCCCTGAAGGTTGCCTCTCCGGAAAGCCCGATGGTGGACGGCTGGATGGGCGATGACTGGTTCCATTACGGCGCATTCCGCCAGCCCAGTCTGGATTATTTTGCGGGGCAGATGGCGGCCGCGGGCTCCGGCGTTTCGCTCGACCGCCCTGATGCGGACGACTACACGACGTTCCTTGCGGATGTTTCCACCGGCAATTTCGCGACGAAAGCCGGGCTGGACCAGTTCCCCTGGTGGCGCCGCACGAAAGCGCATCCAGCCTATGACGCCTTCTGGCAGGATCAGGCGCTGGATCAGCTGATCGTGAAAAAGCCGCTCAAGGTTCCGACCATCTGGGAACAGGGACTGTGGGATCAGGAAGACATGTGGGGCGCGATCCATTCCTGGATGAACCTCAAGGCACACCACACGCAGGTTCCGAACATTCTCGTTATGGGGCCGTGGCGCCATAGCGGCGTGAATTATGATGGCTCCACGCTCGGCCCGCTGCATTTCAATGGCGATACGGCGCTGTGGTATCGCGCCACTGTCATGCGTCCGTTCTTCGACCATTATCTGAAAGACGCGCCCGATCCTCATCTGGACGAAGCCATCATCTACAATACCGGCGAGAACCACTGGGACCACTTCCGCAACTGGCTGAGCGACTGCGGCACGTCGTGCATGCAGAAGGGCGAGCGCCTGTATCTCCAGCCGGATCATGGTCTTGCGTTCAAACGGACCTTGCCCGGAACGGACAGCTATGTGGCCGATCCGGCGCATCCGGTGCCGTTTGTCGAGCGTCCTTACATGATGGACGGCGATCCGCGCTGGAAGCCCTGGCTTGTGTCGGATCAGCGCTTTGCCGAAAGCCGCCCGGATGTCCTGACCTACGAGACTCCCGTTCTTGATGCGCCGGTTCGGGTTTCGGGCGTACCGACGGCAGATCTGTTCGCTTCGACCACCGGAACGGATGCAGACTGGGTCGTGAAGATCATCGACGTCCAGCCCGGTCATACGCCGGACAACCCCAAAATGGGCGGGTATGAACTGCCGATGTCCATGGATATTTTCCGTGGCCGCTACCGGCAGAATTTTGCCCATCCTTCCGCCATTCCGGCGGGACAGGTGCAGGAATACCACTTCACGCTTCCGGCCATGAACCATGTGTTCCTCAAGGGGCACCGGATCATGATCCAGATCCAGTCGAGCTGGTTCCCGCTCTATGACCGCAATCCCCAGACCTTCGTGCCGAACATCTTCGACGCCAAGGCGCCGGATTACCGTGCGGCCACGCAGACCATCCACCGGGGCGGCGACCATGCCAGCGCCGTCTGGCTCCCCGTCGTCACGGCAGCACCGTAATTCATTCAGTGAACTCGTCAGACAGGTTCGGCCTCCCCATATGGGGAGGCTGTCCTTTTAATGGAGCATCATCATGACGACCCCGCCTTCCAGCCTGTCCTCCATTCTCCTTGGCGCAGGCTGCTTCTGGTGCGTCGAGGCCGTCTTTACGGGCCTGCGCGGCATTATTTCCGCTGAGCCGGGCTACGCTGGCGGCAGTGTTGAAAACCCGAGCTATGAAGACGTCTGCACAGGCCGGACGGGCCATGCCGAAGTTGTGAAAGTCGTGTTCGATCCGGCTGAAATCGGGTTGGAGGACGTACTACGCGTGTTCTTCACGACGCACGATCCCACACAGCTCAACCGTCAGGGCAACGATATCGGTACACAGTATCGATCGGTTATTTTTGGCGACGCCGCCCAGCAGGCCACTGCCAGCAAAGTTCTGGATGAAATTACTGCGGAAGGTCTGTGGCCGGAGCCGATCGTCACCTCCATTGAGGGTCCGGCCCATTTCTGGCCCGCTGAGGAAAAGCATCACGATTATTTCGCCCGCAACCCGCAGACCGCCTATTGTGCGGCCGTCGTGGCGCCCAAGGTTGCCAAGGCGCGCAAGCTCTATCGGGATCGTCTCAAACAGCCGGACTGACAGGCGCGAGGTGCTTTGTCATGAAGCATTTTTCGATTAACGTGACAAACCATGACAGAAACTCCCGCCTTTCCCACGCTCCGTACCCGTCAGGCCCGCTACGCAGCGGGCGTGGCACTCCGCAAAACCGTCAAGCGCAGCAGCCACGCTCTCTGGGCGCCTCCAGCCACACGGCCCGATCCGATCGGAATTCTGCTGGAGCAGGGAAAGAGCCGGATTGCGGACCTGCTTCCCATCCGCCATCAGCGCATGAAAGCCTCGCCCTTCGCATTCCTGCGTGGTGCCGCGGCCATTATGGCCTCGGACCTGTCCTTTACGCCCTCAACCGGGATCCGCGTTCAGTCCTGCGGGGACTGCCATCTGGATAATTTCGGCTGCTACCCATCTCCGGAAGGGCTGCCGGTTTTCGATATCAATGATTTCGATGAAACGGCGCCTGCGACCTTCGAATGGGATCTCAAACGTCTGGCGACCAGCCTTGTTCTGGCCGGGCGCGAGGCGTCCCTGTCTGAAAAGCACTGTCGCCGTCTGGCCGTTTCCGCCGTCCGACAGTATGTCGAAGAAATTGCGCGTCTGTCGGAATTGACGCCGCTTCAGGCCTGGAATGTGCGGATTGATCTGCGGGCCGTCATAGACGGCATCAAGGACAATACGACGCGCACGGGCATGATGGAGAAAATCCAGTCACAACTTGGGGCCATTTCCGGTCATTTCGGAATGATCGACCCCAAATCCTCGGTACGTCTGAAGGAGCACCCGCCCTTCGTCACGCGCCTGCCGCAGCATAACGATATCGTCCGTGGCGCCTTTGCGCGCTATGTCAGCGATCTGCCGCCCGAGCGCAGGATCGTGCTGGAACGCTATGCATTGCAGGACGTGCTGTTCAAGGTTGTGGGGATTGGCAGCGTCGGGACGTTCTGTGCGCTCGGACTCTTCACGACGGCAGATCATGAGCCGCTGATCCTTCAGATCAAGGAAGCCCAGACATCCGTGCTTGAGCCCTTTCAGGGCGCTGTGGACCTTCCCAATCACGGGGAGCGCGTCGTGACGGGACAGCGGATCATGCAGGCCAGTTCGGACACGTTTCTGGGCTGGACCCGGACCACGGGCAAACACACAACGTCCCAGACGGGCCGCAAGGCTGGCGGGGGTCGGGATTTCTATGTCCGTCAGACCAAGGATGTGCGCCTGGCCATGATCGGCGAGAAAATCGAGAACGCTCTTCTGCCCGAATATGCGGCGTTATGTGGACGCGCGCTCGGACGGTCGCATGGCCGATCCGCCGATCTTTCGCTGCTGGCGGGTTATCTGGGGAAGGGCCAGTCTTTTGCCTCCGCCATCGCCGATTTTGCGGTTCGTTACGCCGATCAGAGCGAAAAGGACTGGAAAGCCTTTACCAAGGCGATTGCGAACAAGCGCGTCTGCTGTGCCTGAGGTTTACTCCTCGTTTTCCAGATGGAAGCGGTCGGACTCTTCGTCGTAGTCGAAGAGTTCGGCATAGCGGGCCCAGCCGATCGCGGTGGTGAGGGTCTGGCGGGCGTAATCGGGCGACATGCTCTCTTCCATCGCTTTACGGAAACGTGCGGCGTCCACGACATGGCTTGAACGCTCGTCCAGCGTGCCGCGGATGGAGCGGAGCAGAGGCAGATGATGCAGCAATGCCGTCCGCATCAGGTCCTTGCGGGTGTCGGAATCGCCTTCGACGAAGGCCTGACCATCGGGCGTAAGCAGGATGTCGCCATCTTCCAGTTCCGCCAGATCCAGAAGCTGAAGAGACTCTCCGAGCGGCAGCAGGTCATCGAGCGTCATCTGAAGCCGTTGCGCCAGTTCCGGCAGATCCGCACGGCCGGACAGCGGTTCGCTTTGCAGGACTTCCATCAGCCCGACCAGAACCTCCACGGCGAGGTCGGGCAGGACGATGGAGAAGGGTGGCAGACTTTCACCGGAGCCGGAATTCGACTGCACCAGCTCTGCTTCAGACACGATCGGAGCACGGCGGGTCATCAGCGTGTAGATCTGGTCCACGAAGCGGCGGAAATCCTCGTCCTCGCGATTGCGCGGATGGGGGAAGGGCACCGCAATTTCGTGTGTAACGCGGCCGGGGCTGGAGGAGAAAATGAGGATGCGGTCGCACATCAGGACGGCTTCTTCAATCCCGTGCGTCGCCAGAAGCATGGCCTTGAGGGGCAGGCGTTTTTCATCCCACAGTTCAATGAGGTCGGTGCGGAGGTTTTCCGCACTCAGCATGTCCAGCGCCGAAAACGGTTCGTCCAGCAGCAAAAGCGACGGCTGAAGCGCCAAGGCTCGGGCAAAAGAGACGCGCTGACTGAGGGCGTCTGACAGTTCTTTCGGATAGGCGTTTTCGTAGCCTTCAAGCCCCATAACCGCGATGGCGGCATCGGTCATGGCTTCGCGTTCTGCCTTGGGCAGACGGCGCATTTCCAGACCCAGAGCCACGTTCTGCCGCAGCGTCAGCCAGGGAAAAAGCGCACCGGACTGAAAGACGGTCGCCACGCCATCCAGCGGGCCGGTCACGGGCGTGTCCTGCCAGAGCACCTCTCCCGACACCGGCGGCGTCAGTCCGGCCATAATCCGCAGCAGGGAGGATTTCCCGGATCCGGAACGTCCGAGAAGGCCGAGGATTTCTCCCGTTCTCACATCGAAGCTGATGTGATCGAGCACGACCAGATCCGTGCTGCTCTCCTTGAGATAGGTCTGGCGACATTCGCGAAGGGACAGGAGGGATTTCATGGATCTGGAATTTCAGCCTGAGGTTCAGAGAGTATATTTCTGGGCCGCATTCACGGCGAGAGGTTGCAAGATCAGACGGTCGAGCAGCATGGACAGAAGCGTCAGCAGCATCAGGGCAAGGATCTGCGCACCCAAGGCGCCGCCGAGCACTTCGGACAGCAGTGTGGCGCCCAGACCGCTATCGGAAGGAACGAAGGCCTCTGCCACCATCACGGCATTCCAGACCGGCACCACAGCCGTCAGCAAACCGCCGCAGAGTTCGGGGGCGATAGCGGGCAGAAGCAGCCTGCGCCACAGGAGGAAGCCTCGCAGCCTCAGGCCGGTGGCGACCTGTCGCAATCCCGAAGGAATGGCCTTTGCCGCATCCAGCACTACAATCCCGACCAGCCAGTGTGCGCCCAGAAAAAGCAGCACGATCGCGGAATTGAGACCTAGTTCCCGACACAGCGGATAGAGCAGGACAGCCGGAAACAATCCGCAGGCCGCGACAGCATTTCGGCAGACGTTGCGCAGGAACGCCCTGCTTTCGCTGATAAGCAGACCCAAGGGGACCCACACCAGAAGGCAGAGGACCAGGGTTCCACAGACATGCGACAGCGTCAGGATACTCTCGGCGAGGTCCGAGGGAACAAGCGGCAGTAAGCCAGCATGGTAGATCGCGTAAACCAGCACAAACAGCGAAAGGACCGGAAGGATCGCTCGGGGGAACTCGCGGGCAGCCACGTCCTGTTCGGGAAGAATGCTCCGGGGGCGCCCGATCCGCCAGTTTCCGATCCAGGCGAGAGCCTCGCCCAATGTTCCGCTGAGCCAGAGCATCGGTTTTGTCCGACGCCAGATCCTCAGCAGCCAGGACTGGGGGCGAGGGCGCTCCTCCAGAGGACCTTCCGGCCGGTAACGCTGCGCCCAGCCCAGAACCGGGCGCATGACGGCCTGATCGACGAGAAGGATCAGCAGAAGAATGACGAGCGAGATTTCGACAATTCTGAGCGGGTGGTGATCCAGCATGGCGTGGAGAACTGCTGCACCACATCCTCCATCCGTCCGATGGCTCATCAGCATCATCAGACCTTCCGCAGCCAGAAGGCGCACCCAGAACGCCGGCATGGACTGCATGGCCCTGAAGGTCGTCAGCGGTACTGCGACGGGAATCTGCAATCGCCAGAAACGCTGCCATCCTGTCATCCGCAGGCCGGTGGCCACTTCGTCGAGGGCGGGTGGGAGCGTATCTTCCGCATCCAGAACAGCCGTGACGATCCGCCAGATCATGCTGGAGGCCGCAACCAGAACGATGGTCACAGAAGCAGGGAAAATAGCCGCGAAGATCCCGATCAGGCCGAGACCCGGAACGGCCCGTGCAACCGAGAGAGCGGGGATCAGGAACGCTCTGAAACGCGGCCACTGACATGCGGCTCCGGATATGAGCAGGGAGAGGATCACAACGGTCATGAGCGCCAGAGCGACATGCAGCAGGGTCAGGACTGCGGCGCTCCAGACGCCGACAGAGATACTTGGCAATGCCCCCGATACGACCGGGACCGCCGGAGCGTGTCGAACCACAAGGAGCGCGATTGCGGTGGCACAGAACAGGATCGAAAGCTCGACGCCGCTCATGCGCTGGCGCCAGCGATGCATGATCCGCAGGGGCATGGCCATCGGGCTGCCCGTCATGGTGCGTGCTGTCCTCGTTCCTGATGGAAACCAGAGGTTAAAAAAAGACCTCTGGAAGTCTCAAGTGTTTTTTGCATGCCAGCAAGCCAAGGTCAGTGGCCGGTGCTGCCAAAACCGCTGTGACCCCGCGCGGTCTCGTCCAGTGTCTCGACTTCTGACCAGCGCAGACGGGAGACGGGGGCCAGAACGCCCTGTGCGATCCGGGTGCCACGCTCGACCGTAAAAGGTTCGGTGCCCGCGTTCATGACGATAATGCGAAGTTCGCCGCGATAGTCTTCGTCGATAGTACCGGGCGAATTGGGCAGGGTAATGCCGTGCTTGAGCGCCAGCCCCGAGCGCGGACGGACCTGAAGCTCGTAGGCAGGCGGCAGGGCGATGCACAGCCCGGTCGGGACGAGGACGCGCTCACCCGGAGCGATCGTCAAAGGCGCATCCACAGCGGCCAAAAAATCGAATCCTGCGGCCCCGGCAGTGGCGTAGGCAGGGAGGGGAAGCCCCTCGGAATGAGGCAGGCGCGTGATGCGCACGTCGATCAGGTCTGTCGTCATGACCCTGTCTTACCCCGGATTATGCACCCTGTGAAAGCGGGTTGGCGAAGAACGCGACAATCCGTTCAACGAGCTGTTCCGCAACGTCGGTTTTGTCCATTTCCGGCCAGCTTTGCAGGCCATGATCGTCAATCAGGCTGACCGTATTGCGCATCGCACCGAACACGCCATGACGGACATCATTGGCCACCAGCCAGTCACATCCCTTACGCAGCCGTTTGGCCTGCGCGTTTTGCAGCACATCGTCCGTCTCGGCGGCAAAACCCACGACAAGGCGCGGACACTGAGGCGAACGGCAGAGCGTTGCCAGAATGTCGGGGTTCTCCACCAGTTCAAGCGTGGGTGGGCCGTCGCCGTTCTTTTTGATCTTACCGGAAGCGATGTCTTTTGCACGCCAGTCGCTGACGGCCGCCGTGCAGATTGCGGCATCGGCTGGCAGAGCGGCTTCACAGGCGGCGAGCATCTCGCGCGCCGTCTGGACCGGAATGCGGCGTACGCCCTCGGGGACAGGAATCGAAACCGGGCCACTAATGAGCGTGACGGTCGCGCCCCGCTTCGCCAGAGCCGCCGCGATGGCATAGCCCTGCCGTCCCGAAGAATGGTTTGACAGGAAGCGCACGGGATCGAGCGGCTCAACCGTTGGGCCCGCTGTCACAAGAACGTGACGTCCGGAGAGGGACTGGTCGGGCGTCAGAAGACGCAGAATCGCATCGCGGATCACCGGAGGTTCGCTCAAACGTCCGGCGCCGACTTCGCCACAAGCCATGCTGCCTACATCAGGGCCGATCACGGAAACGCCGCGTGCCTTCAGCAGCTTCAGATTGGCCTGTGTGGCGGGGTGCTCCCACATCCGCACATTCATGGCCGGGGCCAGCAGAATGGGGGACGTGGTCGCGAGAAGCAGTGTGGTCGCCAGATCATCCACCAGCCCGTGGGCCATCCGCGCCATGATGTTGGCTGTGGCGGGGCAGACCACGACCAGATCCGCGCTTCGGGCCAGTGCGATATGGCCGATTTCGCTTTCCTGTGTGGGTTCGAACAGCGCGTCATGCACGCGCTCGCCTGCCAGCGTTTCAAGGCTGAGCGGCGTGACGAACGCCTTCGCTGCTTCGGTCATGACGGGCGTGACGGCAATACCATCCGCCCGCAGCAGGCGCACGAGTTCGAGCGCCCGGAACGCCGCGATGCCTCCCGAGACGATCAGCAGGACGCGGCGCATGGCCTTACAGACGCCAGCCGGAATGGATGGCGGCGATGCCACCCGACAGGTTGCGGTACTGGACCTGCTCCAGCCCGGCATCGCGCATCATCTGGGCCAACGTTTCCTGATCGGGGAACATGCGGATGCTCTCGGCGAGATACTGGTAGCTCTCGGAGTCCTTGGCGATGATCTGGCCCATTTTGGGAAGAACCTGAAAGGACCAGAGATCGTAAATCGGTGCGAGGGCCGCGATCTCAACCTGCGAAAATTCGAGGCAGAAGAAGCGTCCGCCCGGCTTGAGAACGCGACGCGCCTCCCGAAGAACTGCCAGCTTGTCTGTGCAGTTGCGCAGGCCAAAGGCAATCGTCACGCGATCGACGGAACAGTCGGGGAGAGGGATGGCTTCCGCGTCCACGACACAGACCTCGATCTTGCCGATCAGCCCGGCTTTGATGGCGCGGTCACGCCCGACGGACAGCATGGCGGCATTGATGTCGGATAGGATGGCCGGGCCACCTCCAGCACGCAGCCAGCCGAACGTGATGTCGCCCGTACCGCCTGCCAGATCCAGCAGCTTCATGTTGGGGCGCGGGTTGAGCATCCCAACGAAAATGCGCTTCCAGACGCGGTGGATTCCCAGCGACATCACATCATTCATGATGTCGTATTTCCCGGCGACGCTCTCGAACACCTCCCGGACCATCGTCTTTTTCTGGCCACGCGGGACATTGCGGTAGCCGAAATCGATGGTGTCCTCGACATGTTCGGAGGACTGGAAGGGCGAGGCGTTGTGTTCTGCGCTATCGGTCATGGGGCAATCGATATATCGTTGAGGCCAGCCATGCCAGAGCTTCCAGAAGTCGAAACCGTCATGCGCGGGTTTCGTGATGCCTTCGAAGGGCATCGAATCAGCCATGTTTCCGTCAACCGCCCCGATCTTCGATGGCCGTTTCCCGCAGATCTGCGGGAGAAGCTGGAAGGTCAGCGCGTCCTCTCGTTCCGCAGGCGTGCAAAGTACATTCTCATGCGCCTTGAGGGCGGCTGGAGCATGTTGCTGCATCTGGGGATGTCGGGCCGACTCACGATCGGCAGGGCCGGGACGAATGCGACTCCGCCAGCACATGAACATCTGGTTCTGGAGACGGGCAGCGGTGCGCGGGCAGGGCTTGTCGATCCCCGGCGCTTTGGCAGCGTCGATCTTGTCCGCACAGGCGAGGAGGAGGATCATCGCCTTCTCGCGCATCTGGGTATGGAACCCCTTTCTCCCACCATGACAGGACAGGCACTGGCAGAGCTGTTTCGGGGCAGGCGTACACCGGTTAAATCCGCTTTGCTGGATCAGAAGCTGATTGCGGGTCTTGGCAATATCTATGTCTGCGAAGCCCTGTTCCGCTGCGGCATTCATCCAGAACGACAGGCCTGCACGCTGACCAATGTTGAGACGCAGGCTCTTTCAGAGGCCATTCCACAGATTCTGGAGCAGGCGATCGCGTCCGGCGGGTCGTCCCTGCGCGACTATGTGCAGGCTGACGGCACCAAAGGCGGCTTTCAGGACCTGCATCTTGTCTATGGCCGCGAAGGAGCGCCCTGCCCGAATTGCGGGGATGCCAGTCCAATCCAGCGCATCACGCAGTCCGGGCGTTCGACGTTCTTCTGCCCGACCTGCCAGAAATAACCGAGAAGGGAAGCGGGGGCGGAAAGATGCCCCCATCCTGTGTAAAATGTGCAAAACGCTTGACGGGACCTGCCAGAGGGGAGTAGAGGGCGCCAACCATTTACGCGACCAAAACGCAAAGTGAACCGAAAGATCCATGGCAAACACAGCTTCTGCCCGTAAGCGCATCCGTCAGAATGAACGTCGCCGTGAGCGCAACGTCGCCCGCATGTCCCGTATGCGTACGTTCATCAAGAAGGTCGAACTCGCCATCCAGTCCGGCGACAAGTCCGCTGCTGCGGAAGCCTTCAAGGTTGCACAGCCGGAAATGCAGCGCGCAGCAGGCAAGGGCGTGATCGCAAAGAACACGATCAGCCGCAAGCTGTCCCGCCTGTCCGCTCGTGTGAAGGCTCTGGCAACCGCCTGAGCTTCACCTTCGGGTTGGAACTGAAGAACGCGCTCCCCTCAAGGAGCGCGTTCTTTTTTGACTGCATCCCGAAACTTTCCCCAAGCGTCTGACCTTGGGTTGCTTATGGGGAACACCCCATGACATCCCGCTGAACCGTTCGTGTTCCAGCTTGCTTCGGGCAGAACGGACGCCTATCCTGAGCGTTCGACAAAAAAATATCGGATGTCTGGCTCTCCGGGATTTTCCTGCGTTCCTGATGCGGATTTTCTGTCGAGAGCACAACCGCCCTGCGCGCAGGGACCAACAACTGATGCCCGCGTGCTGCGGGACTGGATATGAAAGGGGGTACAATGGTGGAAAACGCTCAGTATCTGGACGCCAGCGCCTCCGCCCCCGGTTCGACGACACCGCTTGAGACCGCCTGGGTCCGCGTTCGTGAGAAACTGAAGAGTGAGGTTGGCGAGGTCGAATACCGGACGTGGCTCCGGCAGATCGTTCTGGGGCCACTCGACGAAGATGAACTGACTCTTTATCTGCCCACGCGATTCCTCCGCGACTGGGTTCGCAGCCAGTACGAGGAGCGCCTTCAGACGCTCTGGCGGACTGAGCGCGAAGACATCAAGGGCGTGGAGCTTCAGGTCAAGCGCGGGCTGCCCGAAGTCCCGGCGGACGACGCAGAAGACTCGGACGATGCAACAGGTCTTTCAAGTGAGACTGCACCGCAAAGCGCTGTGTCCGAGAGCCGGAGCGATCTGGCCGTCCCTCTCGATCCGCGCTTCACGTTCGACACTTTCATCGTCGGCAAGCCGAACGAATTCGCCTATGCCTGTGCGCGTCGTGTGGCCGAAAAGCCATCAAGCCCCGGCTTTAACCCGCTGTTTCTGTATGGCGGCGTAGGCCTCGGCAAGACGCACCTGATGCACGCCATCGGCACGGAACTGACCCGCACCGGCAAGGTCTCCGTGGCTTATATGTCTGCGGAAAAGTTCATGTACCGCTTCATCGCGGCGATCCGTTCGCAGTCCACGATGGAGTTCAAAGAACAGCTCCGGTCCGTTGACGTGCTGATGATCGACGATCTTCAGTTTTTAATCGGCAAGGACAACACGCAGGAAGAATTCTTCCATACGTTCAATGCTCTTGTGGATGCTGGCCGCCAGATCATCGTTAGTGCCGACAAGAGCCCATCTGACCTTTCGGGGCTTGAAGACCGTCTGCGGACCCGTCTGGGCTGCGGCATGGTCGCGGATATCCATGCCACGACCTTCGAGCTGCGCATTTCCATTTTAGAAGCCAAGGCCAAGGCGTCGGGAACGCATGTTCCGTCCAAGGTTCTGGAATATCTCGCGCACAAGATCACGACCAACGTCCGTGAGCTTGAAGGAGCGCTCAATCGCCTGATCGCCCATGCCGATCTCGTTGGCCGCCCGGTAACACTCGATACGACGCAGGATGTTCTCAAGGACATGCTGAAAGCCCACGATCGCCGCGTCACGATCGAGGAAATCCAGCGCAAGGTTTCCGAGCACTGGAACATCCGCCTGACAGACATGTCTTCTGCCCGCCGTGCGCGCGCCGTCGCTCGTCCGCGTCAGGTCGCCATGTATCTGGCCAAGCAGTTAACGAGCCGCTCGCTTCCAGAAATCGGGCGCAAATTCGGCAACCGCGACCACACGACGGTGATGCATGCCGTCAACCGCGTCACCGAGCTGATGGATCAGGACGCGTCCTTTGCCGAGGACGTGGAACTGCTGCGCCGGATGCTCGAAGGCTGACCTCGACCAGCCCCCGATCCCTCTCTTTCCCGAGGGACGGGGGTCTGCTAGGTTCTCTCAATTAATTCAAGATCTTCCCCGAGGCCCGGAATGAAATTCAAGGTTGACCGTACCCTGCTGCAACGGGCTCTGGCGCATATTCATGGCGTTGCGGAAAAGCGGAATACCATTCCCATTCTGGCCAACGTTCTGATGAGCTTTGAGGGCGATGTTCTGCGCCTGACGGCAACGGATATGGAAATTGCCGTCGTCGAAGATGTTCCCGCCACGGGTGAGCGGTCCGGCTCCACCACGGTGCCAGCTGCGGTGCTTTTCGAAATTGTCCGCAAACTGCCGGATGGTGTGGCACTTGAGTTCGATCATCAGGACAGCGAAGCACCGCTCGCGCTGCGTGCAGGCCGTTATGCCACCAGCCTGAATGTCCTTCCGGTCGACGACTTCCCAGCCATGGTCGCCGGCGATCTGCCGCATCGTTTTTCGCTCCCCGCCGCAACGCTGCGCGGTCTGATCGACCGCACCAAATTTGCGATTTCAAACGAAGAAACCCGCTACTACCTCAATGGCATCTATCTGCACGTCGCGGAAAACGGGGCCACCCCGATGCTGCGCGCCGTCGCCACGGACGGCCATCGTCTGGCGCGTGTTGAGACGGATCTGCCCGAAGGCGCGCGCGGTATGCCGGGCGTCATTATTCCGCGCAAGACCGTCAACGAACTGCGCAAGCTGCTGGATGAAGGAGCAGCCGATCTGGAAGTCTCCCTGTCCGACACACGTATCCAATTTCAGGCCGGACCAGTCCTTCTGACCTCCAAGCTGATCGACGGAACCTTCCCGGAATACGAGCGCGTCATTCCCAAGGGCAATGACCGCATCCTGCGCGTCGGCAAGCGTGATTTCGCAGCGGCTGTCGGTCGCGTCGCTGCCATCAGCCAGGAGCGTTCCCGCCCGGTCAAGCTGTCTGTCACGCAGAACATGCTGAACCTGTCCGCCACCAGCCCCGATCAGGGCGTGGCGCATGAGGAACTGGACGAAAACGCCGTCTCCTACGATGCCGCACCGATCGAAATCGGCTTTCAGGCGCGTTATCTGACGGACATTACCGATCAGATCGACGTGGAAGTGGAATTCGCATTTTCCGACAGCTCTGCGCCCACCATCGTGCGTGATACGGCGTCGCCTTCGGCGCTGTATGTTCTGATGCCCATGCGGGTCTGAACACGAGCCACGATTGAAACTGACCCGGCTCGCGCTGACGGATTTCCGGAACTATACTCACACCGTCTGGACCCCGGATGCCTCCATTCTGGTCCTGACGGGAGAGAACGGGTCCGGAAAGACCAATCTGCTGGAAGCCGTTTCGCTGCTGTCTCCCGGGCGTGGATTACGGGGCGCGTCTCTCCCTGCTTTGTGTCGTACGGGAGCCGAGCGGTGGGGCGTTGCGGCGACGCTCCAGTCCGGTCTGGATGAATTCCGGATCGGAACAGGGAGTGAGTTAAACGAAAAACAGCGCCGGACATTCCGGCTCGACGGAGAAAATATTCGCTCTCAGGCCACGATTGGCCAAAGATTTTCCTGTGTCTGGCTGACCCCGCAGATGGATCGGCTTTTTCAGGAAGGCTCCAGCGGTCGGCGGCGCTTTCTGGATCGGCTGGTCATGGCGCTCTCTCCCGATCATGGTCGCCAGATTGCCGCCCATGATCGCTCGGTTGTCAGTCGGAACAGGGTTCTGGCGGATCGTCCGACCGAGACAGCATGGCTCGCGTCCATTGAAGATTCCATCGCCCGGCATGCGGTTGCGGCCTCTGCAGCCCGCCTCGCGCTCGTTGAAAGTATGAACACGCATCCATTTGAGAATAATGGATTTTCCGCTAGCACATTGCATCTGGACTGCGCTGTTTCGAACCGCCTGGCATCTCAGCCCGCACTGGACGTCGAAGACTGGATCAGAAACAGTCTTAAGCAGTCTCGCACTGAAGACCGGCAACGCGCCACCACGTCCATCGGGGCGCACAGGGCCGATTTCACCCTTTCGGACACTGCCACAGGACGCCCGGCTGAACTGTCCAGCAGCGGACAACAGAAAGTCATGCTGACTGGCACAATTCTGTCCCATGCGCGGCTGATGACACAGGAACGGGGGCAGGCTCCCGCTATCCTGCTGGATGAACCTCTGGTCCATCTGGACGAAACCCGACGTCACGCCCTTCTCGACAGTCTTGAGAAACTGCAGGCCCCCGTTCTGATTACCGGTACGGACCGCGCGCCTTTTGCAGCACTTGAAGGCCGAGCACAGTTTTTTTCGGTCAGGAACGGAAGCATATCTGCGGCCTGACGCATGCCCACCGCTGGTCTAACCGTCCGGTGCAGGCTATACTGATTCAACAGTTTTTCAGAGTACCACGGAGACCGTCACGCGCATGTCAGAGACCCAGAACCAGCCCGAGATCCCAGGCGCAGACGGTGAAGATTACGGCGCGTCGTCCATTTCGGTACTCAAAGGGCTGGATGCCGTCCGCAAACGTCCGGGCATGTATATCGGTGACACGGACGACGGCTCGGGCCTGCACCACATGGTTTTCGAAATCATCGACAATGCCGTCGATGAAGCGCAGGCCGGGCACGCGACATACTGCATCCTGACCCTGAACGGGGATGGTTCTGTTTCGGTCCGCGACAACGGTCGCGGCATCCCAACAGATCTGCATCCTGAAGAGGGCATCAGCGCGGCTGAGGTCGTTCTGACCAAACTGCACGCGGGCGGCAAATTCAACCAGAATTCCTACAAGGTTTCAGGCGGTCTGCACGGCGTGGGTGCGGCCGTGGTGAACGCGCTGTCCGAATGGATGGAGGTGCTCATCTGGCGCAATGGTCTGGAGCACAAGATCCGGTTCCAGCATGGCGAACGAGATGAAGCCCTGCACGTCATCGGGCCGTCCACGGAAGACCGTGGCACTCTGGTTACATTCAAGCCCAGCAAGCAGACCTTTACGAAGGTCGATTTCGAACTCTCCATTCTTGAGCGCCGTGTGCGCGAGCTGGCGTTTCTGAACTCGGGAATGCTGATCGTCCTGCGTGATGAGCGTCATGCGGAGCCGAAAGAACTGCGTTTCCACTATGAAGGCGGTCTGAGCGCTTTCGCGGAATGGCTTGATTCTTCAAAAACTTCCATCGTCACACCGCCGATCGTGGGTGAGATCGACAATCCGGAAAGCGGCATTCGTGTCGAATTCGCGCTGACCTGGAACGACAGCTATCACGAGACGATGTTGTGCTTCACGAACAACATCCCCCAACGCGATGGCGGCACGCATCTGGCCGGCTTCCGTCAGGCTCTGACCCGCGTTGTCGGCAAGTATGCCGAAGGCGTGGCCAAGCGTGAAGCAGGCTCGCTGACGGGCGAAGACATGCGTGAAGGCATGACGGCCGTGCTGTCCGTCAAGGTGCCGGATCCGAAGTTCTCGTCCCAGACGAAGGACAAGCTGGTCTCGTCCGAAGTCCAGCCCGTCGTGCATGCCGCCGCATCCGATGCGATCTCCCATTGGTTCGAGACCCATCCCAAGGAAGCCAAGGCGATCGTCGCCAAGATCATCGATGCCGCCAGCGCCCGTGAGGCCGCCCGTCGTGCGCGTGAACTGACGCGTCGCAAAGGCGTGCTGGATGTGTCGTCGCTTCCGGGCAAGCTTGCAGACTGCCAGGAACGTGATGCGTCCAAGGCTGAAATCTTTATCGTTGAGGGTGATTCCGCAGGCGGCACGGCCAAACAGGGACGGGACCGTCGCTTTCAGGCCATTCTCCCGCTGCGTGGCAAGATCCTGAACGTTGAACGCGCACGTTTTGACAGAATGCTGGGATCGGCGGAAATCGGCACGCTGATTACTGCTCTTGGCACCGGGATTGGCCGCGGCGAAGTCGATCAGGGTGGTTTTTCGGCGGAAAAGCTGCGCTACCACAAGATCGTCATTATGACAGATGCCGACGTGGACGGCTCCCACATCCGTACGCTGCTGCTCACGTTCTTCTTCCGCCAGATGCCGGAACTGATCGAGCAGGGCTATCTCTACATTGCCCAGCCGCCGCTCTATCGCGCCAAGCGTGGACAAGAAGAGCGTTATCTCAAGGATGATGCCGCTCTTGAGCAGTACCTGCTGGACAAGGCGCTAGCGAATGCAACCCTCCGCTTTGCTGATGGTCGGGAACTGACAGGCGAGGCTCTGGCAGAAGAAATTACCTTCATGTCAGCGGCCGCCCGTCGCCTTCAGAGCATTGCGTCCAAAGTGCCGGTCTGGGTGATGGAGCAGGCGGCCATTTCGGGCGTTCTGGACAGCAACATCGCTGTTGCAACCTCGCGCATGACCGAATTCCAGCAGCGGCTTGATGGCGCCTCGCTTGCCAACGAGCGTGGCTGGAAGGTCTCCATTTCGGAAACCGGTCTGGAATGCGCGCGCTCCGTTCGTGGCGTGGGTGAAGTCTATCGCATTGAGCCTTCGCTCCTGCGTTCCGTAGAAGCACGCTGGCTGGTTTCGGAGTGGGAGCGTCTGGCCCGTGACTTTGCAAAACCCGTCACCCTGACGCTCGATCCGACGTCCTATGAACTGTTCGGTCCGGCCGCCATTATGGAGCGCATTCTGCTTCAGGGACGCCGCGGACTGACCATCAACCGCTTCAAGGGGCTGGGCGAAATGAATGACGAACAGCTTTGGCACACGACGCTTGATCCTTCGACCCGGACTCTGTTGCAGGTCAAGATCGGGGATGTCGAAGATGCCGGTCAGGTGTTCTCCACGCTGATGGGCGACGTTGTGGAGCCACGCAGGGACTTCATTGTCGGGAATGCTCTGAAGGTCGCCAATCTTGACGTTTAAGGCTTTTGCAGCCGCAGCCAGGCTCGTTTTAACGGCGGGGCTGATCTGTGGTTCGGCCAGAGCTGAGCCCCAGATCAACGCGGCCTATGCTGTCTATATCAAGGGCTTTCACGTCCTGAACGCCAGGACGTCCTACCAGATTCAGCCCTGGGGGTATGGTGGCAGTACCCAGATCAAGCCCGCGGGCCTGATCAGCTGGTTCGTCACGATGGACGTGACGTCGCATGTTCAGGGGCAGTTCACTCCAGACGGCAATGTGCAGCCGGTGCTGTTTGACAGCGGCGGCGTTTCACGCGGCAAAAACAGGCACGTTCGACTGGAGTTTTCGAACGACACCCCAAAGGTGGTGGATCTCCAGCCGCCAGAAACCGACCGCGAACCCATTCCAGCCGACTTGCTGCCTCATACGGTCGACACGCTGAGCGGAATGGCGCATCTGCTGCATTCCCTTGCGACGACAGGAAAATGTGACGGATCTCAGGTCATTTTCGACGGACTTCGGCTGACACAGATGGTGGTGCATGGCCCTGTCATGGTGGATATTCCCCAAGGTCAGGATGAAGCCTATTCGGGGCAGGCCATGCGATGCGATTTCATTGGTCGTCAGATCGCAGGGTTCATCAAGGACTCTCCGAACCGGGCCAAACTGGCCGCCCCACAACCCGGCGCAGTATGGTTTTTAAAGATCAGCGGTCTGGGACTGGTTCCCGTGCGGATCGAGTTCAATCATCCCAAACTCGGTCATGTCATGGTCGTCATGCAGCATGCCGTGGCTCCGTGAGCGAGCACTCGAACGAATTGCAATAATCGGCAATTCGAAGTGATGACACAGTCTGCGGGCTTCGTTTGACGCGGACCCGTGGTTTGGATACCCCGGGCAGGACATGACCGAAACAACCCATCGCACCACTGCCATCATTCTCGCTGCGGGCCTCGGCACACGCATGAAATCCCGCCTGCCAAAGGCGCTGCATCGTCTGGGCAACCAGCCCATGATCAATCACCTCATCACAACTGCCCGGCAGGTCTTCGATGATGTGGTCGTCGTCACGGGGCCGGATATGCCGGAACTCGAAGAGGCTGTCCGTCCGTTCAGAACCGTCACGCAGGTCGAACGGCTCGGCACGGCGCACGCAGCCAATGCAGCGCGGGACCTGTTCGGGGATGGGGATATTGCTGTTCTTTATGCTGATAATCCGCTGATTACCGCCGAGACCATGGAACGCCTGCTTGCGGCCCGTAGAGAGGGTGCCAGTCTGGCGCTTCTGGGAATGCGTCCAGCCGTTCCGGGACGTTATGGCAGGATTGTCGAAGACCACGGCAAGGTCGTGAAAATCGTCGAGTTCAAGGACGCAACCGAAGACGAGCGCAGCATCACCCTTTGCAATGCTGGAGTCATGTGTGCCGGCGCAGAGGATTTCCGAAACTGGCTGGAGAATGTTCGTAACGACAACGCTCAGGGCGAATATTATCTGACGGATATCGTTGAAATGGCCGCTAAAGCCGGTTCGGTTATTTGTGTGGAAGCGCCTGAAGAAGAACTGGCTGGCGTCAATTCCCGCTCTGAACTCGCACGCGCCGAAGCAACCCTTCAGACGCGACTGCGAAATGCAGCAATGGATGCTGGAGTGACATTGGTTGCGCCGGAAACCGTCTTTTTCAGCACGGACACCGTTCTTGAATCTGACGTGACGGTCGAGCCGAATGTCTTTTTCGGGCCGGGTGTAACGGTCCGTTCAGGCGCGCTTATTCGCGCTTATTCTCACCTTGAGGGCTGCGAAGTTGGAGAAGCTGCGCTGATCGGTCCTTACGCCCGGCTCCGTCCCGGAACGGTCTGTGCCGCGCAGACGCATGTCGGCAATTTCGTCGAGCTCAAGAACGTGGAGCTGGGCGAGGGCGCAAAGGCCAACCATCTGACCTATCTGGGCGATGCTTCGGTCGGACGCGGCACCAATGTCGGGGCGGGGACAATTACCTGCAATTACGATGGCGTTTTCAAACATCGAACCATCATCGGGGAACGGGTTTTCGTCGGTTCGGACGCCATTCTCGTGGCTCCCGTAACCATCGGTGACGATGCACTCGTGGCCGCAGGAAGTGTGATTACCGATGATGTGCCCACTGGTGATCTGGCTTTGGGCCGGACGCGCCAAAC
Source organism: Gluconobacter sp. Dm-73 (assembly GCF_018256215.1). Taxonomy (NCBI): domain Bacteria; kingdom Pseudomonadati; phylum Pseudomonadota; class Alphaproteobacteria; order Acetobacterales; family Acetobacteraceae; genus Gluconobacter; species Gluconobacter sp. Dm-73. The sequence goes on along the minus strand of NZ_JAERLW010000002.1, from coordinate 293,804 downwards.
CCTGAAAGCCGGACGCGGCCTTCAGATCAAACAGTCTCTCAAAGCTCGGAAGGAACAGGGCTGATGTGCGGTATCTGCGGTATTGTCGGACACAAACCTGCCAGCCCGATCGCTTTCGAGGCTCTACGACGCCTTGAGTATCGCGGATATGATTCTGCCGGAATCGCGACCCTGACGGCGTCGGGCGACATCGAACGCCGCCGCGCTGCGGGTAAGCTCGATAATCTGGAGCGCGTTCTCAAAGAGCATCCGCTGCACGGCACCACGGCCATCGGTCATACCCGTTGGGCGACGCATGGCGCTCCCACCGAAAACAACGCCCACCCCCATGAAGCCGGGCGTGTGGCAATCGTTCATAACGGCATTATCGAGAACTTCGCGGCCCTTAAGGAAGAACTGGAAGCGAAAGGATGTGTGTTTCGGACTGAAACGGATTCCGAAACCGTCGCGCATCTGGTCGATGACTATCTGAAGCAGGGACTGCCGCCCCGGGAAGCCGCGTTTGCGGGTATCAAGCGACTGGAAGGGGCCTATGCCATCGCCATGATCTTCAAGGATCATGAAGGTCTGCTGATTGGCGCCCGTCATGGCGCACCGCTGGCTGTCGGCTACGGTGACGGCGAAATGTTTCTGGGCTCGGACAGCATTGCCCTGGCCCCCATGGCCCGGAAAATGACCTATCTCGAAGACGGCGACTGGTGTGAGCTCACAACCGATAGCGTCAGAATTTTCGACATGACGGGCTCTGAAGTCAGCCGTCCGGTTCAGGACCTCACTTTCATGGCAGGGCAGGTCGGCAAGGATGGTTACCGGCACTACATGGAGAAGGAACTCCATGAACATCCGGTCGCCATCGGGCAGACGCTGAAACGGATTACGGACCCGGCCTCAAAGCGCATTACGTTGCCGTCGATGCCGTTCGATCCGGCACAGGTTCCGCGCATTACCATCACCGCCTGCGGCTCCGCCTATTATGCCGGGATGGTTGGCCGGTACTGGCTGGAATCCCTTGCGCGCATTCCGGTGGAAATCGATGTTGCGTCCGAAATGCGGTACCGCGAACCGCCCCAGCCGGACAAAGGCGTGGCGCTGCTGATTTCACAGTCCGGCGAGACCGCGGATACGCTTGGTGTTCTGCGCAGCCTCAAAAAGGCCGGTCAGAGCATTGTCTCGGTTCTGAATGTCGAACACTCCACAATCGGGCGGGAAAGCGATCTCGTACTGGGCATGGATGCAGGACCGGAAATTTCCGTTGCTTCGACCAAAGCCTTCACCGCGCAGCTTTCCGTTCTGGCAGCCCTAGCGATCGAATTCGCCCGTGCGCGTGGGACGATGGATCGGGCCCGCGAAGAACGTCTGACGGCGAGCCTGCTGGATCTGCCGTCGAGGGCCGCAGAAGTATTCACCCGCACCAAGGACATTCAGGCTATGGCCGCCCTTGTCGCGCAGGCGCGTGATGTCCTGTATCTGGGACGCGGGATTTGTACGCCGATTGCCTTTGAAGGGGCCTTAAAATTAAAAGAAATCAGTTACATCCACGCCGAAGCTTATGCTGCGGGTGAACTGAAACACGGTCCGATCAGTCTGATCGACCAGACCGTTCCGGTCGTCGCAATCGCCCCGTCCACAATCCTGTTCGACAAAACGCTGTCTAATCTTCAGGAGGCGAAAGCACGGGGTGGGCGCATTCTTGTCTTCACCGATGCGGCAGGCGCCAAGCGCCTTGAAGGTGTGGCGGAACAGATCGTCATCATGCCTGATGTGGACGCTTTCGTCGCACCGATCCTGTATGCCATTCCCGTTCAGATGCTGGCCTATGAAGTCGCGCTTCTGAAAGGCACGGACGTGGATCAGCCGCGCAATCTTGCGAAATCCGTAACGGTCGAGTGAAGAATTTTCCTATTCGGAGAGCTTATTTTTCATTCATTATAACGGTATGGACCATGAAACACTAAAAGGGACGTAAAGATGGGTGGAGACGCAATATCCGGAACGCCAGCCGGAAATTCAGGCCTTTCCCCCAGCGCCCCCGACATCGTCCTGCGTGAAGCTTTCGTCAGAAGGCTGAACGAGCAGGGCTTTGAAGGCGATATCGACCTGCGAGTTTCCTCGCGGCTGATTTCTTCCACCGATAACAGCATTTATCAGCGTCTCCCGGCTGCGGTCATTCACCCGCGCACCGGAGAAGACCTCAACCGGGCCGTGAAAGCGGCTTCCGACGGGGATCTGACGCTCGCAATCCGGGGCGGCGGCACTGGCACCAACGGCCAGTCCCTGACCGATGGCGTCGTGGTTGACGTCTCACGTCATCTGGACCGGATCCTCGATTTCGATGCCGAAGCAGGCACGGTCACCGTTGAGCCGGGCGTTATTCTGGCGCGGCTCAACGCCTTTCTGAAGCCCCATGGTTTTTTCTTTCCGCCAACCGTCTCAACCGCTACGCGCGCGACGATTGGCGGCATGATTGCGACGGATGCTTCCGGCAAAGGCTCACGGATTTATGGCAGGACGTCCGACTATATCGAGGCGATGGATGTCGTTCTTGCGGATGGAAGCGATCTTGCGGTTGGTCAGCTGACTGCTGACAAGCTGCAAGGCGCAATGACCGGAACCGGGCTTGCCGTCCGGGCTTATCGTGAAGTCCATCGGGTCGTCACGGAGCGTGCGGAAGAGATCCAGCGTGTTTTCCCGGACATGAACCGAGGTCTGACCGGATACAATCTTCAGAACATCCTGCTCGAAGACGGGAGCTTTCATCTCGCACGACTGCTGGCGGGATCGGAAGGCACGCTTGCCCTGACCAAGAAAGTCGTTCTGCGCGTCAGACGACTGCCGAAATACCGTCAGCTTATCGTCGTCCGCTATGCCAGCTTCAATGAGACCCTACGGGACGTCCAGACTCTTTTGCCTGCCAACCCCTCCGCCGTTGAAGTGCTGGATGACCGTGTTCTCGCCAAGGCCCAGCAGGACGTGACATGGCACGCCCTTGAACGCGTTCTGGGCAATACGTCAGCTCTTCCGGTCAAGGGGATGAGCTTCGTCGAATTCGTGGGAGACGATCTGGAAGTCCTGAAAGAGCAGATGGCTCATGCTGTTGGACTTCTTGAAAGCTCTCCTCACAAACCCATTGACCATAAAGCAGTTTCTGATCCGGAAATTATTGCGAACCTCTGGACCCTCCGGGAAAAATCTGTGGGTCTGCTCGGGCGTCCGGACGGTCACAGACAGGGTGTTCCTTTCGTCGAGGATACAGCAGTCCCCCCCGAGGTTCTGCCCGAATATGTCAGCGAGTTCCGCGACATTCTGGATGGGTATGGCCTGTCTTACGGCATGTTCGGGCATGCAGACGTCGGATGCCTGCATGTCCGGCCTTTTCTGGACATGCTGATAGCTGAAGACCGGGCTCTGATCCGGCCAATTTCTGATGCCGTGGCTGAGTTGACGAAACGATATGGCGGTCTGCTCTGGGGGGAACACGGTCGGGGGTTCCGCGGGGAATTTTCGCCGCTATTTTTCGGCGAAACTCTTTTTGCAGAACTGTGCCGCATCAAGGATGTCTTTGATCCCAAAGATATTTTTAATCGCGGCAAGCTGGCTCCAGGTGGAGCGGGTTATCCAGTCGACCGGATTGATGGCATCCCTTTTAAAGGCGGGTTTGACGAGGAGATCACACCTTCGCTGCGTGAATCTTACGGCCTGTCCGTAAGCTGCAACGGCAATGGTGCCTGTTTCAACCGCGAGCCGGACATGGCCATGTGCCCGTCTTACAAGATCACGAAAGACCGCTCGCAGTCTCCGAAAGGCCGCGCCCTGCTGCTTCGAAGCTGGGGCAGACTGCGCTCATTACCGGAAGATGCTCCTGATCGAGGGATGCTTCCTGCCTTGACAGAAGAGCTTAAGGCCTCGCTGGACACCTGCCTGTCGTGCAAAGCCTGCGCCACGCAATGTCCGATCCGCGTGGATATTCCGTCCATGCGTTCCAAGTTTCTTTCAACCTATTTTCGTGAGAACCGCAGACCCGTCAGGGATTATATTGTGTACTGGCTGGAGCCGCTTCTGGCCGCAGGACGCACAACTCCCAACCTCGCCAACTTCCTGATGCACAACCCCGCATCACAAGCCGTTCTGTCCCGTCTGGGGCTGGTGGATCTTCCGCATCTGCGACCGGCGCGGCTGAAGGCGGGCAGTCAGGTCAACCGGTCGTGGCTGCAACGCAACCGGAGCAATCCGCGCGCTGTAATCGTGATGCAGGATTCCTTCACCGGCAGCTTTGATGGGGGGCTTGTTGAGAAGGTTCATGCTCTCCTGACGCAGCTTGGGTTCGATGCGAAAGTCACGCCTGTCTGGGACAATGGCAAAGCGCGTCATGTTCTGGGGTTTCGCAAAGGCTTTGGCGTGACGGCGCGCGCGACCCTGAAGAAATTGAGGGCATTGGCGGAGTTCGATATTCCTGTCGTGTCGTTGGATGCAGCAACTGGTCTCATGTTCACGCAGGAATACCGGGAAGTGGCAGGAAACAGCCCGATACCAGCAGTTCTTCCGCTGGAGGTTTTTCTACGGCAACAGATCGGGCAGGGAGCCGTGCAACCGCTTCCGGCTAGTCGCGACAGGCCCCGAATGACCGTGATTTCGCATTGCATGGAACAGGCCGCCCGACCGGAAAGTGCCGGAGACTGGGCTTTTGTCCTCCAGCATTATGGTGTGCCGGTGGAGGCGGGGAAAGCAGGCTGTTGTGGCATGGCCGGGCTGTTTGGGCATCAGAAGGAACATGCCGGAATGTCGCGAGAAATGTTCGAGCAGAACTGGGCCAGGAAAGTTGAGACACCGGTTCTCGCCACAGGATTTTCGTGCCGCTGTCAGACCGAGCGCATGGCCGGAATCCGTCCATCTCATCCTGCAGAAACACTGATTTCCATTTTGCAGGAACGCTTGTGAAAACAGGACGTTGATAACGATGTCGCACCTCTGGACGCGTAGAGCCTGAACTGTAACAGTGTTGCTCGATCTCAAAAGGCTCGTCCTTGCCTGCAGGCCCTGTGGAGTATGAATGTCATGTCTTCCCTTCCGTCCCAGATCTATGCCGTTGTCGACCAGCCCCGCTGGGTGGAACGGCTTGGCGGAGCCGGACTGCGATTCATCGAACTCTATCTCCGGGATCTGTCCGAAGAGGACGTTCGGGCGCAGGCTTTGCTGGCTCAGGAACTTGCGGCACGTTTCAATGTGTCTCTCGCGTTAAACCGCTACTGGCAGACTGCCATCGAACTGGGTTATGAGTGGCTGCATCTTGGACCGGAAGATCTGGAAACCGCTGACCTGGAGGCGATCCGGACCGCAGGTATCAGATTTGGTATCTCAACCCATACCCGTCAGGAACTGGAAACAGCTCTGGCCTGCAAGCCTGATTACATTTCCTTTGGTCCTGTCTGGTCTACGGAGCTTCGAGGCGTGAAGCTGACGGGTAGGGGCCTGAAGCAACTGGCGGAATGGCGGGAGCTGTGCGGAGATGTGCCGCTGGTAGCGATCGGAGGCCTCACGGTGCCACGGCTGACGGAGTGCCTTGAAGCCGGAGCGGATACGGTGGCTGTGATGAGCGATTTCATCGGCCATTCAGACCCGGAAGGGCAGGTCCGGCGCTGGCTTGACGCCGTCTCAGAAGAAGCCGCCTCAACTTGAAACACGTCACCTCGTCTGCGGACGATCTGATGAAAGAGCCGAGACAACGATGATGGTGACAGGACTGGCAGCCGTACTCCTAGCGCTTGCATTCCTGCTCACGCTTGTCAGCATCATTCAGCCCCTCGCGAAGCGTCTTGAAATTTCAGAGGCCGTTCTGCTGGCTCTGACGGGGATCGGGCTGGGTCTGGTTGCGTCTCTGATCGTGCGATCCTCTGCGACCGATCTTCTGGACGGCGCAGCGGAAGCATTGATCTATTTTCCGGTCAACAGCGAAGCGTTCCTGCTGATTTTCCTGCCCATTCTGGTTTTCCAGGGTGCAATGGCCATCGATGTGCGCCGTCTGGCCCATGAAACGGCGACTGTCCTACTGCTGGCTGTTGTGGCGGTGATTGTGTCCACGGCTACGATCGGCTTTGCGCTTTATCCTTTTGCCAAACAGAGCCTTGTTGTCTGCCTGCTTCTGGGCTCCATCGTCGCCACGACCGATCCGTCCGCCGTGGCCGGAATTTTCCGCGAAATCGGCGCGGCATCCCGCCTGACACGCCTCGTCGAGGGAGAGGCGCTCCTGAACGATGCTGCGGCCATTTCGATCTTCTCGATCCTGCTCGCCGCCGTCACCTCCCATCACCAAATCCATCCAACCGAAGCCCTGATGGACTTTATGACGGCCTTTATCGGGGCTATTGTGGTGGGTGTCTGTCTGGCGCGCCTGACATTGCTGCTGATTGCAGGACTGGGCGGGTCGGCGGCTTCGGAAGTCACGCTGACGCTGGCGCTTCCTTATGCCGTCTATATCCTGTGCGATGAAATGCTCGGCTTTTCGGGGGTTGTGGCAACGGCCGCGGCAGGTCTGACAGTGTCCGCTTACGGGCCGTCCACCTTCCGTCCACAGGTCTGGCGTTTTCTGAACGAGATGTGGGAACAGCTCGTTTTCTGGGCTGGTTCGCTCGTCTTTCTTCTGGCGGCCATGCTGGTTCCACGTCTGCTGATCGGTATGACGAAATGGGATTTCGTGCTGATCCTGATTGCGAGTGTGGCTGGTCTGATCGCGCGCTCGGCTGTGATTTTTGGTATGTTGCCCCTACTGGCAATTACGAAGCTGTCGCCGCCGGTTCCAAATCCCTTCAAGGCCACGATGGCCTGGGGTGGCATTCGCGGCGCCATCACGCTTGCTCTTGCCCTGGCCGTGACGGAGAACCAGAGCGTTTCCAGCCCTGTGGCCCATTTCGTCGGTATCATCGCCACGGGCTTCGTTCTCATTACGCTTCTGATCAACGGTACGACCCTGCGGGCCTTGGTTTTGTTCTTTAAACTGGATCAGCTTTCCCCCATCGATCAGGCTATTCGCCAGCAGATCGTGGGAATTGGTCTGGGTGAGGTCGCCGAACGGACGCGGGAGCTGTCTGAAGAACTCGGCTTTAGCGAGCAGACGCGCGCTGGTGTTATCAGCCGTCTTGAACGTCGCGCCGAGAAGGAGAGGGCGGCCAATAATTTTGAATCCGCCCTGAGTGACCGTAACCGCGTCAACATCGCCCTGATTACCATCGCCAATCAGGAACGTTCCCTGCTGTTGGACCTGTTCCGGATTCAGGGTCTGTCTCGCCGTGTGATGGAAACATTGCTGAGAACAGCGGAATCCATGGCGGATGGTGCCAGACTGGAAGGGCGTTACGGCTATGTGCGCGCGCTCAAGCGGCGTCTTCAGCCTTCATTGCGCTTTCGAATCGCGCAGGAACTGCATAGTCGTCTGCATATCGACGAACCCCTGACGAACTGCATGATGGAGCGGTTCGAGATGCTCATCATTGCGCATCTCGTCTCGCTTTCGCTTCAGCGCTTCGTTCGCCAGCGTATGGAACCCACACTCGGTCCACGTATTACGGAAATCGTGGCTGAAGTGCTCGGCCGTCAGCGCAAACTGCTGGATGATGCGCTTGAGACACTCCGCCTGCATTATTCCGGCTATTCCGAAGCTCTGGAAAGCCGCATCCTGCGGCAAATCGCCCTACGTCTCGAAGATGAAGAATATGATGCTCTTGAAGCCGACAGCCTGATTTCCGAAGAGCTTCATCGCGAACTGCATCGTGAGATCGAACGCCAGCGGGCACGGCTTGATGCGCCGCTACGTTTTAATCTGAAAAGCGGCATCGAACAGCGCCTTCGGGCTTTTCCGGCATTCAATGGCGTTCCGGACAGTGTGCTGCAAAAGCTGTCCTCCAAGGTTTCGATGCACTTCGTCTCACCCGGAGAAGTGCTGTTCAAACGGGGCCAGCGCGTTCGTGTGGTCTATGCTCAGGTCGCGGGGCTGGCTGAAGTCAATCTGGCCGAGCAGGAGATCCTGTTCGGTAGTGGAGATCTGATCGGAGCCGCCTCCGTCATCCGCAACGAGGCCATGCCCGGCACAGTCCGTTCCCTTCAGTTCAGCCATCTACTGGCCATTCCGCGACCGGTTTTCGAAAAGCTGATCCGGGATTATCCCATCGTTCAGCGCCTTATTATCCAGCGCAGCAAGAAAAGAGCGGACGGACTTCTGATGCCTGTCACAGTCCGCACGCTGGACGGAGACGCGATTTCAACGGCCTCTGCCGCAGAGATGCGCCATCTGGTTTCGCCGCCTTAAAGAGCCGGGGGCGGGGTCTCTTTTTCGGGAGCCAGCAGATCGCGGAACCGGAGCGCGCAGAACCCAAGAATGACCGCCGCCAGCAGAGCGGCTCCCGAGTGCAGCAGCCAGAACGAGACGTCGGAAATACGACCCAGAAGTGTTGCGAGTTTTCCAATCAGAAGATTGGAGAGAAACAGATGCAGCGAAAAGCAGGCCACGAGAATGGTGTTGACGCTCACGGGAGCAGCCCGGGAAAAAAGGGCCATTCCGATCGCATAACTCATCGAAAAGCCGATATCATTAATGATGTGAAAGGCCAGCCCCCAAAGCAGGCTGACTTCATGCGGGCCCGGGCTGATCCATGATCCCAAAGCCAGAATAAGCGGGCCGAACGCCCCGATAAAAGTACCCAGTGCGACTTTCGTAATTTCGGAAAGATCCTCCCGCCGTTGGGAATAGGCTTTCCAGAACCACAGAACAGCCACAGCACACAGAGTGCTGATGAAACCATCCAGAGAAATCAGATCGCTCACCGGCATTTCGTGCCCCAAAAGACGAAGCTGGAAATGCTCGCGTCCCCAGAGCAGATAACCGTCGAAAATTTCGGAGTTCGGGACAGCTCCAACTGCCATGACCGGCACAAGCGCCAAAAGCAGCCAGACCGTCTTTTTTTCCTGTGACGTCAGGGCAGGGCGTGTGCGTTTTGAAATGTTCGCATCATGAGGCTTCAGATGGACGGTAAGGTCAGAGGCAGGAAGCCAGCGGCGCCCGAAAAGATAGACGACGAGCCCGATCAGCATACCAACGCCCGCGGCCAAAAAACCCCAGTGCCATTCGATCTGCGCCAGGCTTGCACATAATATCGGCGACACGATGACGGCAACCTGAAGTCCCATCATATAGATCTGATAGGCGTCCGAACGTCTCCGGTCGCCCAGGGCATAAAGCGCGCCAACCTGCGCCCGCAATCCTCCTGCCATGCCAAGACCTGCGAGCAGAAAACCCAGTGCCAGCACGAAACTCCAGTCGAATGACAGCAGGAAATGGCCCACCGTCATCAGAATCGCTCCAAAGAGAATTGTGCGTGTCTGACCAAGGACACGGTCCGCCAGAAAACCGCCGATGAGGGGAGTGGCATAGATCAAGGCCAGAAAAAGCCCTGTAATGGCTCCCGCCAGAGCTCTCGGCCCGACTGGCGCATATAAAGCCGAGACAAACGCCTCAAGCGGCGCCAGACCAAATACATGTCCGGAATGGTCGGGGTGAAGCAGATGATCCGTGAGATAAAGCGCAAGGATGGCCTGCATGCCATAAAGCGAAAATCCGACCCAGCCCTCCGTCAGCGTCAGAACCCACAACCCGATGGGATGCCCCCAGAGTTCACGTTGTCTTGAGGGAGCAAACGGTTCGATGACGGGGGAAGCAGGAAGGATCTCGGTCATGCAGCCTCAGTGATGCAGGGGAGGAAGATCCTGCGTAACGGCAGAAACCCGCGGAGGTAAAGAGGAGAGATACCTATGGCAAAATGCCACCATCTAGTTGCAATGGCATTTTGCCATTAGATTTTCAGACCGGAATTTCCCATGGCAAATTGCCACAAACATATTTATGGCAATTTGCCATTGGCGTCAGATCAATCACTAAGAACGCGATCTGCATCTCAAAAATCCGCTTCAAAGGCGCCAAAAATCTGGGGCAATAGTGTTCTGTGGCATTTTGCCATAGGGATAAATTTTGAAATCCGATGGGTTCAATGCGCTGGGCACAAGCTGAAAGACTTGAAATCCAACATGAATCAGAGGCGGGATCTGCAACACATATATGTCGTATAAGATATATTATGCCAACTTATATATCTGGGAACTCTAAATTTCTGACTTTTTTGTGAGAACACATCCTATTGTTGCGAAGAATGTCTCAATTCGCGCTAGGAAAAGCGGTGTAGTCCATTTCTGCCGGTGAGAGCACATACTCGATCACCGGTATATCCGCGGGAGCGGCTGTTTATATGTCATCTATGTCCCTGTGCCGCCTGAGTCTTCTGGGAAGCACATTCTGCGTTGCTGTTCTCTCCGCCCTCCCGACCATCGCACGGGCTGATGATTATACGGAACTGCTCGACATCCTTCGCGCCAAGGGCAGCCTGAGCCGTTCGGAATACAACGTACTGCTGTCACATCACCAGCATCACGCGCACCCCTCGCTGCAACGTGACGACGACGGAGCATCCCCGGCACCCGCACGCCATCGCAACCGTTACATGCGCTATGGACCCCAGAACGAAGGCAGCAGCCTTGATACTCCACCTGACGTGACGACAATTGCCGCAGTCTCCGCAGCGCGCCGTGCCGCCATGGAAGCCTCGGCCAGCGCACAGGACGCTCGCAATTCCCTGATGGAAGCACGCAGGACGTATAATCCGGACAGTATCGTCCGCGTGAAGCCCTATGTTGCGGGCAAAGGCGTTACGATCCAGGCAGGCCAGATCGACATCAACATTTCCGGCTTCGTCAACGCCTATTATACCTATAACAGTCCCAGCGGCGGGCGCCCCGTCGCGGGCGGCGTTTCCACCGGTAGCAGCGGGTTCGACTCATCTTCCGTCCGTAACGGCCTTCTGCCGGGTGGTCTGATCCTGAAGCTGAACACGGTACAGGAAGGCATCAAGCTGGGCGCCGTGTTCGGCATGTATCCCGGCATCAACAACAACGACCCCAGCACTTTCAACGCCAATTCCGGTGGCAGCCCGGTGGGCCTTGGAACCGCCGGCCTCGATTTCCGTCAGGTTTTCATGACTGCGGGAACCGACGAACTCGGTACGGTCAAGCTGGGTCGTGATATTGCGCTGTTTGCGTCCGATGCCATCCTGAACGACGCCACGCTTCTCAGCGTTGGCAGCACCGGCAGCAACGCCAACCCGGCCAATACGTCTCTCGGCCGCATTGGCGTCGGTTACGTCTATACTGACTGGCTTCCGCAGATCACCTATATCTCACCGAAATGGAAAGGCTTTCAGGCTTCCGTCGGCGTCATGACACCGCTTGACGAATATAACTTCGCAGGCGGCGGTCTTTCCGCGACGACGACTCAGCACAGTTCGCCCATGCTTCAGGGCAAAGTTACCTATGACGGCAATATCGCCGGATTTACAACACGCTTCTGGACTAGCTTCCTCGTTCAGCACCAGCAGAACCTGACCAGTGCAACCCTTGGCAGCAACAGCCGCAAGGGCACGACGGTCGAGGCCGGAGACGTGGGCGTCAAACTTTCGCGCGGTCCGTTTGAAGGCGTGGCATATTATTACTATGGCAGCGGTCTCGGCACGACGGGCCTTTTCTTCGACGGTGTCTCAGCACAGGGACGCAAGCGTGATTCGGAAGGCTACTACGTTCAGGCGGCCTATAAGATCCTGCCGAAGCTCAAGGTTGTCGGCAGCTATGGCGTCAGCAATCTCTATCAGGCCCCCGGTGAAGACAATCCGTCCATGGTCCGCCGCAACCAGTCGGAAGTCGGAGCAGTCTATTACAACCTGACGGACTGGTTCACGCTTGTGGGCGAATATGCCCATACGGAATCGGACGCCCACGGCATCGCACATGAGAGCGACCATACGATGTCGGCCGGTGCGATGATGACGTTCTGATCTTGAAGGACCGAGCGATGCGCCCTGCCCGGTCCTTCAAAAAATGAAAATATTTTTCGTCTGCCTTTTGTGCGCCCTGCTTGTGTTTCATCGACGGGGTGCAGCACAACCCCGCCTCGACATACAGGACGTCATAAAGACGAAGCTCGGATTATCCCATTATCAGGGAGCAGAAGTCGCGCTGGATGCAACAGGTCAGACGCAGCAATATCTTGTCTATTCCCGGGACAACAGATGGTGTGGAGCAAGCGGCGGCTGCACACTTTTCATTCTCACAGGGCATGCAGGCAAATGGAAACTTCTGTCACGCATGACACTGGTTCATCTGCCGGTTCGTATCCTGCCCGTTCTGTCTCATGGCTGGCACGATCTCGAAATTTCCTATTCTGGACAGTCGCCAGATGGGCGGCCTGCCCTCGTCCTAAGCCGCATGAGGTTTGACGGAAAACGATATCCGCTCAATCCCTCGCTTCCTCCAGCTGAACCACTCCCGCACGCAACAGGACAGAGTATTCTCTCGCCAGACAGCCCGGTCCATTAAGCCTGAAGTTCGAGAACCATTCCGTCATAGGCAGGCTCAACACCCTCGGGCAGTGTTTTACACAAGGTCTTATAGTCCATGTCCGGGCCCATATGGGTCAAAATGACGTGCTTCACCCCAAGCCGCTCGCGCCATTCCAGCACGCGTTCCAGCCAGGCATGGGCGAGGTGCGGGTCGTACTGGAAGCAGTCCACGATCCAGGTCTGCACCCCTTCGAGCAACGACAGGGCCTCGTCCGAAAGCGTTTCGACATCCGTGCTGTAGGCAAAATTACCGCAGCGTACGCCCAGAGACGTGATCCGCCCGTGACGCTGTTCGAAAATCTGAGCGTTAAGTCCGGGAAACGAAACCGTCTCTGCAGCCTGCACAATCCGTTCATCGAAGACCGGCCGATAGAAGTCTGGCCCCTTCCAAGGCGCGAATGCATAGGCATAGCGAAGGCGCAGCTCTTCGAGCACATCCTGTGTCGCCAGCAATGGCAGCGGCGTTCCGATCACGCGGTTGATGGCGCGCAATTCGTCCAGACCGCCGATGTGATCGCTATGCGGATGTGTATAGAGGACCGCATGAACATGGCTCAGGCCACAATTCAGCATCTGATCCCGAAAATCCGGCCCTGAGTCCACGAGAAGCCGAAACCCGCCCTCGCCTTCGATCACGATTGAGGAGCGGGTGCGACGGTTGCGCGGCTCGGCGGGGTCGCAGGCACCCCAGATCCCCGTCTGTGACCCCTCCTCGCCCCCGATCATGGGAACGCCAGCGGAGCCGCCACATCCCAGGATCGTCACCTTCATGCAGCGATCCTCGTGAACAGACGGCGGGCATTTTCGGTCGTAATCCGGGTGATTTCTGCTAGAGAAACGCCACGTTCCTCTGCCAGACGTGCTGCCGTATGCGCAACATAACCCGGCGTGTTGGGCTTTCCGCGTTTCGGAACGGGCGCAAGATACGGGCTGTCCGTCTCAACCAGAAGACGATCTTCCGGGACCATCCGTGCGACTTCACGGATTTCCTCGCATTTCGGGAAGGTCAGCAGGCCGGAAAAGCTGATATAGCCCCCCAGTTCCAGAGCCGCTTCCGCCAGTTTCGGACCAGATGCGAAGCAGTGAATCAGGAACGGAAACGCACCCTTCGCATGCTCTTCGTGCAGGATAGCGATCATGTCGTCATCGGCATTGCGGGTATGGATGACGACCGGCAGCCCTGTCTGGCGCGCAGCAGCGATATGGGTGCGGAAGGCGGCATGCTGGGCAGGTTTAGCCTCATCGCCGCTATGGAAATAATCCAGCCCGGTCTCCCCGATTGCCACGACGCAAGGCGCTTCGGTTTTGGCAATAAGCTCCTCAACCGAGGGCAGACGCTCCTCACCCGCATAATCCGGATGGATGCCGATCGCACACCAGATCCGCAAATCCGGCGTATCGTGCTGGGTTAGGGCAATCTGCGTGTCTGCTTTGGAAAAGCGCGTCCCGATCGTGATCATTCCGGACAGACCCGCTTCCCGTGCCTGCTCGAAAGCAGGCGCGAGATCGTCAAGCTTGTCCAGATGACAATGCGTGTCGATCAGTCCCGTCATGCCTCTTCCTCGACGAAGCGCGGAAACAGGCCTTCGGGCTTGGGAAGTGTGCGGCCAGCCGGGAGCAGCGTCTCAAGAGCGGCGAATGTCCGCTCGTCACCCTGCACGCCAAGCTGCGTGAGCATCTTGTCCATTGTGTTCGGCATGAAGGGCTGCAGCATGGTTGCAATGCCGCGGATCATGTCCACGAGGACGCGCAGCACATCCGCCATCCGCTCGGGATCGGTCTTTTTCAGAGCCCAGGGGGCCTGACGGTCGATGTAGGAGTTGGCGGCGCGGATGACCTTCCAGACTTCCTCCAGCGCATCCGTAATCGCCTTGCGCTCGATCTGTTCGGACATGATCGTCGGCAACAGCGTTGCCATCGCCAGCATGGCCTGATCGTCTTCGGTCAGAGTGCCACGCTCGGGCAAGATGCCGCCCAGATTGCGAGCCACCTGGCTCAGTGTGCGCTGGCACAGATTGCCAAGATCGTTGGCGAGTTCGACATTCGTCCGCGTGATCATAGAACGGCGGCTGAAATTGGAATCGCCGCCGAACGGCACTTCACGCATCAGGAAGAAGCGCAGCGCATCCAGTCCGAACTCGTCGGCTAGAGCCTTCGGATCAAGGACATTGCCGAGAGACTTGCTCATCTTCTCGCCCTCGACCGTCCACCAGCCATGGGCAAAGACGCTTTTCGGCAGATCGATGCCAGCTGCCATCAGGAACGCCGGCCAGTACACGCAATGGAAGCGCGCGATTTCCTTGCCGACGACATGAATGTCCGCAGGCCAGAACTTCGCACGGGGATCATCAAGATCGGGATAGCCCACGGCCGTCAGGTAATTCGCCAGCGCATCGAACCAGACATACATGACATGATCCGGATCGTTCGGGACCGGAACGCCCCATTTGAAGCTCGTGCGGCTGACGGACAGATCGCGCAGACCCTGACGGACGAAGCTTTCGATTTCACGACGCGGGCCGACGGGACCGATGAAGTCGGGATTGTCTTCATACAGCTTCAGGAGGCGGTCCTGAAAATCGGACAGACGGAAGAAATAGGACGGCTCCTTGACGCGCTCGACCGGCGCACCGGAGGGGGCCACGAATGTTCCATCGGGCTTCTTGACCAGTTCGTCTTCGCCGATGAAGGCTTCATCGCGCGTGGAGTACCAGCCTTCATAGGCGCCCAGATAGATATGCCCGTTCGCCGCAACCTTCTCCCAAAGCGCCTTGGCCGCACCCTTGTGGCGCTCCTCGGTGGTGCGGATGAACTCGTCGGTCGAGATCGCCATGTCCTTCTGCATCTGGCGGAAGGAGGCCGACACCTCGTCGGCATAAGCCTGCGGGTCCATGCCCTTGGCCACAGCGGTCTGCTCGACCTTCTGGCCGTGCTCGTCCGTCCCGCTGACGAACAGGACCTCTTCGCCATTCAGGCGATGAAAGCGCGCCAGAACGTCGGCCGCGATGGAGGTGTAGGCATGCCCGATATGCGGAGCGCCGTTCACATAGAAGATCGGGGTCGTGATGGTGAAGCGCCGCGTCATGTCCACTCGTTTCATAACGCCCTGACCATCTCAACTGCCGGAAGCGAGTTCCGCTGCCTGACGGATGGCCTGGGCCTTGTCCAGATTGAAGCCTTCGGTCTGACGCCTCAGCGTGTCCAGTTCAGAACACTGCCGCGCCGCCAGATCGGCCTTTGCAAGATCCCCATGTCGCGCTGCCAAGCGCGCACGGTCTGCCAGTCCTTCGCCTAGCAAATCGCAGAGCAATGCGAAACCTTCCGCTTCTTTTGCAATACGTTCGCTCAGGGCCATGGTTGCCGACGCACGCACCTGTCCGCCGAGGATTTCCGCCACAAATGCTGCAATCGCCCCGTCCCGGTCGTGCGAGAGAAAGAGCGCACGACCCGGTGATCCATGCGCGCGCGCCAGCACATCGACAGAGATGCCGGGCAGTGCAGCGCGCATATCCGCGTCGGACAGTGCAGACAATGTCAGTATGCGGCAGCGGCTGCGGATCGTGGGCAGGAGCGCACCCGGAGCAGACGTTGTCAGCAGCAGGACGCAGCGCGGGGGCGGTTCTTCAAGGATTTTGAGCAGGGCATTGGCTGCAAACCGGTTCAGATATTCCGCGCCGTCCACGATCACCACGCGCCAGCCGCCTTCGGTCGCTGTGTGATGCAGGAAGGTTTGCACAGGGCGCACATCTGCTGCCGTGATTTCGCCTCGCAGACGGCCTTTTTTCTCGTCCACGGCCCGCGAGATTTCCAGCAGGTCCCCGTGCGTGGAGGCTGCGATGCGCCGCGCGGGTGCCGAGTCCGGATTTTCCGCATTCAGCAGCAGTCGCGCCAGACGGAAGGCCAGCGTTGCCTTGCCAATCCCTGCCGGACCGCAGATCAGCCAGGCATGATGGAGCTTGCCGCTGGCCAGAGCCTGCCGAAACGTCGTTTCCGCCTCGCCGTGACCGTACAGACCCAGAGTGTGACGCGGATCGCTCACACGCCTTGAACCATCAGGCGGTCCTGCACCGCCCGCATAAGCGCCGCACTGACGGCTTCCGGCGTCTGGGCTGCGTCCACGCGTTTCACGCGCCCCGGATCAGCCGAGGCAATCGCTTCAAATCCGGCCAGAACGCGCTCGTGAAACGCTTCCGCCTGACCTTCGTAACGGTCCGTCTGCCCGCCCCGAGCACGAAGACGTGCGAGCGCCTCGGCCCGAGGCAGTTCCAGCATGAGCGTCAGATCCGGCTCGAAATTCACGAGTTTGCGCGCACCATTCAGGAACGCCAGAATCTCGGGCACGCCCTGCCCGACGCCATGGCCCTGATAGGCTAGCGTCGAATCATGGAAACGGTCACACACCACGATCTCCCCGCGCTCCAGAGCCGGGAGAATGGCGTTGTCCAGATGGTCCGAACGCGCCGCCATGTGCATCAGGATTTCCGCCCGCCAGGACAGATCAACCTTGCCGAACAGCAGCAGGTTGCGGATTTCTTCCGCGCCCGGCGTACCACCGGGCTCACGCGTCAGAAGAACCGTATGCCCCTCCGCGCGCAGGGCTTCGGCCAGAAGGCGGGCCTGCGTGGATTTCCCCGCGCCCTCACCGCCTTCGAGTGTGATGAACAGTCCTGTTCCAGCCATGCCCTTACTGCGCGGGGCCATGGCCCAGACGCGTCATGGCGCGGGCGACCAGTCCAAGTTTCGCAACCGATTCGCCAGCCTCAAGCGGGACGCGGATATCGGCCATGTTCGGGGCGGATATCACGAGCGCGCCACAAACCTGCCCCTTCGTCACCGGGGCGATCACCGGCGAGGCATAATCTACAGCGATATGCGAACGCTGCTGCCAGCCGACGGGCAGCGTCATGACGATATCGGCACCGGCGACGAGCGGAACCTGACGGTGTTCGCCCATCCACACGGGTGCGGAATCCACGACCTGCCCGCGACGGAACAGCGTGGCGTTCTCGAAATTCGCAAACGCCCAAGACATCAGACGCTCGCCTTCATGGGCGCGCTCGTTGCTCGACGCCGTACCGTTGATGACGACGATGACGCGGTTGCCGTTGCGCTTGGAACTGGCACAGAGACCAAAACCGCCCGCATCGGTATGACCGGTCTTCAGGCCGTCAGCGAGGCCCTTGTCAACCAGCACGTTCCGGTTGCCCTGACGGATGTGGTTGTAGGTGAATTCAAGCTCACCGAAATAATGGTAATATTGCGGGAAATCGCGGATCAGATGCGACGCCACTGTCGCGACATCGCGGGCCGTCATGTAGTGACCGTCCGCCGGAAGGCCCGTTACGTTGAGGAAGTGCGAGTTCATCATGCCGAGCTTCGGCGCTTCCTCATTCATCATCGCGACGAAGCGTTCTTCGGACCCGGCGATACCTTCGGCGAGTACGATGCAGGCATCATTGCCGGACTGGATCAGCATACCCTGAATGAGGTCGGACACCAGAACGCTCTGGCCCAGCGGCACGAACATCTTGGAGCCCTGCGTGCGCCAGGCTTTCTCGCTGACCGGCAGGCTCTGTTCCAGACGGAGACGCCCTGTCGCCAGCATGCCGAACACGATATAGGCCGTCATCATCTTCGTCAGCGAAGACGGTGCCATACGCTCGTCAGACGCCTTGTCGAGCAGGACGGCGCCCGTGTCGTAATCGACAACATAGGCCCAGCGCGCCACGGTATCGAACGGGCCGATCGGCGTGTTCGCGGGCGTTCCAGCCGGCGCGTCTACCGCAGAAGCCGCAGCAGCTTTCGCGGCGTGGGCCGCATGGTGGTGCGGGCGGGCAAACGCCTTCAGGGGTCCCGCAAAAGAAGCACAGGCCGCAATGCCTGCCACCCCACCGAAAAGAGAGCGTCTAGTCCGCACGTTCGTCCCCAGTTCCACGGCCTTCAGACAACGGGCCGTCATTCCACAATGATCCGCGCGCCCTCTACCCCGCACAGGCGGGTGTGGTCCAGTGCCGCATCGGCCTGTGCGATGTCGGCATAGGGTCCACCAAGAACGCGCCACTCCAGTCCCGCACCTTCGGAGGCGTGCAGAACCGTACCGTTACAGCGCAGGGCGACACCTGCCGCTGCCGCATGACCGGAAAATATTCCCATCAAGACATACAGCCCTGATGGCCCCGGACTGCCCTGCATCCATGTCGCGGGGAGCGGTCCAACGGCTACAGATGCTGTCGTCACGGACGAGTCGTTACCATAGACATGCGAAGACCCATCACTGAGCGATGTTTCGCGCACTTCGCCTACCGGTGCGGCAGAAATGCTTTGCGCAGCGGGTCTTTCCCCCAGCCCTTCCGCCAGTGTGCGGCTGGCCACTTCATCTTCAATCACCTCAACGGGTGTATCAGCGGTCATACCCAGCAGGTCAGCCGCTTTCGGAGAGAGTGCGATGATGCGCCCCTGCCCCTCTGGCCCACGATCCGTCAGGCGGATGCGAACGATGCGTCCGTTCAGCAGATTGCGGACGCTGACGATCGCGGGGAGCTGGAGCGTCTGATGCGCGCCCATCATGCTCTCCGCAGACCAGATTTCCCCGTCAGCGCTCAGGCCGGAAGCAGGCGCTTTCTGGCGCGTCGCCAGACCTGTCATGCGATAATCAAACTGC
This sequence comes from Gluconobacter sp. Dm-73, assembly GCF_018256215.1. NCBI lineage: Bacteria > Pseudomonadati > Pseudomonadota > Alphaproteobacteria > Acetobacterales > Acetobacteraceae > Gluconobacter > Gluconobacter sp. Dm-73. The sequence continues at coordinate 274,658 of NZ_JAERLW010000002.1, read as the reverse complement.
TCGCTTGGGTAAAACCATCCCTGTGCGCCATGCCACGCAGCACCCAGTTCGTAATGCGGATGCGCAACAGGCGCAGGTTCGTCGCGATGACACGCACCCAGAACCGGCAGAAGGGCCAGAACGGCCCCGCAATTACGCAGAAACAATGCCAGTCCCCAGAAGCCCGACGCCCAGCGCATAATAATCCGACGGGTTATACCGGCGGATCACGTTGAAGTTGTGATAGACCATGAAAGCCTGCGTTCCCGGACCATCGGGCTGCACGACAGCGCCCTTCACGTCCCGGCGCGAGAATGCCGTCCCGTCTGCCCGGCGCACGCCCAGCGCCATCCATTCCCCCAGTGTCCGCTGGCGGGTCCGACCGGTTTCATTTTTGTCGAGCGCTTTGGTGAGGATGATTTCCTGACCCCATGGTTCATTGACCTGCCAGCCGGACTTTCCGAGATAATTGGCGATGGACGCGAACACATCCGCTTCCGATGTCCAGATATTGCGCTTGCCGTCCCCGTCCCCGTCCGCCGCATAACGCAGATAGGCGCTGGGCATGAACTGCGCCTGCCCCATGGCTCCCGCATAGCTGCCGATCATGGCCGCAGGGGCGATATCGCCGTCATTGAGGATCTGGAGCGCTTTCATGAGCTCGTTACGGAAAAATGCCGAGCGTCGTCCGTCATAAGCCAGCGTCGCGAGTGCATCGATGACGGAATATGTCCCGTCATGCGCGCCAAAACCCGACTCGAGCCCCCAGATTCCCATAACGGCACGGTCATCGCATCCAAAGCGCGCGCTTACGGGAGACATCACGGACTGCTGGGCAGCATAGACGCTCCGGCCCTTCGCAAAGCGCGACTCCGGCAGAACGCGATCGCGATACTGCGCCCAGGTCAGGGTGAACTCCGGCTGGTGGCGGTCCAGCTTGAGGACGGAGGCATTGGGAGTGCGGGTCAGGGCGAGAGCCTGTGAGACGATCGACGGCGCGATCCCCTGTGCCAGAGCCTGCGTCCTCACACTGTCGAGAAAAGCGGCGTAACTCTGCGCTGGTGTCTGGGAGGCAGCCTGCGCTCTGGCAGAGGAAAGCCCCACTGCGGCGGAACCGGCAACGGAGGTCAGGGTAGCAAGCAGATGACGTCTTTGAAGCACGGTCAGGACCAGTCCCTTACAGGGAGAAATGATAGGGCACACGCTAGCAATCCGCAGCCCGGACCGCCAGCCTCGCCAGAACTCTGTCAGCACTCTCGCAGAGCATTCGCGCCGAAATATGGCACGGCAAGATTGTGGTTGGCGCGCTGGCGTGCGAAACCGGCGACTGAATGTTCATGGACTCTCCCCACTCATGATCGCCATCGGCCCCGCCATGGCCTCGCAGCCAGCATGGCTGAAGGCGGCCACCATCATTGTGGGCACCTTCATCCTTGAAGACGTGGCCACGGTGCTCTCCGCCATCGCGGCACGCGCGGGCGAGGTCAGTATTCCACTGGCTCTGGGCGCGCTTTATTTTGGCGTGGCGGTCGGAGATCTTGGCCTGTACGGCCTCGGGGCGGCAGGTGCGCGTTGGCCTTATCTCAGACGCTTTCTGACACTGCCGAAGCGCGAACGCACGCAGGACTGGTTCAGCACGAATGTCATCCGCATCGTCGCCATCTCCCGTTTCGTGCCCGGCGCAAGGCTTCCGCTTTATACCGCCTGCGGTTTTTTCCACGCCCCGTTCCTGCGTTTTGCCATAACCGCTGTTCTGGCTACGCTGGTGTGGACGACATGTCTTTTCCTGCTCGCCATGCGGGTTGGCGGCTGGCTTCTTGCCCATCAGGGCGGCTGGCGCTGGGCCGGACTGGCGGGGTTTGTCCTGTGTATCGTCGTCGTCGGGCATCTGATCGCCCGTCTCCAGACCGTGAGCAAATAACAGCAATGTCCAAGTCAGAAGCCGACCAGAACCCGCTTTCCCTTTTTGAATTCTGGCCCGGTTCCATCTTCTACACGCCCATCGTCCTGTACTGGATCGTCATGGGGATCAAATACCGTGATCTCAGCATCTCCACGGCCGCCAATCCGCGCATCGAAACGGGTGGCCTGTGTGGTGAGAGCAAATCGTCCATTCTCGATATGGGGGGCGCCACGGCGCAGTCCTTCATCGCGCCCTATGCCGTCTTCCGCAGCGGCAAAGGCGCGGACCATCGCGCGCTGGATGCCATGACGCGCAAGGACCTGTCCTTTCCCGTCGTCATCAAACCCGATATCGGCTGCAATGGCACGGGTGTGAAGCTCGTCCAGTCCCGCGAACAGCTTGAAACGGTTCTGCCGCAGTTTCCCGACGATGTGGACATGCTGGTTCAGGAACTCATCACCTATCCCGTCGAAGCCGGACTGTTCTATATCCGCCACCCCGACGAACCGCGTGGCCGCATCACCTCCATCACCTATAAGGAAGCTCCGGTCCTGACGGGCGATGGCGTGTCGACGATCGAGGAACTGATCCTGAGTGACGCGCGCATGAGCCTCGTCCCGCAGATCTACCTGCCGCGCCTTGCAGGTCGGGAAAAGAACGTCCTTGCCAAGGGCGAGGAGATGTCACTGGTTTTTGCAGGCAATCACTGCAAAGGGTCTGTCTTCCGGGATGGGCGCGCCGATACCACGGATGCGCTGACGGCCCGTCTGGATGCCATCATGCAGGACATCCCGGATTTCCATTTCGGGCGCGTGGATGTGAAAGCCGCCTCCATCGAAGACCTGCGTCGTGGTGAGAATTTCCGGATTATCGAAATCAATGGCGTCGGGTCTGAAGCCACCCATATCTGGGACCGGCGGACGACGCTCTGGGAAGCCTATCGCGCCCAGTTCTCCCATTACCGCCAGACCTTCCTGATCGGGGCCGCCAACCGGGCGCGAGGCTGGAAAACGTCCGGCGCGTTCTCGATGCTGCATTCCTGGCGCAAACAGCGTCGCCTGCTGGCGTCCTATCCTCTGAACGACTGACGAAAGCGGGCCTTACTGGCCCAACTTGCCACCACCGAAAATATAATTGCTGACCTGCTGCTCCAGAGAGAGCTGATCCTGCGTATCGGTAATCTTGCCCTCGCTGGAGAGCGTCGTGCGGGAATGACCCGGCTGGATCTGCAGGGCGTTGTCCGCCGTCATGGTCGGCGCACCGATTCCCACAGCCGTGTCCACCGGAAGATGCAAACGCTGGTCCACCGTAAAAGCGACATCCGCCATCTGCGTTCTGGGGTCGAGTTTAATGGACACGACGCGCCCCACCGGAACACCTGCGAGATCGACATTCGCACCCGTATGGAGCCCGTTCGCGGAATTGAAGGCGGCATGCAGGACGGAGCCCTGAAAATCCGGCCCCTTACGCAGGGCATTGCCGTAAGCGAGGAATGTTCCGGCAATCGCCAGAACCAGACCACTGGCCAGGATGGCGCCCCCGCGGCCGCTCAATGTTGACTGCATGCCAGCCTCGCCTTCCCGAAAATCTTGAACAGATCGGGAGTTAGTCCTCCCATGACCGACCGGTCAAGGCTACATCCGTGGTTGCGTCGATTGTAACCATCGGGCAAGTGATCTCTTTTCCGCCTTTGTAAACGAAGGCTTTCACCGAGACAGGCTCCATGACGCTTCTCCAAGCCCTCATTCTCGCCGTCGTCCAGGGAATTACCGAACCCTTTCCGGTAAGCAGCCTTGGTCATGCCGTTCTACTTCCTGCGCTTCTGCACTGGGATCTGGATGAGCACGCACCGACATTCCTGCCGTTCCTGACCATGCTTCATGTCGGAACGCTGGTCGCACTGGCGGGTGTGTTCTGGAAGGACTGGGTGGCTATTCTGACCGGAATGATGGGCCGTCATGGTCGCCACGCCCAGATGGATGCGATTCGGGTCTTCCTGCTCCTCGTCATCGCCACCATTCCCGCCGTACTGGTCGGCTGGCTTCTGGAGCATCGTCTGCGGAATGTTTTCGGCTCCCCCATCGCTGTCGCGGGTTTCCTGATCCTCAATGGCTTCCTGCTGATGGCGACTGAGTGGCTCCGCCGCCAGAAAGGCCAGCGCGACCATCGACCCATTTCGACACTCGCTCCAAAAGACGCCGCCATCATCGGCATCTGGCAGTGCCTTGCCCTTCTGCCCGGCCTGTCCCGCTCCGGTGCCACCATGAATGGCGGTCTTCTGCGGGGTCTGGACCACGAAACGGCCGCGCGCTTCTCCCTGCTGATGGCCCAGCCCATCGTGCTGGCTGCCACGGTCCGTGAAGCCTGGCAGATGCGCCACATGACGATCTCCCATGATGTCATGGTGCAGTGCGTCGCAGGTGCCATCGTCGCCGGAATCACCGCACTGATCTGCTCGCTCCTCATGCTGCGTTTCTTCCGCAACCATGACGGCTGGGCGCTCACACCCTTTGGTGTCTACTGCATTGTGGCCGGGGCGTTTTCCGCTGCCGTCATTCTTCTCTGAACTTCCCAGCCGCCGTTTTTCGCGGCACATTACGGATCATGCCAGCATCGATACAATCTCCTCCTGACGTTTCCGGATCAGGTCGCCGGAAGACCCTTGAACAGGTCCTGTTCGAAAACGATACGAACGGCCTCAAGCGCAGCCTGACGGCGACCCAACTGGTCATTCTTGGCGTCGGGTCCACGATCGGCGCTGGCATCTATGTCATGACCGGCACGGCGGCGGCCGAATATGCCGGTCCGTCCGTTCTGATCTCTTTCGTCATTGCCGCCCTCGCCTGCCTGTTCACCGCGTTTTCCTATGGCGAACTGTCTTCGACGCTCCCTGTATCGGGATCGGCCTATTCATACGCCTATATCTCAATGGGCGAAAAAGTGGCCTGGATGGTCGGCTGGCTGCTGCTTCTGGAATACGGCATCTCGTGTTCTGCCGTTGCCGCCGGTCTTTCAGGCTATGCCAGCTCCCTTCTGGGCATCACCGGCTTTCATATTCCTGCGGCTTTGACCCATGCCACACTTCAACCCGTTGCAGGCACGGCTGGAGCGCAGATCAGCGCAGGATGGCGCTTCGACCTGATCGGCTTCGTAGCAACGCTTCTCGTCACGGCCCTGCTCGTGCGCGGCATTGAGGAATCAGCCCGCGTCAACACCATGATCGTGGCGCTCAAGGTCGGCGTTCTGTTCGTCTTCGTGGCGTTTGGGATCGGTGCCATCAATCCGGCAAACTGGCATCCGTTCATTCCCCCCAGCGAAGGTGGGTTTCATTATGGCGTGCGCGGCATCTTTCGTGCGGCCTCGGTCATTTTCTTTGCCTATGTCGGGTTTGAAGCTGTTTCCACCGCTTCTGCCGAGGCCCGCAATCCCACGCGTGACGTGCCGATCGGCATTATCGGAAGTCTGCTGATCTGTACGGTCGTCTATATGATCGTCGCCACGGTCCTGCTCGGGATCGTACCCTATCGTGAACTGGACGTACCGGATCCGCTCGCAATTGCCGTGAAGATCATGCACACGCCCTGGCTGGCGCTGCTGGTCAATGTTGGGGCCACGATCGGTCTGTGCTCGGTACTGATGGGACTGATGTATGCCCAGTCCCGCGTTCTGCTGACCATCAGCCGCGACGGCCTGATCCCGCAGATCTTTTCCGTCATCCATCCTCAGCTCCGCACGCCGTGGATCGGCACGATCGTGCTTGGCCTTGTTGTTGCCCTCATCACCGCGACACTGCCGATCGACATCATCAGCGACCTCGTGTCCATCGGAACAGCGGCTGCGTTCGGAATTGTGTGCTTTACCGTGATCTGGCAACGCAACACACGGCCGGACATTGTTCGCCCCTTCAGTGTCCCGCTGGGCGGTATCCGTATCCGCGGGTTCTGGATCGGTACGACACCTGCGCTGGGCATTCTGTTCTGTCTGGTGATGACCATCCCGTTGGTTTCAGACATGGTCAGCGCCGTCAGAAGCGGCAATCCGGTGCCATTGGTCCTTCTGGTGACCTATCTGGTTCTGGGCGTCGCAACATACGTCTTCTACGGCCGCAGACACTCAAAAATGCGCCCGGGACTACCTTTAGTCTGACGACATCGACGCACTGCTCATTCCGGGCCCCATATAACTTCCCGGTGGCGGGCGTCCGATCGGGGGCGCCATCTGCTCCCATGGGTCCTGCCCGCCCGGACCGGGGGGCATCATGGAAAAACGCGAACGCGGGAGTGCTTCGGGGCATTCATCGCGGATCCGGGCGATGATCTTCTCGCGAATATCACACCGCAGATCCCAGCTCTGAAGCGCCGTCCGTGCGCTGGCGATGATACGGATGGACATGACATGCGCGTTGCAGTCGGCCACCTGCACGTCGAACACACGCCCATCCCAAAGCGGGCAGCCCCGCACGATCTCATTCAGCATCTCGCGGATTTTATCCATCGGCGCTTGATAATCGACCCACAGGAATACCACGCCGATAATGGCTGCTGAATTATGCGTCCAGTTCTCGAACTGGTTCTCCAGAAAATACGAGATCGGCACGATATGTCGCCTCCAGTCCCAGACACGCAGCACCACATAAGTCGCGTTAATTTCTTCCACCCAGCACCAGTCGCCATTGATGATGATCAGGTCTTCCATCCGGATCGGCTGCGTCAGCGCAATCTGTACGCCAGCAATCAGGTTCGTCAGAAGCCCGCGCGCTGACAGGCCGACGATCAGGGACGCCGCACCCGCTGAGGCAAACAGTGACAGTCCGTACTGCTTGACGGACGGGAACAACATCAGGGCCGATGCCACCGTTACAATCCCCACCAGAATCTCTGTCAGCCGCCGCAGGACGCGGATCTGCGTCTGGTGCGAACGGATCATGATGTCGTCGGTCTGCTCCCGCGATGCGAGGCGGTTGAGATAGACCTCCGTCATGATACGGAAGACCATGATTGCCGAGAAACCAAAGGTCAGGATCAGCAGAAACAGCAAAAAGAGCTGAAAGTTATCTTCCTGTGCCGCCGTAAAGCCTGTTGCAGCCGGGAGCGCTGACAGCATGGCCAGCAGGGCGACCATCAGCCGCGTCGGTCTGCGGAGGGACGAAACAATACGCCGGATCAACGCGGCCTTGCGCGATCCGGGGATTTTCAGAAGCTGTGTCGTGACAAGATTGCCGCAATAGAACGCCAGCACCCCCACCACCACAAGCATCAACACCGAAACGACGGACGCTGGAAGCCAGGTGAAATAGGATCTTATGGCAAACAGAGTGCTGACAAAATGCTGCATCACCAGATGAAAGACTCCTTGCATCGAAAGAAACTGGAAAAGCCCTGAAGGCCGGATTGATTGGAAAACCGTGATACCTCAAATGCCACGGGCAGCCGCAGGATGGCGACCCGTAAAAAACATCTTATTTTATGCCGCATTTTCCTGAACCTAACGTGTTGACACCCGGAAAGATCCCCCTTAAAACCCCGCCACAACGCCGGTTTGACCGGCAGGATGGCGGTGTAGCTCAGTGGTAGAGCAGGGGAATCATAATCCCTTGGTCGGCGGTTCAAATCCGTCCACCGCTACCATTCTTTTCCCGAAAAAGTCGTTTTTTCCTGATCCAGACGCTGCTGCGTGGGGTCATTTCCTGTAGTCTGCGGGACATGATCAAAAAGCCCCTCGCCGTCGTGACCATGGTTTATAATGAACCGGAGCATCTTCAGGTCTGGCGGCGTCATTATGGCGCACAGGTTGGGGAAAGCGCCTGTTACATCATCGATCACGGGTCAGATGACGGATGTACAACACATCTCGGACAGGTGAATGTCGTTCGAATTCCCCGCTCTCCACAGGACGATGAACGCCGCACCCGGGCGGTCGGAAAATTCTGTGACAGTCTGCTCGAATGGTATGACAGCGTCATCTATACGGATGTGGACGAAATCCTCCTCGCTGACCCCGCTTTCGTCCCGTCCCTGACTGAATTCGCGCTGCTGAACCGAAGCCCCGTGGTCACAGCGACAGGCTTTGACGTCATCCACCGTCCGGATGAGGAAGGCCCGTTCGACTACAGCCGTCCCGTCTCTTTACAACGCCGCCATCTCCGCTTTTCGAGCGCGATGTGCAAACCGGTCCTCACCCGCATTCCCATCACCTGGGCTCCGGGTTTCCACTGCTGCGAAGAAGCGGTTCCCAGCCTCGCCGCTCCTCTTTTCCTGTTCCATCTGCGTTATGCTGATCTGGGTTCGGGTCTGGCGCGGCTGGAGCGGACCCGCAGGCAGCCCTGGGTCTCGGAAGACGTTGGACGTCATCAGCGCCTCGACAATGCGGACTGGGAAAATATGCTGCTTGGAATGGCAGGACTACCCAGAACGGAAAGCACGCTCGACCATCGGGACGCGCGCCTCATGCACTGGCGCCAGCAGGTCGAGGACAGCACCCAGACGCGTCTGAACGACCTCTACCGGCTTGATCTGCATCTGAGCGGAACAGAACTCTGGCGCCTGCCAGACCGCTTCGTAGGGCGCGTCTGAGGCACAAAAAAAACCGGCTCCTTGCGGGCCGGTCTTTTTGAGGCGCTGAAGACAGAACGTCTTATTCTGCTTCGACTTCCGCCGTACGACGATCATGGTCTTCATCGGAGGAACGCTCCGAAGCGTAGTCCCCTTCCTGCTCGGATGACGGGGCCTCGTCTTCACCACGCTCACCGCGTGCCTCACGACGGTCTTCGTAAGCCCGCTGCCGCTGTTGCTGGCGTTCGTTACGTTCCTGCTGGCTTTTCTCAGCGGCCTGATTCATGGCGTTGAGAATACGGAAATAATGCTCCGCATGCTGGAAATAGGCTTCTGCAAGAATGCGGTCGCCAGTTCCGGTTGCGTCGCGGCCAAGCTGGAGATACTTCTCGAACAGCTGCTGCGCCGTACCGCGGACCCTGAGATCAGGCCCGTTACTGTCAAACACATGGTTGCGGTTCAGAGGTGTCTGGGCATTACTGCTGCTACGTGACGGCCCACTGCCCGCACGATGATGCCGGCCTCTTATGCGCTTCATATTCATCGACCCGTGATGCACTTTCATGATGACGTGGACCGTTCTGCAAGCACAGAAAGTTCCGACCGCCGCTATCGAAAAAGACGTCTGTCTGTTCCGCTATGGCTGAACCCGGCTCAGCCAGTCTTCCATCGTCAGTGCAGAATGACGTGAACGATGGGCAAAGATACGCCTGAAAGTGTCTGTAAAACACCTTCAAATTCGTATGCATTGGCTTTAGCCATACCAAGTTCCGTCAGTCAAGCCAACGGTTTTTCGTTATCTCACGCCACTGTCTGCCTTCTTATGCAGGCAAATGCAGAACCAGCGCTCTGTCCACCCCCCCCAGATCTTTCCGGCGCCCTACGTCCCGCAGTCCGTTTTGCACTCCAAGCGCAGACACGTCGTCGATCTGCCCGATCCCCATCTCAAAGATGGCATGTCCTCCCGGCACCAGCAGATCCGGCAGGGCGGCACACAGAATACGATACGCCTCAAGCCCGTCTGCCCCGCCGTCAAGAGCCCGCGCAGGTTCATAGCGCACAACTTCGGGCATCAGATCCGACAGATCACCGGTCTCGATATAAGGCGGATTAGAGAGCACGATATCGAACCGGGCATTCAGGGCTTCCGCCCAGCTTCCGGCGAAAAAAACGCTCCGTGGCCCAAGCCCGGTACGAACGGAATTGCGTCGCGCCAGAGCTGCCGCCTGAGGAGATAAATCGACGCCTACGCCTGTTGCCTGCGGGTATTCCGACAGGGCGGCGAGCAGCAGACAACCCGTCCCCGTGCCCAGATCCAGAATGGACAGCGGTGCATCCCGATCAGGGTGGATATCCAGTAACGCTTCGATCAGGGCCTCGCTGTCGGCACGGGGGATCAGCGTGTCACGCCCAGTCTCCAGATCCAGTGTCCAAAAACCCGTCTCGCCCGTGATGAACGCCAGAGGCTCCCGGTTCAGTCTGCGCCTCAGGGCATCGGCGAATCGTATCTGCTGGACGTCATCCACGCCATCCAGAGACAGCAATCCACCCAGATCCCGTCCTGTTGCCCAGCACAGCAGAAGCCGCGCTTCGCGACGCGCATCCTCAATCCCGGCCTGCTCCAGCGCCTGTGAGGCCTCGCGCAAAAGATCATCTTTGGCCATCATCTTCAAAGCGAACCTGCTATAGTTGGTGTCATGACGTCCAAACGTGCGCTCCTCTTTTCCGCCCTGCTGCTTGGCTGTACACTCACGCCTGTTCAGGCGCAGTCAGAACTGTCCAGGGAACTGCCCCCGTCCTTTACGGTAACGGACGAGCGTGCGCCCGAAGAAATTTCGGAAGTCTCGCGCCTCTATCTGGATGGCAATCTGGTTGCAACATTCAGACTCGGGCTGTCCAAGGCCCATGAGACGCAGACCATCGCGCTTCCGGTTGGCCGGTCCGATGTGGATTACGCCCTGTGCGGGGAAATCACCATTGTACGCAATGGCCATCAGGAAACCCATCAGGTGAGCAGCGAGGGGCAGCTCCACCATCCTGAAGGCCATTCCCTAGACGCTGTGGGCAGCAACAATTTCACGGACTTCTTTCTGGTCGATTACGACGATGCCGCTGTCGCAACCCATCGGCATGGCCGCGCTGCCGTTTGTGCCACACCCAACACCTGAAGCTTAAAAGCCTGCTGCAGCGAGCAGTTCCGTCTGTTCTTCCCGGGTCAGGGCGTCGATGATCTCGTCGAATTCACCGCTCATGATCCGGTCGATCTTGTAGAGCGTCAGATTGATCCTGTGGTCCGTCACGCGACCCTGCGGAAAATTATAGGTCCGGATGCGCTCCGAACGATCCCCCGTCCCGACCTGTGATTTCCGGTCTGCTGCCCGGGTAGCATGAAGCTGTGCACGCTCGCGTTCGTAAAGCCGCGCGCGCAGGATCTTCAAAGCTTTGGCCTTGTTCTTGTGCTGGCTTTTCTCTTCCTGCATCGCCACCACGATCCCGCTGGGCATATGCGTAATGCGGACTGCACTTTCGGTCTTGTTGACGTGCTGACCACCCGCACCTGACGCCCGATAAACGTCAATCCGCAGGTCATCGTCATTGATCGTGACATCAACCTCTTCGGCTTCCGGCAGCACAGCGACGGTCACGGTCGAGGTATGGATGCGGCCCTGATTTTCGGTCGCCGGAACGCGCTGCACGCGATGCACGCCGGATTCGTATTTCAAGCGGGCAAAAACCGAGCGGCCTGAAATGGTCGCCATGCCTTCCTTCAGGCCTGCGACTTCATTTTCGGAATATTCCATGACTTCGAAACGCCAGCCATTCTGTTCCGAAAAGCGGCGATAGGCATCGAAGAGTTCCGCGGCGAACAAACCAGCCTCGTCGCCGCCAGCGGCAGGTCGGATTTCAAGAATGGCGCTGCGCTCATCCGCCGCATCTTTCGGCAGGAGTACCAGACGGAGCGCATGCTGGAGATCGGGCAGGGTCGCCTCGATCTCCGCCAGTTCCATCTGCGCCAGTTCACGCATTTCCGGGTCATCGAGCAGAGCCTGCGCCCCGGCTTTCTGCTCTTCCGCGCTTTTCCAGGCCTGAATGGACGCGACCACCGGTTCCAGTTCGGCATATTCCTGCGACAGACGGGTGAAATCCTCACCCGTCAAATCGCCGGAAGACATCAGGGCCTGAACTTCCTCCGAACGCGCGACAATCCGCTCAAGCCTGTCGTCAAATGCCATACGCTCAGGCGCGTCCTGCGCTCAGGAGCCGCACAAGGTCCGTAACCGGAACTTCCTGCTGCTCGCGGCTGGACAGATCCCGAAGCTGAACGACGTCCTTGGCGATTTCCTCATCGCCCAGAACAATCGCATGAGACGCGCCGGACTTCACCACGCGCTCCATCCGCTTTTTGAGATTGCCGCGCGTTTCGATTTCGGCCCTCAATCCCGCAGAACGCAGCGTGCGTGCAATGGACGCAGCCTTGAGAACAGCCGGATCACCCATAGGCACCAGCGTAATTCCCGCCGGAAGCTCCGGTGCGCTGTCCAGCAGCATTGCAAGACGCTCGATTCCGCCAGCCCAACCGATTGCCGGGATGGCCGGACCGCCCATCTGCTCGACCAGTCCTTCATAACGACCACCGGCCAGTACGGTGCCCTGAGCCCCGAGCTTCGAGGTCACGAACTCGAACGCTGTATGGCTGTAATAATCAAGACCACGGACGATACGCGGGTTTTCAACGAAGTCCACGCCGAATGCCTGAAGGCTGTCGCGCAATGTGTCCCAGAACTGGCGGGACTCATCGTTCAGATAATCTGCAAAGGCCGGGGCGTCGTCGAGAAGTTTGCGGTCCTGCTCGGACTTGCTGTCCAGAATCCGCAGCGGATTGGCTTCGAGCCGGACCCGGCTCTCTTCGGACAGCGCATCGGCATGATCGCGGAAATAGGCGACCAGAGCTTCGCGCCAGGCCTGACGGCTGGCCAGATCACCAAGCGTATTGAGTTCCAGCGTGACGTGATCGCCCAAACCAAGCTCACGCAGGATATCCTGCGCCATGGCGATCGTCTCGGCATCGCGCAGCGGACTTTCCGCACCGATCAGTTCCGCACCGATCTGATGGAACTGGCGGTAGCGTCCCTTCTGCGGGCGTTCGTAGCGGAACATCGGCCCGTGATAGAACACCTTCTGCGGCAAAGACTGCGTCAGACCGTTCGTAACAAGCGCGCGGCAGATCGCCGCCGTGCCCTCGGGACGCAGGGTGATGCTCTCACCGCCGCGATCCTCGAACGTATACATCTCCTTGGACACGACATCGGACGTCTCGCCGAGTGTGCGCGAAAAGACGCGCGTGTCCTCGAAGATGGGCGTGCTCCACTCCTCGAACCCATAGGTCCGCAGAACCCGGCGCGCCGTCTCCACGACATGGTGATGGCGGCGCATCGTCTCGCCGATGAGGTCGTGGGTTCCGCGGGGGGGCTGAAGTCCGGACATCAGTGCGCTGCCGGGTCCATCTGCTTGGCCGTGGAGGCCTCGACCTTGCCCGCTTCGATGTCTGCGACCTTCTTTTCCACGAGGTCCACGATATGCTCGATCATGTCGCCACCCGGCATCGTGTGATCCTGACGACCGGCCGCATAGACCATGTGACGGCCATTGCCGCCACCGGTCACGCCGAGATCGGTCATCAGTGCCTCACCGGGGCCGTTCACCACGCAGCCGATGATGGACAGCGTCAGCGGCGTCTTGATGTGCTGGAGGCGATCTTCCAGCGTCTGGACCGTCTCGACGACATTGAAGCCCTGACGGGCACAGGACGGGCAGGAAATGATCTTCACACCGCGATGACGCAGGCCGAGGGACTTCAGGATATCCCAGCCGACCAGCACTTCCTCTTCCGGAGCAGCCGAGAGCGACACACGCATCGTGTCACCCACGCCAGCCCAGAGCAGATTGCCCAGACCGATGGACGACTTCACGGTGCCTGCACGCTTGGAGCCTGCCTCGGTGATGCCGATATGCAGCGGGTGATCACAGCAATCCGCAAGCTGCTGATAGGCCGCAACCGCCATAAACACGTCGGAGGCCTTCACGCTGATCTTAAACTCGTGGAAATCGTGATCCTGAAGGATTTTCGCATGTTCCAGAGCGCTCTCGACCAGCGCTTCGGGGTTGGGTTCACCGTATTTTTCGAGCAGATGCTTTTCCAGAGACCCGGCGTTCACGCCAATGCGGATGGAGCAGCCATAATCCTTGGCGGCGTTCACGACTTCCCGCACGCGCTCGGCGCTGCCGATATTGCCCGGGTTGATTCGCAGGCACGCAGCACCGGCCTTCGCGGCCTCAATGGCGCGCTTGTAGTGGAAATGGATGTCCGCAACGATGGGGACGTTCACTTCACGGACGATTTCCGCAAGAGCCTCGGTGCTGGCCTCGTCCGGACAGGAGACGCGGACGATGTCCACACCAGCCAGTTCGGACAGGCGGATCTGGTCGATCGTGGCTTGTGCGTCCGACGTCAGGGTGTTGGTCATGGTCTGCACGGAAATCGGGGCATCACCACCGACCGCGACCTTGCCGACATGGATCTGGCGCGACTTGCGACGTTCGATGTGCTGATACGGACGGTAGCTGCTCATGATTTACCTCTTCGTGCCCGGTGGAAACCGGAAGCTCTGACGCAGGGGGCTGTATTCAGGGACACTGAGCCCCCCTGACGGATATAAGGGTTTAATGCGGTGGCGACGATTGTTCCAGCGGCTGATGTTCAAGCTGCCGGGCATTCAGGTCATCGGCTGAAACGTCGTGCTCCGGCGGTGGGGCTTTGTGCGTCACAGGTACCGGAGCCGGTTTTGCGGCCACAGGCGGCACTACGGCCGGTACACCCATAGCCGAAGTTTCTGCGGGAGGACTGGGCTGAACCGGGAGGGCCACACCCGATCCGAATGAGCCGGAGCGAATGGCATCGGCCGTCACCTCGACATTGCGACGGACCTGCCCTTCCCGGCCCAGAGGCGCACTGGTCGCCCCTGCCGTGGTCAGAACCACACCACCCGCATTGCCGAACGACATGCGGAACGGAGCGCCCGCCGGATCACCCTGCCAGCTTTCGCCCGGCTGCATGACGCGCGAGATCAGAACATGTCCGTCCTTGTCCCGGACCTGCGTCCAGACGTGCGACAGTGCTCTCACGACGACAGCCCCTTCTGGAACAGCCGGGGGCAGATCTGTGGCGGGTTGTCCGGGTGTCGGGATTTTTTCAGGCGCAACGGTCTCAGCCGCGGACGTCTGGCCAGTTGCATCACCTTCATCAGGAGGCGGAGCCGGTGGTACAGCCTGTTCCGGTGCAGACGCAGGCAGGTTTTGCGGAACCGCAACCGTCTGCACAGGGCTGGAAACTGTTGGCGGCCCAGCAGGAGTAGGCGACGCAACGACCGGAGCATGAGGTTCGGGCGTGGGTGCCTGTCCGGGCATGACGGAGGCGACCTGTGGGGAGGTCGTGGCAGGAGTTGCCGCACCCGGCATCAGTTCTGCCACGGCTGGAACCTGACGCTGCGCCGGTGTGTCATGTGCGGTAAAACGGTACCAGCCGACATAGGCCACAGCCACGACCACCAACCCGGCGCCCACCAGCACACCAACAGGCAACCCCCGATCCCCTTCGGGTTGCGGGAAAACCAGCTCCGTCTTGCGTGTCACCGCCCCACGCGTATCGCGCCGGAAACGCTCGACCAGCGCGTCCGCATCAAGCTGCATGGCATGTGCGTAAGTCCGCAGGAAGCCGACGGCATAAGCCACACCCGGCAGCCCCGAAAGATCGTCCGCTTCAAGCGCTGCCAGAAGCTTCGGGCGGATTCGCAGCCATTCCGCCACGTCTTCCAGCCGCCATCCCAGTTCCTCGCGACGCTCGCGCAGCACCTTTCCAACACTGGGCTGGTCAGAAGACTGCGACAACGGGCGGCTGGAGGGCGGAGAGGACATGACCGGATGATCCGTTAGCTGGCAGCGTGAATACGGGTTTCACGCTGCTTTATGGCATCAACGGCCTGCTGCACCAGCGTCGCGAGGATATCGGCGACCGGACGGATTTCCTTGACCATACCGACGGACTGACCGGCCATGACGGAACCCGTTTCCACATCACCTTCAATAACAGCACGACGCAGCGCACCGGCCCAGTAATGCTCGATCGAAAGCTGGGCTTCTTCCTTGGTCAGTTCGCCGCTCTGGAACTTCTGAAGTGCTTCGCCCTGAAGACGGGCATAGCGACGACCACCTTCATTCGACAGTCCCCGAACCGGAATGACCGGGAAGAGCTCGTCGAGTTGCACGGTCGTCACGGCATCGCGGGCATTGGCGCGCAGGAAGGCTTTCTTGAAGTTTTCATGCGCAATGCTTTCCTTGGATGCTGCAAACAGCGTTCCGAGCTGCGCACCAGCGGCGCCCTGCTCCAGATAAGACAGGACGGCATCACCACGTCCAAGGCCACCAGCCACAAACACAGGCACGTCGCGGATATGAGGCAGGATTTCCTGCGCCAGAACCGTCAGTGACACGGGCCCGACATGGCCACCCGCTTCCGAGCCTTCGATCACGAGAGCCTCGATGCCCATGCGCACCAGCCGCTTGCCCAGAGCCAGAGCAGGCGCAAAACCGATCGCCCGCGCTCCCCCATCACGGACCTTGCGGATCGTGGCGCTGTTCGGTACCCCGCCTGCAAGCACGATGTGAGAGACGCTGTGCGCCAGACACACATCCACCAGACGATCCAGCTCGGGGTGCATGGTGATAAGGTTGACGCCGAACGGACGCTTCGTCATCGCCTGTGTGGCAACGATTTCCTCTTCCAGACGCTCGGGAGACATCGCGCCACAGGCGATGACACCAAACCCACCGGCGTTGGAAATGGCCGAGACGAGATGCCGCTCACTAACCCAGGACATAGCGCCGCCGAGGATCGCAACTTCGCTTCCAAGGAAGTCACAGCCCGGCTTCCACAGCCGGTCCAGCGTCGCGCGGGCGTCCAGAGCCTCGCTCGGAGTCTCGATCAGGGTTTCGCTCACGCGTCGGCTTCCTCTTTGGCATCAAGGCCATAAGCCGTGTGCAGTGCGCGCATGGCCAGTTCAGTATATTCGGAATCGATCAGCACCGAGATCTTGATCTCGCTCGTGGAGATGACCTGCACGTTGATGCCGCGATCGGCCAGCGTGCGGAACATCCGCGCGGCCAGACCGGCGTTCGAGCGCATGCCGATGCCCACGACACTGATCTTCACCACGTTATGGGACGTGATCAGCTCGCCATACTGGACGTATTCGCGGGCCTTCTCCAGCACGGAGCGGGCAGCGGCCTCGTCGGCTTTGCTGACCGTGAAGGTCATGTTCGTCAGATTGTCCACGCCAACGCTCTGGACGATCATGTCGACATTGATGTTCGCAGCGGCCAGCGGATCGAAAATCGCGGCAGCAATGCCCGGACGGTCCGGAATATTCCGCACGGAGATTTTCGCTTCGTCATGCGAGTTAGCAATCCCCGCAACCAGTTCCTTCTCCATGATCTCGTCCTCATCAACAACAATCGAACCACTGTCGTCATCCGTCTCGGCGAACGATGACAGCACCCGCACCCGGACATTCTCGCGCATGGCGAGGCCGACACTGCGGGTCTGAAGTACCTTGGCGCCTACGGAAGCCAGTTCAAGCATCTCTTCGTAAGTGATGCGATCCAGCTTCTTTGCGCGTTTCACGATGCGCGGATCGGTCGTGTAGATCCCGTCCACGTCGGTATAAATATCACACTGATCGGCGTGGATGGCAGCCGCAACGGCCACGGCAGAGGTATCCGATCCGCCTCGTCCCAGCGTTGCGATCCGTCCATCAGGCCCTACGCCCTGAAAGCCCGCGACGACCGGCACGATGCCATCATCCAGACAGGCCAGCAGCGCCGTGCCGTCCACGCTTTCGATAGCAGCTTTGCCGTGGGCGTCATCCGTCACCAGCGGGATCTGCCAGCCCTGAAACGACCGCGCTTTCACGCCGAGCGCCTGAAGGGCGATGGAGACAAGTCCGCTCGTCACCTGCTCGCCTGCGGCCACCACGGCATCATATTCCTTCGGATCGGCTAGCGGATCGAGTTCCGCACAATATCCGACCATCCGGTTCGTCACACCCGCCATCGCCGACACAACAACTGCCACGCGGCGTCCGCGGTCATGCTCTGCTTTCACGCGTTTCGCAACGTTCCGGATACGCTCGATATTTCCGACGGATGTGCCGCCAAATTTCATGACAACCGTCTTCCGTTTCCCAATTTCGCCAGTCATGGCGGCATGAGGATCGGCACGACCGGAAAGCTGGTCGTGGACGGGAGTATCGGGCATGGACATCGCGGATAAGGCTCCAGTACGTGTCTGGCGTTGCGCGCTCGGGTCTGGCATCGGGTACCGCAAAACACCCGGCGCCTGAACAGACTCTGCCGGTCCACATACTCGTCTCGCTCCGCCACGTCCAGATGACGCACGGCAGACAGGCACACAGAAGGACAGTTCTGATGCCCACAGAAACATCTCCGGGACAGGATTTCAGACGTTCATCCGTTTCGGAATCCGAAATTGCCCATTTCAGCGCCCTGGCAGAAGACTGGTGGAATCCACGCGGCCCCATGGCCCCGCTCCATGCCATGAACCCCTTACGAACCGAATGGGTCAGCCGTCACGTTGCTCCTCTGCGCGCCGCATCCGCCGGACCTCTGAGCCTGCTGGATATCGGCTGCGGCGCGGGTCTGGCCAGCGAGGCCTATGCCAAACTCGGGTTTGAAACGCTTGGAATCGATGCCAGCGCCGCCGGTATCCGGGCAGCCGAAGCGCATCTGGCCCAACATCCCCTGCCGCCTGAAGCCGTGCCCCTGTCTTATCGCAATGGCAGCGCGGAAGACCTTGTTGCAGAAGGGGCGCGGTTCGACGTCGTCAATGCGCTTGAAGTCATCGAACACGTCAATGATCCGCAGGACTTTCTGATCATGCTGGCTACGCTGACGAAGCCGGGCGGAATGGTTGCTGTGTCCACACTGAACCGCACGCCACGCTCTTTCGCTGTCGCCAAACTCGGTGCGGAATATCTGCTGCGGATGCTGCCCGTGGGCACGCATGACTGGAAGAAGTTCATCAAGCCGGACGAACTGGCCGCCATGGCCCGACAGGCCGGTCTGCGGATGCTGGACATCGCGGGCATGAGCTATGTGCCGTTCAAATGGCGCGAAAGCCGCGACACCGGCATCAACTACATCGCGATTTTCCGCAAGGACTGAACAAAAAAAGGCGCTTGCAGCGGGATCATCCGCCACAAGCGCCTTAGCCGGAGACACAGCCGATCAGGCCTGCGTGTTCATGAACGCGAAGGTCGTCGGGCTTCCGACTGGCGTGAAATTGTTCGTAAACGCAATTTCGCCCGTCTTTTTGTCCACCCGGAACGAAGTCACGGCATCCGAGCGCTGGTTGGCGCAGAACAGGAACGTTCCGGACGGATCGAACATCAGGGCACGGCCATAATCCGCGTGCATCCAGACTTCGTCCTGAAGTGTGAGTGTTCCGTCGGTGCCAATGGCGAACACGGCCAGCGAATCACCGAGCCGGTTGGAAACGTAAACGAACTTGCCGCTGGCCGAGATCAGGATTTCCGCTGCAAGCGTCGAGCCACGGAAATGCGACGTGACCGTGCTGACCGTCTGAATGTTGCTGATCGCGCCGGTGACCGGATCGAAATTGGAAACAACGACCTTCGAATCCTGTTCGCACAGATTGTACAGAATCCGACCGGAATGATTGAACTGGAAGTGGCGCGGCGCCGAGCCCGGTTCCATGTCGTAGTACGGCGTCTTGGCCGGGATCAGCTTGCCCGTGTCGAGGTTCAGCGTCCAGACATACACCCGGTCCAGACCTGCATCATCGGCCAGTACGAATTTTCCGCTTGGATCGGAATGGATCATGTGGGGATGCGAGCCCGAATGATCGGAAACGGCAAAATTACCCTGCGGATTGTCCGCAGCGCGCTCCGGCTGGCGCGGGCCTGTGTTGTGAACCACGTCCGATGCTTCACCCAGAGATCCGTCCGAACGGATGGGCAGAACCGCGACATTCCCACCGACATAATTGGCCACCAGCACATAGCGACCCGAATGGTGAATGCTCACATACGCCGGAACAGCACCCATCGAACTGACGACATTCAGCTTGCGCAGTGAACCGGTTTTGGGGTCGATGGCAAATGCCGTGACGGACCCGTCACCATTCTTGTTGAAATCGTCGATTTCGCTCAGCGCGTAGAGGAAGCGCTGGTCTTTCGAGATCGTCAGGAAGGACGGGCTGGCGATATCGGTGAACGTCGTGATCGGCGTCAGAACGCCTGTCTCGCGGTCCATATCGAAAACGGCAATGCCCTGCCCGTTTCCGGTTCCGCCGCCCGGGGGGCCGTGTTTCGTATATCCGCCGACAAAGCAGATCGTCTTGGAAACCTGCTTTGGTGGCGGAGGTGGCGTCGGAACCTCCTTCTCAGGATCGGCGGCACCAGCAATACCAGTACCGGCAGCCGCAACACCGGCAACCAGTCCGGCCGCAAAACTGCGGCGGGAAACAGGGTGGGACATGATGGGTCTGCATTCCTTTCGATAGGGCGACGATAACGTCCAGGTCATGATGCCGGTTTCGCGACAACAGACCTAGTGCACGTCCTTCGGCAGCTTGCATTGTGGTCCGACTGGCGGACCGGTGTAGCGGCTCCAGGTCTGGGTTTCACCCAGAAGAGGCATTCCCAGAACGAATCCGCGCAGCTTCAGAACATTGGGTTGGGAAACCCATATCCGCGCCTGATAGACCCGTCCGGTTCTCGGATCAAGAATATGGCCCTGCCACTTGCGATCCTCGATTGGGACAAAGTCTGTCAGCATACGGATACCGCATTGCGAACGTCCCCAGACGTCTTTTGGCATTTCCCCTTCGTAAGCCATGCCAATCAGTTGACCACAGAGAGCATGGCCGCAGGGCTGGATCGAAAACAGCCCATCGTGCCCTTCCGACAACCACAGGCCCTGTTCGGGAATGTTCTGCGGAAGAGAATCATTCGAAACAGGAGACTGGGCCCGAACACATGAAAGTGACAGCACAGTCATCAGGAAAGCCGCGAAAAGGCCCACACAGCGCATTCAGACGGTGCCCAGCAGGGCATCGAGCCGCCCGGCGCGATCAAGGGCCATCAGATCGTCGCAGCCCCCGAGCGACTCTCCGTCAACAAACGTCTGAGGCACCGTGCGACGTCCCGAACGACGAATGGAGTCCTCACGTTCGACAGATCCGTGCGGGGCGTTGATTTCCTGAAACGTCACGCCCTTGGAGCGCAGAAGACTGACGGCATGCACACAGTAAGGGCATCCAGGCTGGGTAAAAATCTCGATTTTCGGCATAGGATTCTCATTCCTGGACAAAGCGCGGGTTCTGTTCATCCACTCTCCCGGTCCGGGCTGCAACCAAAATATCCACGCTTGCCGCCCCGGCCTGCATCAGAGCCAATGTACAGGCCGTCGCCGTGGAGCCTGTCGTCAGCACATCATCCACCAGCAAAACAGCCTGCCCTCTTATGCAGGCGTCCCGCCCTTTTCTGATCCGGATTGCCTGTGCCATCTCCTCCTCGCGCTCTCCGGCAGACAGACGGGCCAGAGCCTTTGTCGAGCGAACACGTTGAAGGGCATCTACCATACATGGCAATCCGGCAAGGCGTGCCACACCCTGCGCCATCAAACCGGCCTGATTGTAGCGCCGCTTCCATAATCGGGTGCGATACAGTGGCACAGGAACGACAAGCGTTACTTTCTCCAGCAGATCTTCAGCCGCAACAACCATATGCCGTGCCAGAACGGCAGCATTTTCGGTATGATCGGAATATTTCAGTGGCAGGATGAGGCGTCGGGACCAGGCGTCATAAACGAATGCGGCCCGAGCGGAACGCCAGACCGGCGGATGGGCACGACAGGCGGCACAGCAGTTCTGCGTACCCCCAAGCCCCTCGTTTTCCAGAGGCACGCCACAACGATCACATCGCGGAGAGACGATCCGGTGTGCCGTCTGAAAGCAGGTGCTGCAAAAAGCTCCCTCCGTCATGACTTCGGTGCCACAGGCCGCACAGACAGGAGGCAAAAGTGTATTGAGGAGTGTGCGGGCTATACGACGGCTTGTCCGCATTACCGGGGTTTCGGCAGAAGTCGGAGCGTAATACGGGATGCATCGATCAGGACTTTGCCTTGATGCTGAAAATTGACCGTCACCCGCTCACCAACAGCAGACTGAACCTGCCCCCATCCCCAGTCCGGGTAATCGGGATGCAGGACAATCTGGCCCGGCTCAAGAAAAGATTGAAACGGCCCGCTTACTGACATGCTTGCCAGACTCCTCGCCGCAGGATCTGAGCGGATATGGTCTTTAGCTGCTCTACCTGCAAGGTAAAAAAACCTTGCAGGTAGAGCAGGTCAGAATCGTACCTGACCGGGATCAGGGGGCGTCTGTGTACTGCTTGTACTTCTTAAGGAACGCCTTGACCGACGCCCCGAGATCTTCGCGATCAATCGAGAAGGCAAGCTGGGCCTCAAGGAAGCCGGCCTTGTCGCCGCAATCAAAGCGCGTGCCTTCGTAGCGCAGCCCATGGAACGGCACTTCACCGATCGTCTTGGCCATTGCGTCCGTGAGCTGGACTTCGTTGCCTGCACCACGCTCAAGCTTCGCCAGATACTTCATGACGTCCGGCGTCAGGACATAGCGGCCGATAATAGACAGGTTCGACGGCGCGTCTTCCGGAGCAGGCTTTTCAACTAGCCCCTTCACTTCCACCAGCTTTCCATCGTCGCTGCCAACGTCAAGGATACCGTAGCGGTTCGTGTGCTCGGGCGGAACTTCCGACACGGCTACGACATTGCCACCGGTCTTGTTGTAAGCTTCGACCAGCTGCCCAATGCAGCTGCGTCCCTTGACGATATCGTCCGGCAACAGGATCGCGAACGGATCATCGCCAATGAAGGAACGTGCACACCAGATCGCATGCCCGAGGCCCAGCGGCTCCTGCTGACGCACGGCCACAAGAGATCCAGCCTGCACGCTGCTGGGAGCCAGCGCTTCAAGCGCGCTCTTCTTGCCACGCTCCTTGAGCGTTGCCTCAAGTTCATAAGCGATATCGAAATAATCGATCAGACTGTCTTTGCCACGTCCGGTGACCAGACAGAATTCTTCGATCCCGGCTTCGCGAGCTTCGTCGATCGCGTACTGAATCAGCGGCTTGTCGACGACAGGAAGCATTTCCTTCGGCATGGCCTTTGTTGCGGGCAGAAACCGCGTACCAAGACCGGCAACAGGAAGAACAGCTTTTTTCAGTGGTTTGATCACGAAACCTCACACATCATACGAGATGACGCCCGACTGCCGAACGGAAGCCCAGACGCTCTTCAAAGACATTAGAGGAATACCCCTGTCTTAATAGTCTGGCAATAAGATGGCACAGACTATCAGAACCTTAATAAAACCTGCCCCCCTTGAGGGAGAGTAATATTCAGGAGATCCATGATTTTTAATTTGATACACCGACATATGAATGTCAGTGGTGCGGCCGAGAAGACTCGAACTTCCACGGGGTTGCCCCCACAAGCACCTCAAGCTTGCGCGTCTACCATTCCGCCACGGCCGCCCCGTGACAAACGATCCTGCTTGGTGCATGACCGTCCGGTGTGGGAGGGGCTATAGCCGATGACAGATACGAGGGCAATGACCCGAGATACGATTTATGAAGAAATTTTGTGGACGTCCTCTCCGGGACTGACGCCCTACCCCGATGCGCTGGCGTTCATGGAGGAGCGCGCACGGGCGATTCATCAGGGAACCGCCGCGCCTCTGGTCTGGCTCGTCGAGCATCCGCCCGTTTTTACAGCCGGAACATCGGCCAAGGAGGCCGATCTTTATAATCCCCACGGATATCCGACTTATGACGCGGGGCGCGGAGGGCAATGGACCTATCATGGCCCAGGACAGCGGCTCGGCTACGTGATGATGGATCTGACGAAGTCGAACGGCACCGTCCCTCCCCGCGATCTGCGGGCGTTCGTGGCGGGTCTGGAGGGCTGGATGATCGACGCCCTCGCCCGACTTGGGGTCACGGCCTTCACCCGTGAGGGACGGATTGGCGTCTGGACGGTTGATCCGCTGAGCGGACTTGAAGCCAAGATCGGCGCGTTGGGCATCCGCGTCAGCCGCTGGGTGAGCTGGCATGGCGTGTCAATCAATGTCAGCCCCGATCTGAACGATTTTGACGGGATCGTCCCCTGCGGCATCCGCGAATTCGGCGTCACCAGCCTTCAGCGATTCGACAGCGGCCTGACGATGAAAGATCTGGATGACGCGCTGGCCGACGCATGGCCCGACCGTTTCGGCTCTAACCCGCAGGGGGCGTAAACACGGACGGGACGATCACCACGCCCTGTTTCACATCCGACAGCAGAACGCCGAAATGATGCTGTCGGGCATCCACGCCCTGCAATCCGATCAGGCTCAGCTGGCCGTTCACGTCCGAAAACTGGAGCGTGAGCAGGCCCTGTGAGGGGTTATCGGCCTGGGCTACGGAAATCTGAAGCGATCCGTTCCCATGTCGCACATCCGTGACCTGAATGTCGCCATCAAAGCGGATCGGGTGTTTCAGCAGCAGCCCAAGCGGATTATGTCGCAGCGACAGATGCGTAACAGCGCCTGTTCCTTGATCGTCCAACACAAGATGACCGTCTCCGGCCACGAGTTCCATCGGATGCGGCACGACATAATCCAGTCTCAGATGGCCCGGAATATACGAAAAGCGGCCGCCGCTTTCGCCTGCGTCCGGTCCATGCTGGATAAAAGCCGCCTGCAATCCCTGAATACCGTTCAGATACGCTTCGATGCGATGCACGTCATTCTGATCGGCTTTGGGAAGACGATCATATCCGCTGGTCGCGCAGCCTGAAAGCAGCAGAAGAGCGAAAAGAGCACGTCTCATGGGGTTTGTTCTCCATGCAGGACCAGCGACAGCGCATGAAGACCGGAGCGGAATTCTTCCGCCAGCAGGTCATTGACCAGCCGGTGCCGCGCCACCCGGTTCAGTCCGTCAAAACGCGCACTCGTGATGGCGATGTTGAAATGCGTTTCGCCTCCGCCGCCGAGGGCTTTGGCTCCGGCGTGATGGGCGTGTCGGGCGCTGTCATCCTGGATTTCGAGCTTTGTAGGGGCCAGTCCCTGCTGGAGGAGGGTCGCAATCCGTTCGCGTCGGCTGGAAGGGTGTGCAGTTGTTTCAGACATGATGAAAATCGTCCGGCTTGAGGAATGCCCGCTTGCATCGGGCGGCGGTGATTGCCCATATCAGACACCATGCAGCGCAAATCCACCAGACACCGGGCATTCGATCCCGATCCTGACGCGCCGGAACAGGTCTGCGACCATCCGGGCTGCAACGAGCTTGCCGGCTATCGTGCGCCGCGCGGGCGTGATGCCCTGCGTTCATATTTCTGGTTCTGCCTTGAGCATGTCCGCGAATATAATTCCCGCTGGGACTTCTATCGCGGCATGACGCCAGGCCAAATCGAGGCGCATCTGCGGGCCGATGTTTCCTGGCAACGCCCCTCATGGAAGCTGGGAACCGGCACGGCAAACAAAGCGGAGTTCAACGAAGACGACGTCATTGATCCGCTCGATATTCTTGGTGCGACCCGTCACAGCCGGGCGGAGCGGGCCAAGGATGCGGCACGACAGCGCGCGTCCGCCCAAGCCGCCGGTATTCCCGAGCCTTTACGGCAGCCACTGGCCACACTGGACCTGACATGGCCCGTTTCTTTCGAGGACGTGAAAAGCCGCTACCGTGCCCTCGCCCGCCAGCATCATCCTGATGCCAATATCGGCGATGCGACATCCGAGGAGCGTTTCAAGGCCATCGGCTCGGCCTATGCCACGCTCAAAGTCCATTTCACGCGTCAGGACGATTTCGTTTCCTGAATTTTTAGACTGGAAGAGAGGACGCCAAGGCTCCATCTTCTCCAGAACGCCCTGATCCAAGAGCCAGAGAAAGCCCCAGAGTCCCATGAGTGATTTCGCGACGATTGATACCCCGGAAGCCGTGACCACCGCTGAAAACTCCTCGGTCCCGACCAGCGTTCTCGGTGCGCCCGACCTCATGGTGTCTTCGGCAGAAGTCTTCGGCATCCACACGGACATACAGGTTCCGGCCTATTCCGTGCGCACGGAACACGTCCCAGACATCGACCCGTCCTACAAGTTTGACGAAGACACGACCCGTGCGATTCTGGCTGGATTCGCTTTTAACCGTCGCGTCATGGTTCAGGGCTTCCACGGCACCGGCAAATCGTCCCATATCGAGCAGATCGCAGCGCGCCTGAACTGGCCCTGCGTCCGCATCAATCTGGATAGTCACGTCTCGCGGATCGACCTGATCGGCAAGGACGCCATCGTGCTCAAGGACGGCAAACAGGTCACGGAATTCCGCGAAGGTCTGTTGCCCTGGTGCCTCCAGCATCCCTGCGCCCTGATTTTTGACGAATATGACGCCGGTCGTCCGGACGTGATGTTCGTTATCCAGCGCGTGCTGGAAGCCGAAGGCCATCTGACGCTGCTGGATCAGAACCGCGTCATCCGTCCGAACCCTGCGTTCCGTCTGTTCGCCACCGCCAATACGGTCGGACTGGGCGATACGACCGGCCTGTATCACGGCACGCAGCAGATCAATCAGGGCCAGATGGACCGCTGGAACATCGTCGCTACCCTAAACTATCTGCCGCTGGAGCAGGAAGTCAGCATCGTCACGTCCAAGCTGAAAATCCCGGCAGACGATCAGGAGGCCACGACGCTCGTGGAACGCATGGTCGCACTGGCGAACCTCACGCGCGCCGGATTTATGGCCGGGGATATCTCAACCGTCATGTCCCCCCGCGCGGTGATCGCTTGGGCCGAAAACAACCGTATTTTCAATGATGTGGCATTTTCTTTCCGCCTGACCTTCCTCAACAAATGTGACGAAGCCGAGCGCGGAATCGTGGCGGAATACTACCAGCGCTGCTTCAACACCTCGCCACTGGCCTGATCCCTTGTCCGCCCCCCAGACTTCCCCCACCGACGAAGACCGGCAGGAACGCTTTCGTCAGGCCACCATCGCCACCCTGCGCGCCATGGGTGGTGCGCCGGAACAGGGCGTGGATTTTCAGGGTGCCGTCAGCGGAAACCGCAAAACCGCGCCAGAGGCCGGAAATGTGGAACTTCCCTATCTGTCGCGCCATATGCACGACTGGGAAATCCGCAAGATCCGGGGAGCTGCGGACGCTGCCGCTCTGCGCATGCGGTATCATGTGGACCGGAATACAAACGCTCCGGCTGAGCCCGTAGCCCGGCAGGCTTTCGATGCGCTGGAGCAGGCGCGTTGCGAAGTCTATGGCTCCCGCCACATGGCGGGCGTCCGCGCCAATCTGGAGCAGAAACTCGCCCAGCATTGCGCCGAAATCGGCTGCAACCGCATGAAAACCCGCGAGGACATGCCAGCCCCCGTAGCGCTGGATCTGCTCGCACGTGAAGCCATGACCGGCCATCCGATGCCGGTTCAGGCCGGACCTGCGCTCGATGAGTGGCGCGCGGCCCTCACGCCTGCGGCAAAGGCCGCTCTTGCTGACATGGCCCGCACCCAGAACGATCAGGCGGCCTTCGCCCGCGCCACGACCCGCTTCCTTGGTGCCTGTCAGCTCACGACCGTCCCTGATGATGACGAAGAGCAGACCGCGCCGTCCGATCTGCCGTCCGATGAGGAAGAGACAACGGAAAGCGACGCTCCGGAAACCGAAGGGCAGGATCAGCAGGCTCCGGCCGCAACGGAAGAAGAGGACGGCTATCAGCCCGAAAGTGGCGAAACCGGCCTTTCGGGCGAAAGCGAAGCCACGGATTCCGCCGAGATGTCGGAAGACGGTACGGAAGAAGCCGCTGGCCCTTCGGATCAGCAGGCGGAAACAGGCCCGTCCGAATCCCTCAACACCTACAAAGCCTACACCACGGATTTCGACGAGGAAGTGAACGCCTCCGATCTGTGTGATCCGGACGAACTGGACCGCCTGCGCCAGAAGCTCGATCAGCAGATGTCCCAGCTTCATGGTCTGGTCTCGCGCCTCGCGCACCGTCTGCAACGCCGCCTCATGGCGCAGCAGCAACGTCGCTGGGAGTTCGAGCAGGAAGAAGGCATTCTGGATGCCGGACGCCTCTCTCGCGTCGTGACGAATCCCACCCTGCCGCTCTCTTGTAAGCACGAATGTGAGACCGAGTTCCGCGATACGGTCGTCACCCTTCTGATTGACAATTCGGGCTCAATGCGGGGTCGTCCCATCGGTACGGCCGCCATCTGCGGTGATATTCTGGCCCGGACACTTGAGCGCTGTGGCGTGAAGGTGGAGGTTCTCGGCTTCACCACGCGGCAATGGAAGGGCGGACAGAGCCGTGAACGCTGGCTCAAGAGCGGTCGCACAGCCCATCCGGGACGTCTGAACGATCTTCGCCACATTATCTACAAAGACGCAGACACGCCCCTGCGGCGGGCCCGTCGCAATCTGGGCCTGATGCTGCGTGACGGACTGCTGAAGGAAAATATCGACGGCGAAGCCCTGCTCTGGGCCTGGAAGCGCCTGCGTCGCCGGTCGGAGCATCGCCATATCCTGATGGTGATTTCGGATGGCGCGCCGGTTGATGACAGTACGTTTTCGGCCAATCCGCACAACTATCTGGAAGACCATCTACGTCAGGTGATTGCGCGGATCGAAGCAGACCGGGGCACGGAGCTTCTGGCCATCGGGATTGGGCATGACGTGACGCGCTATTACCGCAACAGCGTCACCATCAGCTCCGCCGAAGACCTCGGCGGAACCATGATGGCCCAGCTCAGCGCGCTGTTCGCGCCTTCAACCGGTCGTCGCGCAGCGCGATAACGGCGTCCAGCATCCGGTTGGTGTGGGCGGTCGTGGTGCGGTGATTGACGATCGCCGCCCGCACCGCCAGCCGACCGTTGATTCTTGTCGTGGACGGCGCGGCGATCCCGCTTTCATGCAGGTCCTGCACCAGTTCCGAGACTTCGGCATCTTCCAGACCGTCGAGACCGAAACAGACGATATTCAGCGTCACAGGCGCCAGAAGAATCAGTCCTTCGGTCCGTTCCACACGCCGCGCCAGATCGGCTGCAACGTCACAGCACGTCTCGACCATGTCTCCCATACGCTCTGACCCGTAATGGCCCAGCGTCATCCAGACCTTGAGGGCCCTGAACCCGCGCGACAGATCCGGGCCGAAATCACAGAACCACGGGGCTCCTGCCGCGAGCCCACGCTCTTCACGCACGAGATAATCGAGGGACTGCGCGAAAGCTGCTGCATGCTTGCGGCTGTCACGCACCAGTACGCAGCCGGCGTCGTAAGGAACCTGCGCCCATTTATGAAAGTCGAACGCCAGACTGTCTGCTTTTTCGATGCCGGAAAGCTGTTTTTTGAACCGGGGCGAAAGACAGGCCAGTGCTCCGAAGGCTGCGTCCACATGAAACCAGAGCCCGGCCTCACGAGCGACAGCCTCGATCGCAACGAGATCATCAATCGCCCCGCAATCAACCGTACCCGCCGTACCCGCCACCATAAATGGCACAAAGCCCGCTCTCTGGTCCGCTGCGATCATATCGGACAAGGCCCCGACATCCATGCGATGATCGGCCAGAACCGGCACGCGCCGAAGTGTCTCGCTCCCAAGCCCGGCCAGATCAAACGCCCGGGGCAAGCATCCATGCGCTGTTGTGGCGGCGTAGCCGACAAGCCTGCGGCCGCCGATCCCATCCTTACGGATCGCAAGATCCTGTGCGCGGCTCGCCGTAATGACGCTGATGAAGTTGGCCATGGACGATCCCGTCACCAGACAGCCTGAGCCATCCTGCGGCATACCAACCATTTGCAACGCCCAGCGGATCACCTCACGCTCGACTTCGATTGGCGCGTGATCGCGTCCACCACAATTGGCGTTCAGTCCTCCGGCAAGCATCTCGGCGAGCATGCCGACCGGCGTTCCTGCCCCATGCACCCATCCCATGAAACCGGGATGGGTATTTCCCACGGCATAAGGCACGACAAGTTCCTGATAGCGGCCATACAGATCGTTGAGGGAATGCCCTTTTTCCGGCAGACCTTCCTTCAGGCCCTGTCGAGCAGCGGGCGGCATCGGTCGCCAGACGGGGCCTTCGCCCACATGTTCCATGCGGTCAAAGAGCTCATCCAGCATCCGATGCCCGATCTCACGGATGCCGTGCCAGTCCGTGGGGTCCAGTCCGGCCATGAAAATATCCCTTCACCTGAAATCCGTCAGGTGTCTGCGATACAGGGCCGCACACAGGATGTCACGTCAGAGAAAGGTTCAGAACAGCGCCGAATACAGGGAAGAACTGCTGTCTGAACTGTCGCCCGTAAAAAGGGAGAGAATGCTGGTTGTGGAACCGTTTCCCCCGTAGAGGGTCAACATGCTTGCGGGAGTCGTGGTCTTGGTAGGGTGGATCTGCAACAGCGCCAGATATTGCTGGGCGAACTGCTGGATTCCTTTGGTCGTACTGAGCTTGGACAGATCGAGTTTGGAGCCGAGCAGACGGACCTGCTGATCGTAATCTAGTGCACCAAACTGCGTGGTATCAAACCCCGACACAACTTCCGCCACTTTCAAGAGCTTTGGATCAGCCATCACGTTTTCAAGCGTCATGTCCGTCTTGGCGGTCCGGGTAAAATAGAGCGCATCCCCCAGACCCGGCGTTTCCGTCTGCAGACTGTCTTCGTAGCTATTGGTCAGATAGCTCTGCGTGATGCTCTGAACGGTATCAGCAGAGGCCAACGGAGACGTTGACCAGTCAGAAAACGCTTTGGCGAACGCTTTCCATGACGAATTACCGCTGGTCTGGGCAAGGGATTTGGCTGATGTCGGGTCCTGCGTCATCAGTTTCGTCAGAACGGCCGTCTCGCCGATCGCCGAAGACATGCCATAAGCGCCCAGCACGACCTTGAGGGCCTTGTAGTTTTTCAGAAGCTGCTGCGGGGTCTTGATCGAAGACGCATCGCTCTTGAACGCTGCAACCGCCTGCTGGGTGGAAACGCTTGTTTTTTCCCACTTGTTTGCCGAAGATTCTTCATCCTTGATGATGGAGACATACTGCGGAATGGCGGGCATGGCAGAAATGGAAGACGACACGCGCATTTCTCCGAAAGAGGAGGAGGTGCCATTATTTTACCGCTTCATTCCCTAATACGGTCTTAACGCTTCTTCTCTCTCCACAGTCCGGAATCCTCTTATGTCCCTGCGCCTTACTCTACTCGCCGCGACTGCCGCACTCCTGACACCCATCATGGCCAGCGCAAACACACCCGCTGGCCTTCCCGCCTCGTGTATGACTTATGAGCTGGGCGGCACCCAGACCACCGCACACGGCCTGACGGCCAAGACCCTGCATGCAGCGCTGACAGGAACGGACATCACGCTCGACATTCATGGCGTGACGCTCTCCGATTCTTCCGGTCACGTCGAGACCGCAACTCTGGAGCGTTTCAATGCTGTTGCCGCCTATGCCGCTCTCAGCGCCTTTCGCGGCGGCATCAGTCCCGCCTGCAAGGACCAGAGCCTGACGATCAACAGCAGCGACATCCGTGGCGGCACTCCACAGGTCACATGGACGAATGTAACGCTCGCCCGCCCGGGTCATGACATGACGATCCGCAAAGCGTCGATTCAGGCGGTCCAGACAACGCCGGATCTGCGCCTGAAGGTTGAGGGCAGTGGTATCCACGATACCAAACAGCCGCTCATGCCTACGCAGCTTTCGGCGGATCTGACGGTTCAGGGCCTCGATACCGCCCGTCAGCAGATCACGATCAACGCCCTGCATGCCGTTACGGGTAGCAGCGCCATCGACGGCAAGGGCACCATCTCACCCGGCGCCACGGCATCCACGTCGACGGCGGACCTGCATATTGGCGTGACGAACGTCGATACCCTCATTGGTGAGATCCGTGATACGGCCCCCAAGAAGGTCGTAGCCGCACTCACAATTGCCCGACTAATGGGTCGTCAGAGCGGCGATGCGACCCTGTGGGATGTCGGGCTGAGCGGCGGAGTTGTGACCGTCAACCGCATTCCGCTGCCGTTCTCAGTACCCTGATGTCTCGACTTCAAGCTTGCGGATCATTTTGCACAGGACGGTCGTGACCTTCTTGGCATAGCCAATGCGGGTCGCATTCGTCATTTCGCGGATGACCGCAAGCTTGTGGTCGGGCCGGATTTTTACACCTGATTCCTTCTTGCGTGCCACCCAGTCGATCAGCGCAGCAGGGTTGCCGAACCGGTTGCGGCGGAACTGGATCACCATGCCCTTCGGCCCGGTTTCCAGACGCTCCACTCCGGCCTCACGGCACAGACGCTTGATCAGAACCACATCGAGCAGATTGCCGACTTCCGGCGGAAGTGACCCGAAACGATCCACCAACTCCGCACGCATCGCCTCGACTTCGGCCTCGTTCGTCAGAGACGCAATCCGGCGATACAGCCCCAGACGCACCGGCAGATCCGGCACATAGGTTTCTGGGATCAGGACAGGCAGGCCCAGAATGATGGTCGGGGTCCAGCTATCTTCTTCCTCTAGACGCTTGCCACGCTCACGACGCATGTCGACCACGGCATCTTCTAGCATCTGCTGATAGAGTTCGATCCCGACTTCCTTGATATGTCCGGACTGCTCATCCCCCAGCAGGTTGCCAGCGCCTCGCAGATCCAGATCGTGGGACGCCAGCGTGAACCCGGCCCCGAGCGAATCCAGCGTCTGCATGATCTCAAGCCGCTTTTCCGAGGATGCCGAGAGCGGGCGCGTCTGCGGCCAGGTCAGATAGGCATAACCGCGCTGCTTCCCACGCCCCACGCGTCCGCGAAGCTGGTAGAGCTGTCCCAGACCGAACATGTCCGCACGATGGATGATGATCGTATTCACGCTGGGCATGTCCAGCCCGCTTTCCACGATATTGGTGGAGAGGAGAATATCGTATTTTCCGTCCGCGAACTCCGTCATGACACGTTCAAGCTCGGTCGGCGTCAGGCGACCATGCGCCTGTACGGTCTTGGCATCCGGTACGATTTCCGCCAGACGCTCGGCCATCCTGTCCATATCCGCCAGGCGCGGCACGACACAGAAGACCTGGCCGCCACGGAAGCGTTCACGCTGAATGGCTTCACGGATCATGACGCTATCGAAGGGTGTGATGAACGTGCGGACCGCCAGACGGTCCGTCGGCGGCGTTGCGATCAGGCTCATTTCGCGGACGCCCGACAGCGACAGCTGAAGCGTTCTGGGCAGCGGCGTGGCGGAGAGCGTCAGGACATGCACGTCCTCACGCAGCGCTTTCAGGCGCTCCTTGTGAGAGACGCCGAAATGCTGTTCTTCGTCGATGATCAGCAGGCCCAGACGCTCGAACGCCACGGTCTTGGCCAGCAGCGCATGAGTGCCAACGACGATATCTACCGTGCCGTTCGCCATGCCCTCGCGGACCTTCGTTGCCTCCTTTGGCGTTACGAGACGCGAAAGCTGCACAACATTGACCGGAAAGCCCTCGAAACGTGCCGTGAAGCTGCGGAAATGCTGGCGGGCGAGCAGCGTTGTCGGCACTACGACCGCGACCTGCATCCCTGAAAGCGCGGCCACGAACGCGGCTCGTAGCGCCACTTCCGTCTTGCCGAAACCCACATCGCCACAGACCAGCCGATCCATCGGACGCCCGGCGCTCATGTCTTCCAGAACGTCCGCAATCGCGCGGGATTGATCTTCCGTCTCCACAAACGGGAAGCGCGCGCAGAACTCGTCCCACAGCCCTTCGGCGGGTGCGAGCATTGGCGCATCCTTCATGGCCCGGGCCGCTGCCGTCTTGATCAGCTCGCCCGCCATGACGCGGATGCGGGATTTCATCTTGGCTTTGCGGGCCTGCCAAGCAGTTCCACTCAGCTTGTCGAGCTGAACCCCGGCCTGCTCAGAACCAAAACGGCTGAGAAGTTCGATATTCTCGACGGGCAGAAGCAAGCGCTGCTCCCCGTCGTACAGGATCGACAGATAGTCATGCGCGACCCGGCCTTCGACGACCGTTTCAAGCCCGACATACCGCCCGATCCCGTAATCGGAATGAACGACCAGATCGCCTTCCGCAATCTCGCCGACTTGCGAGATGAACTGCTCTCCACGCTTGCGGCGGCGCGGCGGACGCGAAATCCGCTCGCCCAGCAGATCCTGCTCGGAGACGAAGCACAGACGATCCGAGACGAACCCGCGCTCCAGCCCCAGCGTCAGCAGGCCGGTCGTGCCTTTCGGCATTCCCGCCGCATCCGGCCAGTCGTCATAGGACGTAACGGTGACGCCATGCTCCGCCAGAAGATGCGAAATCCGCTCCCGTGAGCCCCGGCTCCAGGCCGTAACATAGGTCCGCCGTCCGGCGTCGGCCCAGCTTTTCACCTGCTGTCCGAAAGCCTCAAACATCCCTGCCCTCGTTCCGTCCTTTGCCCGCGCAAACAACGGGCCGGGCCGATACCCTGCATCTACGCCATGAGCCGTATCCGGCATGGCGAACGCATTGAGGATGACGGACGGCACACCCGCCAGCATCGATTCCCAGCCGTGTGTATCCAGATAGAGCCGGTGCGGCGGCAGCGGACGGTACGGGATTTCGCCTTCGCGCGTCGGAACGCGCCGGGCCTGATAGTGATCGGCGATCATATCCAGCCGCGCCTTGAGGATCTCTGGTGCATGCTGGTCAAAACTGACTGCACCACCCGGCAGATAATCCAGCAGCGTTTCCATCTGATGGCCGTCACCGTCATGGAACAGCGGCAGATAGTGCTCCAGCCCCGGATAGCGCCGCCCATCCGAGACGTTTTCATAAATCGTATCGGACGTCGCCGCAGGGCCGAACGAATCGCGCCAGCCAGTACGGAAGCGGCTGATGCTGTCGGGGCCCAGCGAAAATTCGGACACCGGTCGCAACTCGAAGCGCTTCAGGGTCTCAGTGGAGCGCTGCGTTCCGACATCAAAGGCGCGGATGTTCTCGACCTCGTCTCCGAACAGATCGAGCCGGATCGGATCACTTTCACCCGCCGGGAACAGATCGAAAATACCGCCCCGTGTGGCGAACTCGCCCGCTTCCATGACCGTATCGGTCCGGGTGTAGCCATTGGCCACCAGAAGCTCGATCAGCATCGCCTGATCGAGGCTCTCGCCCGTCTTCACGCTGATGGACTGTCCCCGGAACGCCGAACGCGGAGGAACGCGCTGTATCAGGCTGTGCACGGTCGTCAGGACAATGCGCTGCGCCTTCGTGGGCTCCAGCAGGCGGCAGAGCGTCCCTGCCCGTTCGGCGATCAGAACCGGATTGGGGGAAACACGGTCATAGGGCAGACAGTCCCAGGCCGGCAGCCGCAGAACTTCGACTTCAGGCATGAGCCACGCCAGCATGTCGGCCAACGCGGCCACAGCGGCATCATCGCGCGCAACATGCAGCAGTGGTCCGTCATGCTCGGCAAGGCGCTGACGGAGAAGAAAGGCCACACTACCATCAGGCACGCCCCAGACGGTCGGTCCGAAAGACCGGTCAAAGGACGTTGTGGACATTTCACGGGTCATGGTTTCGTTTTGTTCCATCCTGCTCATGCCCTATACCTTCCGTTCCATCGCCTGTCAGCCCGAGGAGCACGGGAAGCGCCCGTTGTCACGATGCCGTCCGAACAGTTCCCGCCCCCTGCCGATCCCAGTTCCGAGACAGAGCATGCTCTCGCACCACTTTTTGCGCCGCTGACGAGCCTGCCCGGGATTGGGCCACGGCATGCCAGCCTGCTGGAAAAGATCGCGGGTGGCCGAAAGGTGCTGGACCTGCTGTTCACCCTGCCCGAACGGGTGGTTGACCGACGCATTCTGCGCACAGTTGCGGACGGACACAATCTCGCCCCCGGCGAAATCCTGACAGCGCATGTCCGGGTCGTTGCTCTTCGCAAAGCCGGACGTCCGGGACAGCCCTCCATCATCCGTACCGAAGACGATACCGGAACACTCGATCTGGTCTTCTTCCAGACGCGGAACATGCCCAGCCCGACCGTGGGCGCCGAACTGCTGGTGTCTGGCAAAACCGGCAGCTTTCAGGGCGAGCTGACGATGCCGCAGCCCGATCATGTCGTGAGCTGGGCCAAACGCGACAGCTACCCCTCGCTCGAACCCGTCTGGCCGCTGACCGCCGGGCTTTTCCCCTATACGGTCCGCAAGGCGATGCGCGCTGCTCTGGCCCTCCTGCCCGATCTGCCGGAATGGCTGGACCCTGCCCTCGTTACCCAGCGGAAATGGCCGTCCTTCACGCAGGCCCTGCGCCTGATGCAATCGCCCGAGATCATCCCGCCGGACATCGCATGGGAGCCTGTCCGCAACCGTGCTCTGTCCCGCCTTGCAGCCGACGAACTGCTGGCCGATCAGCTTTGCTTCGGGCTCGCGCGTCTCAAAGCCCGCGAACGGCATGGGCGCAGCTTTCGCGGCACCGGCGCGCTTCAGGATGAAATGCTCCGGCGCTTCGGGCACAAACCCACCCATGCCCAGACCATGGCCATTGCGGAAATCGCTGCCGATCTCTCTGCATCAACGCCCATGATGCGTCTGCTTCAGGGCGATGTCGGCGCGGGCAAGACTTTCGTCGCGATGAACGCGATGCTTCAGGTCGTGGAGTCCGGCGCTCAGGCTGCGCTCATGGCGCCGACCGAAATCCTCGCCCGCCAGCATTTCGAAACACTCTCCCGTCTGTGCCCGACGGAATGTGTCTATCTGAGCGGTACGATCAAAGGCGCGGCCCGGCGCAAGGTGCTCGCGGCCATCGCGGATGGCACGGCAAGAGTCGTCATCGGAACGCATGCCCTGTTTCAGGACGGCGTGACCTTCCACGATCTCGGCCTCGCCGTCATCGACGAACAGCATCGATTCGGTGTCCGTCAACGCATGAACCTGAGCGCCAAGGGTGACGCGACGGACATTCTCATCATGACCGCAACGCCCATCCCCCGCACGCTCCAGCTTATGGAATGGGGTGAGATGAGCGTCAGCCGTCTGGACTCGAAGCCCCCCGGCCGCCAGCCGATCCGCACGACTCTGCACAGCATGGACTCGCTCGACAGCGTTCTTGCAGGCATCAGCCGGGCTTTGCGTGATGGCGTGCAGGTCTTCTGGGTCTGCCCGCTCATCGAAAATAGCGAAACACAGGCCGCGGCTGCCGCGGAAGAGCGGTGGGCTTCGCTAGAGCAACGGTTTGAAGGGCTTGTGGGTCTCGCACACGGCAAACAGGACATTACCGTTCGTCAGGAAGCTCTGGATACGTTCCGTCTCGGCAAAACACGGCTTCTTGTCGCCACAACCGTCATCGAAGTCGGCGTGGACATCCCCAATGCGTCCGT
Source organism: Gluconobacter sp. Dm-73 (assembly GCF_018256215.1). Lineage (NCBI taxonomy): Bacteria > Pseudomonadati > Pseudomonadota > Alphaproteobacteria > Acetobacterales > Acetobacteraceae > Gluconobacter > Gluconobacter sp. Dm-73. Next base: position 237,679 of record NZ_JAERLW010000002.1, on the reverse strand, counting down.
CATGGTGATTGAACAGGCCGAACGCTTCGGCCTTGCTCAGCTTCATCAATTGCGTGGCCGCGTGGGACGCGGTTCAAAACAGTCCTTCTGCCTCCTGCTCCATGACCGGACCGCTACGCCCACTGCAGTCCGGCGTCTGAGCCTTCTACGCGACACCAATGACGGTTTTCTGATCGCTGACGAAGACTATCGGATCCGGGGTGGTGGAGACATTGCGGGGGACCGTCAGTCCGGTCTTCCCGGTTTCCGTCTGGCACAGGGAGCCCGTCTTGCGCTGCTGCTGACCGCCATGCAGCAGGACAGCGAACGCGAAATCGTTCGCAACCCGCAACTCACTGGTGCGCGAGGCCATGCACTCAGAATTCTGCTCGAAATATTCGACCGCAACGACCCCGACAGACTTCTGATTTCCGGTTAGACAGAAAAATTCACACCGATATAATACTGTGAATTTATCAGTAATGCGTTCAACCGAATTTCATGGAGTCTACGAATGATGGGCAGTCCGGCCAGAGACGTTCAGGAAAAGACGCTCCACGAATACTCTGGCTCCTCTCCGGACAGCCGATCCCTGCTCTTTCGTCTGCTTCTGGCCGCAACGGGCGCAACAGCTGTCGCATTTCTGGATATCCCGGAGAACGGAATACCATCCATTCTCCAGTCCGCAGGATCGCCCCCAGTCGCACTCTACAAGCTGGACGCTGGCGAGATCATTCTCGCAGCCGAGCAAAAACGAAATGGCAAAACCTTTTTCTCATGTCCGTTTTTCAAAGATTGGTCGCTCATCGGGCTTCCGATTACGAACAGATCCTATGACAGTCACCGCAGACAGTTTCTGATCGCCATTCGCCTGAACGGCAGCAGCTTCCTGCCGACGGCCGAAGATTCCCTGCAGGACGTGGCCAGGCAGCTCGCCTGCGAGGTTACGGAGAACGCTGGAAAATCCTCTCTTCCCGATCGTGAGGAGAGTCTTCTTGTCCTGCAGCAGTTCATCGAAAGAACGGGGAAACTGCCCCGCCGCGCCGTTTTCAGCCTCATTCATCTTAATCTCGATCACCTTTCCCTAATCAACGATCGGTATGGATGGGACACGGCTGATCTTATTCTTGCGGAGATGATCCGGCGCCTGAAAGCCGTCCTGCCGGAAGGGGCTTTCCTCAGCTCGATCGGGGGAGGACATTTCATGGTCCTCACTCCGCCGGGGACAACAGCCGTCACGACCCGCACTCTGGTCAACGCCATTCTGCAGATTTCCAGCACTCCCGTTGACCTGGAGATGGGGGCCGTCCCTTTCTCCATCTCCGCGGGCTGGAGCGTCTATCCGCAGGATGCCGAAGATGCGAACCAGCTCATTCTTGCCGCACGCGCTGCCCTCACCGAAGCCAACCGGACCGGAGGGGGACATGAACGCCGGGCAAACGCAGAACTCACCAACACCTATACCGTCACGTCCAATCTTGAGCAGGATCTTCTCAAAGCCGTCGAGGACGACGCACTTTTCCTTAAATGGATGCCCATCGTCGATACGGAATCCCAGAAGATCGTCGGACATGAGGCGCTGCTACGCTGGACGCGCCCCGGACACGGCGAAGTCGCGCCGAACCTGTTCATCCATTACGCCGAAGAGGCCGGCATGATTGAAGCGCTCGACAGCTGGAGTCTGCGCAATGCCTGCCTGGCTGCATTGCACTGGCCTGCTCCCTTGCGGGTCTGCGTGAATGTCTCGCCTGTCTGGCTGGTCAACGAGCGCCTCGCCCCCCTCATCGATTCAGTTCTGACCCAGACCGGCCTTCCGCCCGGCCGTTTGCAGATCGAACTGTCCGAATGCCGACCATTCGGACCATCCGACATCGCTTTCCGTGAACTCTCCCGTGTTCGCGCATTGGGCGTGCGCCTCGCCATCGACGATTTCGGGGCAGGCTATTCTTCGCTGGAACGCCTGCGGACTTATCCGCTGGATCAGATCAAACTCGATCGGGCTTTTGTCCAGTATTTGGGCGAAGACATCCGCGCCGACGAAGTAATGTACGCCATTCTGTCACTGGCACGGTCCCTGAATATCACCTGCTGCGCAAAGGGTGTGGAAACCGAGCACCAGATGGCCCTTCTGGACGCCAATGGCTGCGAGGAAGTCCAGGGCTATCTTCTGGGCGCACCGGTTCGTGACAGTCACACCCCACATCCCGCACTGACATAAAAAAAGGCCGCCTTCCTTTTCATGGAAGGCGACCTTTTCAGATCAGCGGTCTAAACAGATCAGAACTTCACGGACAGCTTGAGCGATCCATAGTTAAACAGACCGGCCTTCTGAGTCTGGAACTGGGCTGTCTGCCAGTTCTGGCTGTAGGACAGGCGCACACCATGCCACATCACCGCAACACCGGCATGAACCTCACCCACATCCCATATCTTGTTCACATGCGGCGCATTCGGGCGGACCGTGCTGCCCTGAAGCGTCACGTCATATCCCACGGCCTGACCTTCAACACCGCCATAAAAATACCAGGCGAAAGGACGAGTCGCGCGGAACGCATCCGTTCCGTCCAGCCCCGGTCCGATTGTCGCGTTGCCGAAATCGCTGTCGAGACCCTGACCAATGCGGAACGTCGTCGCCACATCGGCATAGGTCCGGTAATCACCAGCAGCACCCGAGATCGCGGGCAGCACATCCGCGTGAATGCCATAGACATTCAGGACCGGCAGACGCCAGATCCGTCCCGCCTGAACCTGAAAGATCGGCTGATTCGCAAGCTGATGGCCCCAGCCCGTGCTCGGGGTGTCGCTGATGGCCTTGTGAAACCCGTTCTGGACCTGACGCCCGAGTCCTGCTGGGCCAAGCATGCCGAACTGGATTCCCGTAACAGTCCGGGAAAGATCGGTATCGTTGATAAGGTTGACCGTTCCGAGCAGCAGACCCGCATAAGGACGATCACCCTGGGGCGGATTATCGGCCTGCGTATCGCGCGGCGTATCAATGATCTGCTGCAAACCAATGCTGATGCGCTGAACGCCTTCTCCCATCAGGATGCGGTTCAGCTTGGCAATCGGGCGCGGCAGATTATCGGTTCCGGACGTCCAGTTGATGCGCAGACCGGACGTATAATACTGATCCGACGTGCCTTTCAGCGTGGAGATTGCATCATTTTCACCCTGAATGGTCCATGTTCCATACGGGTCCTGCAACGGTGTTGCCATGGCAGAGGAAGACAGCGCCAGCACGGCAGTGGCTCCAATGGAAAAAGTCAGTCTGCTTCGCATGGGCACCTCTGTTACGTGCGGGATCCGGGACCGCAAAGTACTGGAAAACGTGTGTATGTCATTTCCACGACCGAAATCAAAGTGTCGAGCTGGCACTTCACAATCTTAAAATCAGCGCGAGTTATGTTTCAGCCTGACATTCCCTGTGGCAGAGAAGGAAAAAACCGTGCTACAGCTTATTGCAGGAGAAAAGCAGCATCGTTTTTTTCCAAATTTTTGAAATTACGTCACGACAGGGTCCGCCCTATCATGGCACCCCAGTCTCGGGATTAGACCGTTGAGAAACAACAGAACCGACCGCAGCAGCTTCAACTCACCTCGCCGCGGCGGGTTTGACGACACATACTCGTCCCAGCCGTCCTATGGCGACCGTGGTGGCTTTGGTGGTGGAAATGGTGGCGGTGGCGGCTACGGCGCTCCCCGTCGCAGCAACAGCTTCGTCGCAGCTTCAGGCCCGGAAATCAGCTCCCGCGTGAAGTGGTTCAACACCGAAAAGGGCTTCGGTTTCGTTGAACTGTCCGATGGTTCGGGCGACATCTTCCTGCACGCCAACGCTCTCACCAATGCCGGTGTCAGCGCCGTGAACCCGGGTGCAACCGTCGTGGTCCGCATCGGCCAGGGCCCGAAGGGTCGTCAGGTCGCTGAAGTTCTCTCGGTTGACGAGAGCACGGCAGAAGCACCGCGTCCGCGCGCCGCTTTTGGCGATCAGCCCCGTTTCGGTGGATCGGCTCGTCCGGGCCGTCCGGCTCCGGACCTGTCCCGCGCTGAAGATATGCGTGGCACGGTCAAGTGGTACAACGCCACGAAGGGCTTCGGCTTCATCACGCCGGAATCCGGTGGTAAGGACATTTTCGTCCATGCTTCCGCTCTCGAGCGTTCCGGCCTGCCGACGCTTGACGAAGGCCAGACGATCAACGTCAAGGTTGTTCAGGGCCAGAAGGGTCCGGAAGCTGCTGAAATCAGCGCTGACTGAATGACCCGGACTTCGGTCTGAGTAAAAAAACCGCTGCCAGCTTCTGCTGCAGCGGTTTTTTTTGTGCCCAGAATTACAGGCACTCTCTCAAGCCATAAAAAAAAGCCGGATCAGATCCGATCCGGCCTTTCGGGTTCTTACCCATAATCCTTACCACTACTACGGACCAGCCTAGCTTTGTCCCGCTTCCAGTCCCGCTCGGCAATGGCGTGCCGCTTGTCTTCCTTGCGACGTCCCTGACCCAAACCAAGGGTCACTTTCGCCATTCCACGATCGTTAAAGTGAATATCCAACGGCACAAGACTGGCACCCGCACGACTGACCGAATCCAAGAAATGTACGATCTGTTTGCGGTGCATCAGGAGTTTGCGTGGTGCTCGCGGCTCGAAACGCGAGAGCACACCGCCCTGATATTCCGGAATATAGGAATTGAAGAGCCAGATTTCGCCGTCACGCTCAGCCGCATAAGCCTCCGTAATGGTCGCGCGTCCAAGACGAAGGCTTTTAACTTCCGGCCCCTTTAGAACAATCCCGGCTTCGGTCGTCTCCAGAATCGTGTAGTCAAACCGACCTTTGCGATTCTGCGCGGCAATGCCGTGAGAAATCATGCCGCTCTTGGTTTTCTTTCCCGCCATACCTGCACTCAGTCCAGAAGCTCAAGAGCACGCAGGGCTTCATCAACAGCCAGACGAGTCGCTTCCTGAGGCTCGACCAGCGGCAAACGCAGGGTTGCACCGCACAGACCAAGCCGTGACATCGCGTACTTGACCGGCCCCGGATTGCTTTCCATGAACATCGCATCATGGAGCGGGGTCAGATGGTCCTGAATGGCGATCGCATCTTCGATCCGCCCTTCCTGCCAAGCCAAGTGCATGTCCGCGCACAGATGCGGCACGACATTCGACGTCACGCCGATACATCCGTCGCCCCCCGCAGCGAGGAACGATAGAACGGTATTGTCGTCACCAGAAAGCTGGTTGAAGGGCTTGTCCACCGCCCGGCGCACAGCAATCGGTCGGGCCATATTGGCCGTGGCATCCTTCGTCCCGACGATATTGGGATGTTCTCCCAGACGCGCCATGGTCGCCACCGAAATATCGACAACCGATCGACCTGGAATGCAGTACAGGAAAATCGGCAGGGGCGTTGCATCCGCAATCGTCATGAAGTGGCGATACAGCCCTTCCTGCGACGGCTTGTTATAATATGGCACTACAACCAGCAGACTGTCCGCACCGACGGAATGAGCGTGTTTCGCCATCAGGACGGCTTCAGACGTGCTGTTGGAGCCAGCACCTGCCATGACGCGGACCCGACCATTCGCCGTCTCGACACAGTGCGCGACAACACGGCTATGTTCTTCGTGCGAAAGTGTGGGGCTTTCACCCGTCGTTCCGGCGGGGATCAGTGCCGTTGTACCAGCGTCGATCTGACGCTCGATCAGCTTGGCCGAGACGTCGAAATCAATCCGCCCGTCCGTATGCATCGGGGTCACCAGAGCCGTCAGCGATCCCTGATACATGCTCGTGTCAGCCATTGTTCCGTCTTCTGTCATGGGTTCCTGTCCTGCCGTCACGCGGCGTGCCGTGAGAGGCTGCTTGGGTAAACACCCAGAATTCTGAGATCATCGCTGACCTGCTCCAGTTCTGCGAGCGCACTGGCCAGTGCCGCCTGCTCGGGATGTCCTTCGACATCCATCAGGAACTGCGTCGCCGTGAACGAGCCGTCCAGCATGTAGCTTTCGATCCGCGTCATGTTGATAACATGCCGGGAAAATCCACCCAATGCCGCATAGAGCGCACCCGGACAGTTTCCGACCCGCATCAAAAGTGTCGTCAGAACATCTGTGCGTTCGGGTGAAGGAATGCAAGGCTTGCGGGAGACACGATAAAAGCGCGTCGTGTTGTGAGAGGCATCTTCCACATTGCTCCGCAGCACCGTCAGTCCGTTCAGTTCTGCTGCGAGAGAAGAAGCAATGGCCGCGTCTTCTTTCCGTCCCCACTGAGCGACCATTTCAGCCGCGCCCGCCGTGTCGAACTGCACCACTGGCTCTACGCCAAGCTCGCTGACCAACTTGCGAACCTGCCCCAGAGCGACCGGATGCGTGTGAATGCGCCGGATATCTTCGATCGTCGCTCCCGGCACACCCAGAAGGCAATGCTCCACGCGCTGAAAATATTCCCCGACAATATGAAGCCCGGCGTCAGGCAGCAGCGAATGAATGTCCGGCACGCGCCCGGCAAGCGTGTTTTCGCAGGCCAATAACGCCTCATCGGCCCGGCCATCATGCACGGCGTCAATCGCATCGGCAAAAGTCGGGCAGGGCAGCGTTGTCCAGCCGGGGCGCGCCTGACGGCAGGCCAGATCGGAATAGGCGCCCGGACGGCCCTGAAATGCAATGACCGGCATCAGACCAACCCTCTCACATGCTCAAGATCAGCAGGCGTATCCACCCCTTGAGGGGCATGGTCAATCCTTGCACAGCCGATCGTCATGCCAGCCTGTAGCGCACGAAGCTGTTCCAGGCTTTCCCGACGCTCCAGAGCAGACGGCGCAAGAGCCACAAAACGCTCCAGCGCGGTCCGGCGCCAGGCATAGACGCCCACATGATGCCAGTGCGGCCCGGCACCCCACGGAATGGGCAGACGCGAAAAATACAGCGCCCGCGTCACATCCGCCCCGTCAAAATCACACGCAATCTTGACGACCTGCGCGGCATCGCGCTCGGCATCGCTCGTCACAGGAGCGGCCAGTGTTCCGATATCGATGGTCGGATCTTCAAGCGGTTTCAGAACGGCAGCCAAGCTGGAAGGCGCAATCAGGGGCAGATCGCCCTGAAGATTGATGACCACATCATGAGCGCCATCGGAGTCCACATCCGCCAAAGCGGCATGGACACGGTCGGAGCCGCTTGCCAGATCCGAGTCGGTCAGCACGCCCCGTACACCGGGTATCCCTTTGACGGCCTCCAGAATTTCTTCGTCTCCCGCCGCCACGACTACAGGGCCGATCTGTGCGGCCAGAGCCTGACGGGCGACCCGGACGATCATGGGGACGCCACCAATATCAGCGAGGGGCTTGCGCGGCAGACGGGTCGAAGCAAGTCTGGAGGGAATGACGATGATCGGATGCATGGCTCCTCTGATGCCGCCCGCCACCACGGGCGTCAATCGCATGCAGCGCTTACAGGACGGGAATAGACACAAATCATGACTGAAAACGTGCTGCAAAGTGCCATTGATGCCGCAACAGCCTGCGCGGATATCGCCCGCAAGACCGTCCTGCCTCATTTCAGGACGTCCCTGCGTGCCGATGCGAAATCCGATGACAGCCCCGTCACCATCGCGGATCGTCAGGCGGAACAGGCCATGCGCGAGATTCTCACAGAGCGCCTGCCGGAACATGCCATTCTCGGGGAAGAAAGCGGCATGAGCGGCACGGATGGCGACTGGCTCTGGGTTCTTGATCCCATTGACGGGACCCGTGCCTTCCTAACCGGTCGTCCTACTTTCGGCACGCTCATTTCCCTTTTCCATAAAGGTCGTCCTGTGCTCGGGCTGATCGACCAGCCCGTAACCGGGGAACGCTGGATTGGGGTGTCGGGACGACCTACGCAGTTTCTGTCCGATCGCCTGCCTGGCACGATCGGCACCCGTCCCTGCCCGAACGCCGCCGAAGCAGAGTTGTCCTGCACCGCCCCGGAGATCATGACCGCCGCTCATGCGCCACGTTTTGCCAATCTGCAGAAACACACTCGCCGCACGTCCTGGGGCGGAGACTGCTACGCTTACGGCCTTCTCGCCCTTGGTCAGATCGACGTCATTGCGGAATGCACCATGAATCCATGGGACTGGGGCGCGCTCGTTCCAGTAGTGGAAGGTGCGGGGGGCCGCATTACGGACTGGCAGGGACAGAGCCTGACGCTCGAAAGTGACGGCACCGTCCTCGCCTGTGGAGACGCAACCCTGCTTCCCGAACTCGTGCGCCATCTTTCCTGAAACCCGCTGATCGGCTAGGGAGGGGGCCCCGGCGAACGTGGCGGCAGACATCAGCCGGGGCCGGTCTGGTCACGGCCAGATCTGGTGAACCAGTTTGAATTGAAACCGGAGCCTTCCGGTTCATGACCGGGACGGATTTATGGAAACGCAGTTCTCTCTCCCCAAGAACAAGATCCGCATTCTTCTTCTGGAAGGCATTCACGAAAGCGCCGCTTCCCATTTCGCCGCAGAAGGCTATGCAGAGGTCACGCGGGTCAAGGGCGCGCTTGAAGGCGCTGCGCTGAAAGAGGCCCTTCAGGGCGTGCACATGGTCGGTATTCGCAGCCGGACCCAGCTCACGCGCGAAATCCTTGAAGCAGCAGACCGCCTCATGGCCATCGGCTGCTTCTGCATCGGCACCAATCAGGTCGATCTGAATGCTGCCCGCATGCTCGGTATTCCCGTCTTCAACGCGCCCTTCAGCAACACCCGTTCCGTGGCAGAACTGGTCATGGGCGAGGTCGTGATGCTGCTGCGTCGCATCCCGTCGCGCTCGGAAGCCTGCCACAAGGGCGGCTGGGACAAATCCGCCACCAATGCCTGGGAAGTCCGCGGCAAGACGCTCGGTATCGTCGGTTATGGCTCCATCGGATCGCAGCTTTCCGTCCTGGCCGAAGCTTTCGGCATGCGCGTTCTGTATTTCGACGTGATGCCCCGTCTGCCGCACGGCAATGCCATCGCCGTTCCGACCCTGCATGACCTGCTGGCCGAGTCCGACATCGTCAGCCTCCACGTCCCGCAGACGCCGGAGACCGATCTGCTGATCGGAGAGACGGAAATCCGGGCCATGAAGCCCAATTCCATCCTGCTCAACAACGCGCGCGGCAACGTCGTGGACCTCGACGCCCTCGCCGCGGCCCTCAAAGACGGTCATCTTATGGGCGCGGGCGTGGACGTGTTCCCCGTCGAGCCCAAGAAGGCTGGCGAAGAGTTCAAATCCCCGCTTCAGGGTCTGGAGAATGTCATTCTCACGCCGCATATCGGCGGTTCCACCATGGAAGCGCAGGAGCGCATCGGCGTTGAAGTCGCGCGCAAGCTAGTCGATTATTCCGACGTGGGCTCCACGATCGGTTCGGTCAACTTCCCCAGCGTCCAGCTTCCCGAACGCCCCCGTGGCACACGCTTCATGCATGTCCATGCCAATCGTCCCGGCATTATGCGCCAGATCAACGATCTGTTCGCAGCCCAGAACTGCAACGTGACGGCGCAGTATCTCCAGACCGATGGTGAAGTGGGCTATGTCGTCGTCGAAGCCGAGTCGGAAGGCCCGGACATGGACACGAAACTTCTCGACGGCCTCAAGGCGCTCGATGGCACACTCCGTGCTCGTCTGCTGTACCAACGTTCCTGAGGCATTTTCCGTTAACCAACGGGAAATAATTTCGGGCTAGGATTTGTCTCATGACGAGTCCCAGCCCGCATACACCTGCCCTCGCCCGCATCCAGAGCTTCGCCTTCTCGGGCATTGAAGCCGTCCCGGTTAAGGTCGAGGTTCAGGTCTCCAGCGGCCTTCCTGCGTTTCTCGTCGTAGGACTGGCGGACAAATCTGTCGGGGAAGCCCGCGAACGTGTCCGTGCTGCATTAACAGCAATGGGACTGGCGCTCCCGCCCAAACGCATTCTCGTCAATCTCGTCCCGGCCGATCTTCTCAAGGAAGGCGCGCATTTCGATCTGCCCATCGCACTTGGGTTGCTTTGCGCTATGGGCGTTCTGTCTTTTGAGGCTGTCTCGGCCTATGCCGCCGTTGGCGAACTCTCATTGGATGGGCGGATCAACCCCGTTGCTGGTGTTCTTTCGGCTGCCATCGGCGCCGTTGCGGACAAACTCGGCCTGATCTGCCCGATCGCGCAGGCTCTTGAAGCACGCTGGGGCAATGGGAGCACGGACGTTCTCGGTGCGCCGACGCTTGCCGCTCTCGTCTCCCATTTTCAGGGGCAACAGATCCTGTCTCCGGCACCGCTGCCAAGTGAACAGGTTCTTGAATACGGACCGGATCTTTCAGATGTCAAAGGCATGGCGATCGGACGGCGCGCTCTGGAAATTGCCGCTGCAGGAGCACATTCCATGCTCATGAGCGGACCTCCCGGTGCCGGGAAATCCATGCTCGCCAGCCGTTTGCCCGGTATTCTTCCCAATCTGACACGTGAAGAAGCGCTTGAAACCAGCCGGATTCACAGTGTCTCTGGCATCCTACAGAATGGGAGACTGGTCGTCCGGCCGCCCTATCGCGCACCGCATCACAGCGCGAGCCTTCCCGCCATCGTCGGAGGCGGCGCGAAAGCCCGGCCCGGCGAAGTCAGTCTTGCCAATAACGGCGTCCTGTTTCTCGACGAGCTTCCGGAGTTTTCACGCTCCTGTCTGGAGTCCCTGCGCCAGCCGATCGAAACCGGCAGCATTTCCATTGCCCGCGCGGCCCATCACACGACCTATCCCGCGCGCTTCCAGTTCATCGCCGCCATGAACCCCTGTCGCTGCGGCTATCTGGGCGATCTTGAGCGAAGCTGCCGCAAGGCCCCGCGCTGTGGCGAGGATTACACGGCCAAGATTTCAGGCCCGATGCTCGACCGTATGGATCTCTGCGTCCAGATCGAACCGCTCTCTCCGATCGAGATCAGCCGAGCCCCGAAAGGCGAGAACAGCGCCACGGTTCGCGCCCGGGTTGAGGCCGCCCGCAAACGTCAGATCGACCGTCAGGGCGTTCCGAACTCACAGGCGTCCCCGGACGACCTCGACATGGACGATGACGCCCGCTCTCTCGCCGAACAGGCTGCCGAAAAGCTGCGCCTGTCCAACCGTGGCATCACGCGCCTGATCCGCGTCTCCCGCACCATTGCCGATCTGGAAGGGACGCAGAGCATCCAGCGCCATCACGTCGCCGAAGCCCTGACGTTCCGCCGCCGCTAAGGTTCAGAACTGAAGGCCATCCAGTCCGCGCGCGAGATCGATTTTCAGGTCCTCAACGTCTTCAAGCCCGATATGGAGGCGGAAGGTTGCCGATGTCGGGCCCCCCTCACCCGTGACGCGCCGGATATGCCCGGTCGTTGGCAGGACAAGGCTTTCATAACCGCCCCACGACGCCCCGATTCCGAACAGGCTCAGTCCGTCGATCATACGTTCGGTCGCCTCAACGGAAATGCCCGGCTGAAGCTCCACCCCGAACAACCCGCAGGCGCCCGTAAAGTCGCGTTTCCAGAACTCATGCCCCGGGCAGTCTTCAAGCGCCGGATGCAAAACCCGCGCGACTTCTGGGCGCGTTTTGAGCCATTGCGCGATGTCCAGAGCCGAGCGCGCCTGATGCGCCAGCCGCACGCCCATCGTTCGCAGACCGCGCAGCGTCAGCCAGCAGTCATCTGGCCCCGCACATTGTCCGAGCTGGATTGCTGCATCCCGCAGCGTTTTCCAGTGCGCTTCGTCATTGACCGTGACCGACCCCATGATGACGTCCGAATGCCCGGCAGGATATTTCGTCAGGGCCTGAACCGACACGTCCACACCATGAACGAAGGGCTGAAACACGCCGATCCCCCAGGTGTTGTCCAGCATGAGCAACGCCCCTGCCTCATGCGCCACTTCGGCCAGCATCGGCACATCCTGCACCTCAAACGTATGGCTGCCCGGGCTTTCGGCAAACAGAATCTTCGTCTCGGGGCGGATGAGCGCCTTGATTTCGGCGCGTGAGGCTATGGGCGGATAATAGGTTGTCACGACGCCCAGCCGCTGAAGCATCGTCCCTGCAAAACGTCGCGTGGGACCGTAAACCGAATCGGGCAGAAGCAGGTGATCACCACAGCCGAGAAACGCCAGAAGCGGCATCGTACACGCCGCCAAACCTGAATTGACGACCTGCGTATGCGTCCCGCCTTCGATCAGGCTGAGCATTTCTTCAAGCTGGTGCTGGATCGGCGATCCCATCGCCCCATACACCGCCTTGTGCGCGTGGCTGCGTCCGTCCGTCCTATTCATGGCTTCCAGCGTCGGAAACAGGACCGTCGAACCCCGGCTGACCGGCGCGTTTACGAACTCCCCCGTTTCGGGAAGATCATGCGAGCGTCCCTCCCGTACCAGCATGGATGCCATCCGGCCCCATCCCGCGCTCACCCGCTGCTCCAGATCACTCATGCTCATGCCTCTCCCGTCACAACCGGCGCGTCGGGATCGCTCCCCCATTCCGCCCAGGACCCATCATATAAAGCCGCGTCGTCATAACCTGCGATTGCCAGTGCCGCCACGATCGTTGCAGCCGTGAGGCCGGACCCACAGCTTGCAATAACGGAGTGTCCTTCGGCAGCTGCCAGAATCTCTTTAAGTTCAGACGGCGGCAGAAAACGGCCATTTCTGTCCACAAGGCGCGTCCAGTCCATGCTCTGCGCGCCCGGCATGTGACCACCCCGTACGCCCGGACGGGGCTCCGGCACCGTTGCGGCGAAGCGGCCCGCACTTCTTGCGTCCAACACCAGTGCATCGGTCCGGTTCAGCGCGTGACGCACATCGCCCGTGCCAGCCAGAAGCTCGTAACGAGGACGGGGGCGAAAACTTGCCGGTTCGATTGCGGGGGGTGCACCACTTTCAACCGGACCGCCCGCCTTCACCCAAGCCTCAAGACCGCCATCCAGAATCCGCGCATTCCGATGCCCAAAGAGCCGTGCAAGCCACCATCCACGACAGGCGCCCACGCTTCCACGGCCGTCGTAGAACACGATCGGCGTCTCCTCGTTCACGCCCAGTTCACCCATCAACCGGGCAAACCGTGCCGTACCCGGCACCGTATGAGGGAGCGGACTCTCTGGATCGGCAAAGACGTCGATATCGAATCGTCGCGCATCCGGCAGGTGCTGCGCGACAAATGCGGAATCGGGATCGCCCTTCTGCCCCGGCAAAAGCACGCTGGCATCAAGGGGAATGAACCGGCCGACCTCGGAGATCAAGGTCGCGGCATCAACAAGTGGCGAGATCGTCATGACCACACCATAGGTCGAGGGATGCGTCCGGCGCCAGAGCGTGCCAATGTGTCGTTCCATGAGCACGCAGCCCACACCGTCATGCCATCCGTGTCGTTCGTCTCTTTTCAGACAGGAGCGCATCCGCGCATGACGACCGAACGGATTATCCTAGGCCTGGTCCTAGCGGGAATCGCCTATGGATGCGGCATTATCCTATGGCCGTTTCTCTCGGCCATTCTGTGGGCGGCAATTCTCGCCTTTACGACATGGCCAATCTATCGGCGTATGCGCCGCCATGTCCGCCCCGTTCTGGCAGCCCTTGCCATGATGGCCCTGAGCGCCTTGTTCATTCTGGTCCCGATGACGGTGCTGACCAGCGCGGGCATCAACGATATTCCCGGCACGATCTCGGAAATCGACACCCTGATCCTGCATGTCACCAGCGCGAACCCGCCCCCGGAATGGATCAACCGCATCCCCATGGCAGGCCCGCATCTCGTGAATGCGTGGCATCATTTCAGCCATGACGTCGGTGCTTTTGCGACCGAAGTCCTGCGCCCTTATGCCGGGCAGATCGCGCATCTCACCCTGACAGTTCTGCTGCGGCTCGCAAGCGGCCTCGCCGAACTCGTCATGGCGCTGTTCGTCGCATTCTTCCTCTGGCTGAACGGCGATACGCTGGGCAATACCATTGCGGCCCTGATCGACCGTATCGCCGGTCCGCAGACCACACCAAGGCTCATCAACATCATTGGCCGCACCGTGCGCGGGACGGTCTATGGCATCCTCGGCACGGCGCTGATTCAGGGCGTGCTGACAGGAATTGGCCTGATGCTGGCAGGAGTGCCGTCTCCCGTTCTGCTGGCGGGCATCACCGCTTTCGTTGCGGTCTTTCCGATCGGTGCGCCTCTGGTCTGGGTGCCAGCCGCTATCTGGCTGGGCATGACGCATCATGTCGGGCACGGGCTTTTTCTTGCGACTTATGGCGTTCTCATCATCTCCGGCGCCGATCACATCATCCGTCCCGCCTTCATCGCCCGCGGTGCCCAGCTTCCCTACCTGCTGACCGTCCTCGGCGTTCTGGGGGGCATCGTGACCTTTGGCGGCGTCGGTATCTTCCTCGGCCCAGTCCTGCTGGCGGTCGGCTATACCCTGACCAGCGAATTTGCCGCCGGTCCCCATCACCGCGGGCGTAACCCTCTCTATCTATCGGAGCCTCCGAAATGACGGCATTTCCTCAATCCGGAGCCTCTTTCAAGATCCTGAGTTGGAACCTCTATCGCTGGGAAGGCGCTTCGCTTGAGGACGTTCTGACCGTCATCCGCGCGGAAAATCCGGACATCGTCGTGATGCAGGAAGCGCAGGAGGCCGTGGACGAACTCCCCGAAATCCTCGGCGGCTATTACGACCGCATCCCGCTTCCCGGCCGTCCGCATGGTACGGCCTGCTGGAGCCGCCTGCCCTTCACCCGTCCGCCGTCATTCTGCCGCCTGCCGCGTGGCCTGCTGGTCAAACGTACGGCACAGCTTATTGATTTCGGCAGCTTTTCCCTTGCCAACGTCCATCTGTCTCACGGCCAGTTGCTCAACCGGCGGCAGCTTCGCAGCATCAGCACCAATATGCGCCACCGCGCCGTCATCATGGGCGATTTCAATCTGGTCGGCCCTGTCCTGCTTCCCGGATTTCTCGATGTCGGTCCGCAGGAAAAGACGCATCGGATGTTGAACCATCTTCCGCTGCGGCTGGACCGATGCCTCGTGCGTGGGCTAGCGCGGATGGAAGCTCGCGCTCTGCCACGCTTCGGCTCAGATCATCGCCCCATCTGCGTCACGCTCAGGCTGGGCGCCTGAGACGTCTTAGAGATACGGCAACAGAAGCCTGACGGCGTTATTGCGCATCCGGATCAGGAACGGCTTGCTGTCCAGATCATGATGGGTCAGCCGGTTGCGGCGATGCGTTTCCATGAATGTGGCCAGTTCTTTCGCCACGTCCCGATCATAGATTTCCAGATTGATCTCGAAATTCAGTCGCAGGGAGCGCATGTCGATATTCGCACTTCCGACAAAGCTCCATTCATCATCCACGACCATCAGCTTGGAATGATTGAACGGCGGGTCCGCCATCCAGATGCGGCAGCCCGCGTCCAGAAACTGCCTCAGATTGGCGTCCCGCGCATGATCGATCAGGGCATGATTGCTGCTCTTGGGCACGACAATATCAATCACCACGCCCCGAAGGGCCGCGAGAACAAGTTCTGTCGAGAAGCGGTCATCCGTCAGGAAATAGGGCGTCATTACCCAGATATGGCTCCGCGCCAGTGAGAAAGCCTGCAACATCCCATATTCGATCTTTTCCAGATCCGTATCCGGACCTGACGTGACGATCCGCATCGGCACATCACCCACCGGCTGCGGCTCAGGCAGATAACGCTCGCCCTGAAGTTCTTCGCCCGTGGTGAACGACCAGTCCCAAGCGAACGCGACTGCAAGCTGATGCACGATCGGCCCTTGCAGACGGAAATGCGTATCCGCCACCGGCAGTTTCGTCCGCAGGCGGAGCATGTTCTCCTCGCCGATGTTCAGGCCGCCCATGAAGCCGATAGTGCCGTCCACTACGAGAATCTTGCGATGGTTGCGCAGGTTGATGAACGGCATGCGCCACGGCCAGACCGAGTGCATAAAGCGCGCGCAGGCCACACCCTCACGTCGCAGGCGACGTTCGATGCCGCAGCGGAAATAGCCGCTCCCGATCCCGTCCACCAGAACACGGACCTCCACGCCCCGCCGTTTGGCCGCCACCAGTGCCTCCGCAAAACGCTGACCGACTTTGTCGTCACGGAAAATATAAGAGCACAGGATGACCGACGTCTTCGCCTGCCCGATCGCCTCCAGCATCACGGGATAGGCATTGTCTCCGTCATGCAGGCAGGTGATGGAGTTGCCCCGCATCAGGGGGCGTTCCGTCAGACGTCCCAGCATTTTTGAAAGGGGCGCCAGAGTTCCGTCCACGGTCTGCCGGTACTGCGCTAGCGGGTCGCGCCCCTCCCACAAATGACGGTTGACCATTTTCTGCGCCCGGCGCCGGACGCGATTGATGCCGAACATCAGATACAGAACCGTACCCAGAAACGGCGCAATCCAGCAGACACCGATCCATCCCGTGCAGGACGCCGTGTTCCGCTTGTGAACGAGGGCATGAACCGTCACGAAAAGAGGAAGAACCCAGCGCAGGATCTGCACGAGAAAATGGAAAACAGTCCAGTGCAGCATAAATTTCCCTGTTATGGACGATCCGTGCGGATCATCTTTCGTCATCCTTTCGCAAAGATCGTAGATGCGCCATCCCCTCTCCTTGCGATAGGATCATCTTTCAGCCCGTCATCTGAAAAGGAGAGCGTTCCATGCAGCACCGCCCACAGCTCTTCTATACGACGGCTCCGGCTCCCTGCCCCTACCTGCCCGACCGGACAGAGCGCAAGGTTCTGACCGAACTGGCTGGCCCCGATGCCGTTGCCTTACATAACCGTTTGTCACAGGCCGGGTTCCGCCGCAGCCATGCCATCGCGTATGCGCCCGTCTGTGTCGGCTGCCGCGCCTGCACGCCCATGCGTATTCCAGTCGCAACCTTTGCCCCGACCCGGACCCAGAAAAAAATCAGCAGTCGCCATAGTGATCTTATCGTCAACATGGTGCCTCCGGTTCCCACGGACGAGCAGTTCCGCCTGTTTGAGATGTATCAGGCTGTCCGCCACCCCGATGGCGACATGGCCCATATGTGCTGGCGCGATTATGTGGAACTGATCGCCAATACGCCGGTCGAAACGTTTCTGGCCGAGTTCCGTCGCCCCGATGGAACGCTTGTCTGCGTCAGCCTGATTGACCGTCTCTCGGATGGGCTGTCCGCCGTCTATACGTTCTATGACGTTAACGATCTGACGGCATCTTGGGGGACATTTTCCATCCTGTGGCTGATCGAACAGACCGCCCGAATGGGACTGGAGCACCTGTATCTGGGCTATTACGTCCCCGGCAGCCCAAAGATGGCTTATAAAGCCGCCTTCGGGCCTGCCGAAGTTTTTCGGGACGGGCACTGGAGCCTGCTGGCCGGGACACTCCCGGCCTAAATGCCCTTAGCCCTTACGCAGCATCCATTGTGGTGCCGCGCGGCCCACGGCTCCCCGACGACCTTCCAGTGGCGTCAGATCGGCCGTCGCACGAACACGCTGCCCTTCCTGCCACAACAGCCCCTCGGACAGGGTCAAGGTCCGCATGTCACGCAATGTGCTGTCGCCCAGTTTCTGGAATGCGACACCGGCGCCACGGGTCATTTCTGGCACCTGTTCCAGCGGGAAAATCAGTGCCCGCTTGTTCTGCCCCAGCGTCAGGACATGCGTACCGCTTACCGGAATACAGGCAAACACCTCATCCCCCTCCTTGACGTTGAAAACCTGCTTACCCGTCCGCTTTTCCGCCACGAGCCCGTCTTCGGACACGATCATCCCACGCCCCGATGCGGAGGCGATCAGGCGACGTCCCTCGTCCAAAACTGGGAACAGGGTCACAACCCGATCTTCCTGCGGCACCTCCACGACGGTCCGGAACGGCTGGCCGAACCCGCGCCCGCGCGGCAGGTCAGCCGCCTTGATGGTGTAGGCCTTGCCACTGCTGGAGATCAGGCACAGCCGGTCCGTGCTCTGACATTCCACCGACAGCCAGCCTTCATCGCCTTCCTTGAAGCGATGTCCCTGCGGATCAAGCCCATGGCCCTTCATCGCCCGGATCCACCCTTCGCGAGACAGCAAAACCGTGAGCGGTTCACGGTCGATTTCCAATGCTGCGGAAATATCAATGGGTTCCGGTGCCGCAGCAATCAGCGTCCGCCGGTCCCCAAGCGGGCCGGAGCCGAACTTCTTGATCGTGCCATCCAGATCCTTACAGATCCGCGTCCAGCGACGACGCTCCGAACCCAGCAGCGTTTCAAGCGCCTTCTGCTCGTCAGCAAGCTTGTCCCGCTCGCGCCGAATTTCCATTTCCTCAAGCCGCCGCAAAGAGCGCAGCCGCATGTTCAGCACGGCTTCAGCCTGAATATCCGTCAGGCTGAACGTGTCCATCAGGCTGGCCTTGGGCTCGTCTTCCTCGCGGATGATGCGGATCACTTCATCAAGGTTCAGATAGACTGCAAGGAAACCATCAAGAATTTCCAGCCGCCGCAGAACCGCCGCCAGACGATGATTCGACCGCCGCACCAGTACTTCGTGAACATGGTCCAGCCAAGCCCGCAAAACCTCTTTCAATGACAGCACGCCCGGAACGCGATCACCGCCCAGAACATTCATGTTCAGACTGAAACGGTTCTCAAGCGCCGTATTGCGGAACAGCGTCTCCATCAGGACTTCAGGCTCGACACCCTTGGTCTTTGGCTCCAGCACAAGGCGGATATCGGTCGTGCTCTCGTCCCGCACATCGCCCAGAAGCGGCAGTTTGCGCTGCTCCATCAGGTCCGCGATCTGCTCGATCAGGCGCGATTTCTGCACCTGATAGGGGATCTCGGTGACGATAATCATCCAAGTGCCGAAACGACCTTGTTCCACTTCCCAGCGCGCGCGCGTTCTGAAACTGCCGCGTCCTGTTTCATAAGAGCGAATAATGGAGTCGCGCTCTTCCACCAGAATGCCGCCCGTGGGGAAGTCCGGCCCCGGGATCAGTTCCACCAGTTCGGCGATCGTCACATCCGGATTTTCGATCAGGAGTTTGGCGGCTCGGCAGATTTCGGCGGCATTATGCGGCGGAATGCTCGTCGCCATACCCACGGCAATGCCTGCCGCGCCATTGGCCAGCAGGTTCGGGAACATTCCCGGAAGTACGATCGGTTCATGATCTTCATTATCGTACGTCGCACGGAAATCGACTGCATCGTCCTGAATACCGTCCAAAAGCGCCTGCGCAACTTCCGTCAGGCGGCTTTCGGTATATCGCATGGCTGCCGCGCCATCGCCGTCGATGGAACCGAAATTACCCTGCCCCTCGACCAGCGGGTATCGGACCGCGAAATCCTGCGCCAAACGCACCAGCGCCTCGTAAACGGACGCATCGCCATGCGGATGGAACTTACCAATCACATCACCGACGACACGTGCACACTTTTTAAACCCTGATGTGGGATCAAGGCGTAACTGCTGCATCGCATAAAGGAGGCGGCGGTGGACCGGCTTCAGGCCATCACGCACGTCCGGAAGGGAACGCGACATGATTGTCGACATCGCATACGCAATATATCGCTCGCTCAGAGCCTCAGCGAGCTTGGTATCCTCGATATGACCAGCCAGATCCGTTCCCATAGCGCTCCCCTTTTTCGAGCAGGACTTAGACACTGGCGTGCCCTTCTGTCCAGCGTCCTCCTTGTCGGCACGGCCGCCTGTTCACCATACCGTCCGATCCAGAAAGCCGAGATGTCTCTCGCGCTAGCAGGCTTTACAGCACACCCGGCCGACACAACGGCACGCTGGGCCATGATGAACCTCCTGCCCCCCGACACGCTGGCCTATCGCATGCAGAACGGACAGCCTGTCCTGCTCTATGCTGACCCCATCGCGTGTGGCTGCGTCTATATGGGCGACAAGAATGCCTACGCCGCCTACAGAGCCAGCCATCCGGTCGATCTTGCGCAGGAACAGCGCATGACCGCCGAAATCAATCAGCATCCCGGCTGGGACTGGTCCGTCTGGGCGAGTACGGCCGACGTGGATGTCGTCAGCGGCCTGCGTCCCGGTCCCAGTCACGTTTTCTACTGAACGGAGTCCACTGCATTGTCCGGGGGAGCGACCTGAAGCCGTTGGACATAATCAACCAGCCGCTCCCGCGCTGCCGGCAAAGGCTGGTGCCGCACACCAAACACCCAGCGCGACAGGAAATGTCCTGTCAGCGCAAGGCCGTTTTTCCAATCTTCAGGCGTCCCGTCATCTGCTTCATTCATCATCAACGCGGGCAACGGCAACAGACGGTCCCGCCACTCTCCCGCGCCGTTCTGACTCACAGCATGACCTGAACGGGGAGACACATACACCAGATCGTCGCGCAAACCCGTTACAGCGCAATCCGACAGATCAAGCCCATAGCCGAGCCCGGCGAGAAGCTGGCTTTCCCAGCGCAGATAGGCGCCCATCGGGGCCGGATCGGGAGCCACACTGATCAGCGTCAAAAGCCGCACCAGCCGCATAAACAGTTCCGGATGCGCCTCACCCTGCGGCAGTGCTCCGTCCACCAGAGCGCACGCACTGCTCACCATCTCAAGCTGGAGCGGCGCATCCAGAATACGCCCCGCTACGCACTGAACAGGCTCGGCTGTCAGTGTGCCGAGCTGATCCGCCAGCCGTGCCCTCCAGCGCGCCATAACCAGATTGCCAGTCTGCCACAGGGAGGCCTGCCGACGTGACGCCCCGCCCCGCACCATTCCGTGCGAAACGCCGTGTTCCTCGCTGAACAGATGGACCAGCGCACTGCCTTCGCCATAAGGCCGAACCGACAGAACCAGAGCTGCCGCTTCCCATTCCATCCCTAATCCCTCCGCACTGGCCAAAAACAAAAAGGCCCCCGCACGCCAGAGCGCACGGGAGCCTTTTTACAGACTTTCACGTCCGATCTGAACCAGACAGACCCGGCTCAGGGCAGAAACGGAAAATCTTACTTGGTGCCAGCGGCAGCAGCGACTTCAGCAGCGAAGTCGCTCTCTTCCTTCTCGATGCCTTCACCGAGCTGGAAGCGCTCGAAACCAGCCAGCTTTGCGCCAGCCTTCTCGACAACCTTGGACACGCGGCTTTCGCCATCCAGAACCCACACCTGCTCCAGAAGAACGACTTCTTCATAGAACTTGCGGATACGACCTTCGACCATCTTCTCAATGATGGCTTCCGGCTTGCCGGACTCACGAGCCTGCTCGATCAGAACAGCACGCTCGCGCTCCAGGGACTCCGGATCGACGCTGGCAACATCCAGTGCAGCCGGACGGGTTGCTGCAACATGCATGCCAATCTGGCGACCCAGTGTCAGCAGCGCGTCGGACTCGGACGGAGCCTCAAGAGCCGCGAGAACGCCGATCTTGCCGATGCCCGGACGCAGGGCGCTGTGAACGTAGCTGGCAACAACGCCGGACTCGACCGACAGGACCTTAGCGCGACGGATGGCCATGTTCTCGCCAATCGTGGCGATCAGGTGCGTCAGTTCGTCAGCAACCGTACGGCCAGACGGAACCTTGGCAGCCTTGATGGTGTCCAGATCGTCACCGACTTCGAGAGCAACATGAGCAACCTGCTCGACGAATGCCTGGAACGCTTCGTTACGGCCCACGAAGTCCGTCTCGGCGTTGACTTCGACCATAGCGGCGCGGTTCTTGCCGGACACAACGCCGACCAGACCTTCAGCCGTCGTACGGCCGGACTTCTTCGCAGCCTGGGACAGACCCTTCGTGCGCAGCCAGTCGATGGCGGCGTCCATGTCGCCTGCAGCTTCCGTCAGGGCCTTCTTGCAATCCATCATGCCTGCGCCAGTGGCTTCGCGCAGTTCGCGAACCAGGGCTGCTGTGATTTCTGCCATTTATCTCATCCCTCAAAAAAGATCATGCGGCCGGACGAACTCGCCCGGCCGCATGCCATGTTTCAGTTGCCGTTTTCCATGACCGGACCCCGGCAGTCTGTTCAGCCTGCGGAAGCGGGAGCTTCTGCGCCTTCAGCAGCGGCAGCTTCAAGAACAGCCGTCTCAGCCGGCAGTTCTTCGGCAGCACCGATGTCCTGACCCGAAGCAGCCAGTTCGGCGGAAATACCGTCGAGAACCGCACCGGAAACCAGATCGCAATACAGGGTGATGGCGCGGATGGCGTCATCGTTGCCCGGGATCGGATAGGTCACGCCAGCAGGGTTGGAGTTGCTGTCCAGAACGCCGATGACCGGAATGCCAAGCTTCGTGGCTTCTTCGATCGCCAGCTTTTCCTTGTTCGTGTCGATCACGAACAGCAGGTCGGGCAGGCCACCCATTTCCTTGATGCCGCCGAGGGAACGCTCGAGCTTCTCGCGGTCACGCGTGATGTCGAGAACTTCCTTCTTCGTCAGGCCAGCCGTGCCACCGGACAGCATTTCGTCGATCTGGCGCAGACGCTTGATGGAGCCCGTGATGGTCTTCCAGTTGGTCAGCATGCCGCCGAGCCAACGATGGTTGACGTAGTACTGGCCGCAACGCTGTGCAGCTTCAGCAACATGGTCAGCCGCAGCGCGCTTGGTGCCAACGAACAGAACGCGGCCACCATTGGCAACGGTGTCACGGACAACCTTCAGGGCGCGGTCCAGCATCGGAACCGTCTGCTGCAGGTCGATGATGTGAACCTGGTTGCGCACACCGAACAGGTACGGCGCCATGGCCGGGTTCCAGCGACGGGTGTGGTGACCGAAATGAACGCCGGCTTCGAGCAGCTGGCGCATGGTGAAATCAGGCATTGCCATGATTCAGAATTCCTTGCGTCTGGTTGAACCTCCGCATGGCAACGTCCCCTTATAAGGACACCAGAAAACCCGAGAGCCATGCGTGCGGATTGCTCCCGTCAGGACAGATCCCGACAAAGAACGGTCGCGATATGGCGGAAAATCCCTACGGACGCAAGGTCTGTCCGCAGGATTTCACACAATATCCACACGCAGGATCAGACCTGCTGCGCCTTTTCCACGCCACGGATCGTTCGCAGCCGCTCCGCCAGACGGGGGGTCACGCGATACAGTCCCGGAATGGAGATTTCCACGTCCTGCGTTTCCTCAACGGACGGCAGGAGCTTCACCCGACCAAAACCGCCCTGAACTTCTTCCAGAAGCGCCGTAAGTTCGGACAAAGCACTTTCCTGCTTTAGCCAGACCCGAATTTCCGACCGCTCTGCCGCCGCCGCGGCCTCAAGATCAATGACGCTCTGGGCCGTAATTCGCAGGGCATCCCCATCAATCTTGAGTTCGGCGTTCACCAGAATGGCCTGTCCGGCCACCAGCAGATCCCGGCAGGAAATCAGCGTTTCTGAGAAGAGCGTGACCTCGCATCCTCCGCCGCTATCGGACAGATTGACCCAGGCCATTTTCTTGCCAGTCCGGGTCGGACGCTCTTTACGATCGACGACGCAACCTGCGATCTTGACGCGCGTAGTGCCTGTTTTTGCAGCATTTTCCAGAGCATTAGATGGGGTGACTCCAAGCCTGCGCAACACGCTGCGATAGGCATCGAGCGGATGAGCACTCATGTGAAAGCCGATAGCCGATGCTTCGAGCGAAAGACGCTCGAAATCCGGCCATGGACGCCCTTCGTTCAGGCGCAGGATTTCACGTTCCTGCCCAGCGCCGCCAAACAGACCCGTCTGGCCTACTTTTTCTTCCTGCGCACGCGCCTGAGCCCGCCGCAGGAGAATGTCAGCACTGGCAAAAACAATATGTCTCTCTTTGAGAAGACTGTCGAAAGCCCCTGCTTTTGCAAGACTTTCGATCTGGATTTTGTTCAGGCTCTTCGGATCACAGCGTTCCGAGAAATCCGTCAGATCCTGAAACGGACGCTCCCCGCGCGAGGCAACAACGCTTTCCATTGCCACGGCTCCCACACGCTTGATCGCGGAAAGCGCATAGCGAATACCCTGCTGCCCATCCTCCATCATCTCGATGGAAAAATCTGCCATAGATTTATTGATATCAACGGGTAACACGGGAATCTTCATCCGGCGCGCTTCCTGACACAGTGCCGCCAGCTTGTCCGTTTTTTCCCGCGCCAAAGACATGCAGCCGGCAAGAAACGCAACAGGATGGTTCGCTTTCATCCAGGCCGTCTGATAGGACACCAGCGCATAGGCAGCCGCATGCGACTTGTTGAAGCCGTAATCGGCAAAACGAGCCATAAGATCAAAGACTTCGACTGCCTTATCCTGCGGAATACCGCGAGCTGTGGCACCTTCAGTGAAAATCGCGCGCTGTTTTTCCATTTCAGAGGCAATCTTCTTGCCCATCGCGCGCCGCAGCAGGTCAGCGCCGCCCAGACTGTAGCCAGCCATCTTCTGTGCGATCTGCATGACCTGTTCCTGATAGACCATGATGCCATAGGTCTCTTCAAGAATGTCCCGGATTTCCTCGTGCGGAGGCTCCCAGTGCTCGCCGTGTTTGCGTCGGCAGTAATCCGGAATATTGGCCATTGGTCCCGGACGGTACAGCGACACGCCCGCAATCAGATCTTCGAGCCTGCTGGCCGCCATCTGCTTAAGCATATCCCGCATGCCGGCGCCTTCAAACTGGAACACACCGGCGGTATCGCCTTTGGCCAGCATCTCGAAGGTTTTGGCATCATCCAGCGGAATCCGTGAGAGATCGACTGTAATGCCCTGTTCCTTAAGGAAATCCAGACCACGCTTGAGGATCGTAAGCGTGGTCAGGCCGAGGAAGTCGAACTTCACCAGACCGGCCTGCTCGACATACTTCATATTGTACTGCGTCACGAGCATGTCGCTCTTCGGGTCGCGATACAGGGGGACAAGTTCCACCAGTTCCCGATCACCAATCACCACACCCGCGGCATGGGTGGAGGCGTGACGGTACAGCCCTTCGAGCTGCAACGCGATTTCCATCAGGCGTTTGAGCGACTCATCACTGTCGCGCATTTCCTGAAGCCGTGGTTCTCCGTCAATCGCGTCCGAAAGCGATACAGGCTTGGCGGGGTTGTTCGGGATTAGTTCGGCAACCCGGTTGACCATGCCATAAGGCAGTCCCAACACACGGCCCACGTCCCGCACCGCTGCCTTGGCTTGGAGTTTTCCGAAGGTAATGATCTGCGCCACACGGCTTCCGCCGTATTCCTCGCGCACATAACGGATCACCTCATCGCGACGGTCCTGACAGAAGTCGATATCGAAATCCGGCATGGACACACGCTCGGGGTTTAGAAACCTCTCAAACAGCAATCCAAACGGAATGGGATCAATATCCGTAATCGTCAGCGCATAGGCCACAAGCGACCCTGCGCCTGACCCACGCCCCGGGCCGACCGGAATGTCGTGCGCTTTCGCCCACTGAATAAAGTCGGCAACGATCAGGAAGTAACCGGGGAAACCCATTCCCGCGATAATATCGAGTTCAACCTGCAGACGTTCGGAGTAAAGCTTACGTTTTTCTTCATCTGCACTCACTGCTTCCAGACGTTTTTCCAGCCCTTCCCAAGCCATGGCGCGCAGGGTCTCTTCTTCCGTCGAGCCTTCCCGAACCTTCGGGCAGATTGGCAGAAGCGGCTTGCGCGTACAGGCTGCCACGGCGCATTTTTGCGCAATAATCAGCGTGTTGTCGCAGGCCTCTGGCAGATCATGAAAAACAGCCCGCATTTCCGCCGGGGTCTTGAACCACGCCTGCGGAGACACATGCCAGCGATCGTCTTCTGCAATGGTCCGTCCCTGCGCGATGCACAGCAGCGCATCATGGGCCTCGTGCATTTCAGGCTTGGGGAAGAAGCACTCATTGGTCGCCACCAGCGGAATGTTCATCTCATCCGCCATCGGGATCAGAACACTCTCGACCTCCTGCTCCCCAGGCTCTCCAAGCCGGTTTAGCTCGACTGCGATATTTCCCCGGAAAGCCTCTTCCAACCGTGTCAGAAGTGCTTTTGCCTCAGACTTCTGCTCTTCAAGAAACAGTCTGTTGACCGGTCCGCGATTGCCGCCAGTCAGCAGAAACAGTCCTGCCGCGTGCTGGCAAAGAAATTCGACCGCTATGGAGGGATCGGCAGGATCTCCGTTCAGGAATCCTTCGGAAGACAGGATCTGAAGATTGGCGAGACCTTCTTCGTTCCGCGCCAGAATAACGAGAGGCTCTGAAACAGCCCCTGGCTTGGTCGAGCGGGGTGGAAGCGAAATCTGGCAGCCCACGATCGGCTGCACACCGTTGCTTCGACAATAGAGCGAGAACTCAAGCGCTCCGAAGAGATTGCCACTATCCGTAAGGGCAACGGCAGGCATAGCATGTTTAGCGGCCAGACTCACGAGCTCCGGAATCCGGATCGCACCTTGGCTCAAGGAATAGGCAGAGTGATTTCTGAGATGAACAAAATCGGCATGAGACATGCCGCAAGTCTATCAGGGACGGACATCGGATGCAGGGGTTTTTGAGACCTGTCGCTCCAATTCAGCGCCCTACAGCGAAACCAGTTTCCCATCCCGCAATGTCACGGTCCGATCCATCCGTGAGGCCAGTTCGTCGTTATGCGTGGCAATCAACGCCGCTGCGCCCTCTTCTCGTACAACGCGTAGAAGCTCTCCGAACACATGATCCGCCGTGCCGATATCCAGATTACCGGTCGGTTCGTCTGCCAGAAGCAGTTTAGGCTGATTGGCCAGCGCACGCGCAATCGCAGTCCGCTGTTGCTCCCCACCAGACAGACGACCGGGCAGCGACTCAAGGCGATGAGAGAGCCCAAAGCGCCCCAGAAGATCCTTGGCGCGTGCGCGAGCCTGCTTCGGAGAAACGCCAGCAATGAGCTGCGGCAGCATGACGTTTTCGCAGGCCGTGAACTCACCCAGAAGATGATGAAACTGATACACAAACCCAATCTGATCCCGCCGGATCGCCGTACGTAATGTATCGCTCAATCCGCTTGCCGGGCGATCGGCCACGAAAACTGTCCCTTCAGACGGCGCTTCCAGCAGACCTGCAAGGTGCAGAAGTGTAGATTTTCCAGTGCCGCTCGGTGCAACGAGAGCCACGATTTCGCCAGCCCGAAGCTCGAATTCGGCACCGCTCAGGATTTCAAGCGTCTCTTCGCCCGACCGGAAACGGCGTTTCAGTCCTTCAAGACGCAGGGCACTCGCCCCGACTGAACGGTCATTCATGACGCAGGGCCTCAATCGGATCGGTTCTGGCCGCGCGCCAGGATGGATAAAGCGTCGCCAGAAGTGAGAGCGCCAGAGACATTCCGATCACTTCCCACACCTGAGACCACACCAGTTTCGCTGGCAGACGCTCTAGAAAATAGACTTCCGGGTTGAACAGATTGGTTCCCGTCAGAGACTGAAGCCACTGTCTAATCCGCTCAATGTTCAGCGCAAAAGCAATCCCCAGCGCGGACCCAGCTACGGTTCCGACAATTCCGACAGATGCGCCGCACATAAGGAAAATCCGCATGATCGCGCCTCTGCTCGCACCAAGCGTCCGCAGCACCGCGATATCGCGCGTCTTATCCTTGACCATCATGATCAACGACGAAATCACATTGAACGCCGCTACAAGAATGATAAGCGTCAGGATCAGGAACATGACGTTCTGCTCGACCGTGACCGCATCCAGAAAACCATTGGCGCTCTGCGTCCAGTCCAGCACCCTCAAACGCGGATCTTCCAGACGCTCGACAATCGCCTTGCGCGTCGGCTGAACGTTGGACGGATCATCCGTCGAAACCTGAATGAGGGAAACCGCCGAAGACCCCAGCATCAGGAATTTCTGTGCGGCAGGAAGCGGCATCAGGACGATGCTGGAATTGTAATCGTTCCAGTTGGCGTCGAAAATGACGGCCACATGATAGGTTTTCACCCGTGGCATCGTTCCGAACGGCGTTGCCTGCCCGTCTGGCGAGAGCAGCGTGATCGGAGAGCCGATTGTCAGCCCGGCCCGGTCGGCCATCGTCGTTCCGATCGCAACCGCGTCATCGCCCATGAAATTGTTCAGACTTCCCGCGATGATCCCGCTACTCAGCGCCGTCCAGTCCCGGAGCGACTGCTGAGACACACCCTGCATTTCCGCTCCGGACGAAAAACGTCCCGCCTCCACCAGCACGGTTCCCTGCGCCATGGGAATGACGGATTTTACACCCGGAACCTGCCGGATGGCGGCCACGTCGTTTTCATAAACTTCGATAGGACGTCCGTAGCCATACACGGTCAGATCACCGTGCAGACCGAGGATGCGTCCCATC
Source organism: Gluconobacter sp. Dm-73 (assembly GCF_018256215.1). Classification (NCBI taxonomy): domain Bacteria; kingdom Pseudomonadati; phylum Pseudomonadota; class Alphaproteobacteria; order Acetobacterales; family Acetobacteraceae; genus Gluconobacter; species Gluconobacter sp. Dm-73. The sequence continues at coordinate 209,520 of NZ_JAERLW010000002.1, read as the reverse complement.
AGATCGGCCTTGAAGCCGTTCATCACCGACATGACGATGATGAGAGTCGCCACTCCGAGCGCAATCCCGATCAGGGAGAAAATGGCGATGATCGAAGCGAAACGCTCGCCACGGCGGGCACGGAGATACCGTCCCGCCACCATGCGCTCGAAGCGGCCGAACATCAGGCGGCCCCGATTTTGGCCAGAGCATCCTCAACGGACAGTTCAAACCGCTCGCCCGTGACGCGCTGCTTGAGCTCGACCTTGCCTTCCTTGGCGCCGCGCGGTCCGACGATGATCTGCCAGGGATGTCCCATCAGATCCGCATCGTTGAATTTCACACCCGCACGGTCCGAGCGGTCATCATACAACAGGTTTTCAGGATCGGTGCCGTAAATGCTCTCACAAATCGCATCGCAGGCCTCATCACCCTGACGCAGATTCAGGATTGCAGCACGATATGGCGCGACCGATGCGGGCCAGATGATACCGGCCTCGTCATGCGATGCCTCAATAATCGCACCGACCAGACGCGACACACCAATGCCGTAGGACCCCATCTGCGGATGGAACGACGCCCCGTCAGAGCCGATCACTTCAATACCCATCGATTCCGTGTACTTCGTACCGAAATAGAAGATGTGACCGACTTCGATCCCGCGGCCTTCGCGCTTGCGCTCCTCCGGGATTTTAGCCCATTCGGCCTCGTCGTGCTTCTCATCCGTGGCCGCATAATGATCGGTCACGGTTGAGAAGAATGTGGCGAGACTTTCGTGATCGTCACAATCGACCGGACGACCCAGCCAGTCCTGTTCCTCAAGAGCCGCGTCAAAGAAAACCCCGCTTTCACCCGTCGGGGCAAGAACGAGGAATTCGTGGCTCAGATCGCCACCGATCGGCCCCGTATCGGCGACCATCGGAACAGCCCGAACACCCAGACGCTGGAAGATACGCAGATAAGACAGCATCATCCGGCGGTAGCTGGCGACGGCATCCTCGTATGTCGCATCGAAGGAATAGGCATCCTTCATGAGGAACTCACGCCCGCGCATCACGCCGAAACGGGGACGCACCTCGTCACGGAACTTCCACTGGATGTGATAAAGCGCCTTGGGTAGATCCTTGTAGGATTTCACGGACGCTCCGAAGATATCCGTGATCATTTCCTCGTTCGTCGGCCCGTACAGCAGATCACGGCCATGACGATCCTGAATCCGGAGCATTTCCGGACCATAAGCGTCATAACGCCCAGAGCGGCGCCACAGATCGGCGGACTGGAGCGTCGGCATCAGGACTTCCTGTGCGCCAATCGCGTCCTGCTCTTCGCGGACGATCTGCTCGATATTGCGCAGAACCCGCAGGCCTGCCGGCAGCCAGGCATAGATGCCCGAAGAGGTCTGGCGCACAAGGCCAGCCCGCAGCATCAGGCGATGAGACGCGATCTGCGCCTCGGCCGGAATTTCCTTCAGCGTTGGCTGAAAGGCTTTCGTCAAACGCATGTGTTACTTCTCTCAGACGCGCAGCAGATGAACATCGACAAGCGGACGCTTCTGAAGCTTGCGCCCCAGAGCACGACGCAGGGCCGTTTTGGCCGCATCCCGGAAGGCTGCATCGTCCTGACGCAGTTCATCGGGGATCTGATCGATAGAGTCGGCAAACTCTTCCTGAATCCGGATGCTTTCGGGATCGTCGGATTCCAGCAGGCCCGGCGCACTGATCTTGGGCTCACCAATGACATAACCTTCGTCATCGACGGCAAAACTCGCCAGCACGATGCCGTTGAACAGCATCTTGCGACGCGCAGCCAGAACACCACCCGTCATGGGCAGCAGACGACCCCCGTCCAAGGCCAGACGGCCCGTCGGCGCCGTATCAACAACCTTCACCTCACCCGGGGACAGATTCAGGATATCGCCGTCTTCCAGCAGGATCGGCTCGGAACCCATTTCATGCGCCAGCGCGGCATGAGCCGTCAGGTGACGCCATTCGCCGTGGGTCGGAATGCTGTATTTCGGACGGACAATCCGATAGAGCGTGCGAATGTCTTCGCTGGTGGCATGGCCGGACGTGTGGACCTTGGCGTCCTTGTCCGTCAGGACCGTCACGCCACGGCGCGACAGATTGTCCTGCACGGCCATAACGGCCTGCTCGTTGCCCGGGATCATCCGCGAACTGTAGATCACCGTATCACCCTCACCGAGGGCAATGTTCGGATGCGTGTCAGACGCAATTCGGGACAAGGCCGAGCGCGGCTCGCCCTGACTGCCCGTGATGATCATCAACAGGCTGTCATCATCCACATCCCGCGCGTCCTGCTCGGTCAGGAACGGCGGCAGGTCCTGAAAATAGCCGCATTCACGTGCGGCCGTCTCAAGGTTACGCAGCGAGCGTCCGACGATCATGACCACACGCCCCGACGCCTGAGCCGCCTTGGCGATGCTCTCGACGCGCGCCACGTTACTGGCAAAGCACGTCACGGCAATGCGGCCTTCCAGCCCCATGATCAGATCCGTCAGGCCCTTGCGCACATCCGCTTCAGACTCGGACTTGCCCGGCTTGAGCACATTGGTACTGTCGCCGACCATGGCCAGAACGCCTTCGTCGCCCAGCTTGCCGAACGTCTCAAGGTCCGTCACCGGCCCGACCAGCGGGTTCTCGTCCAGCTTCCAGTCACCCGTATGCACGATCAGGCCATGCGGCGTCCGCAGTGCCACGGCCTGAGCCTCGGCGACGGAATGCGTGACGGACACAAACTGAAGATCGAACGGTCCAACTTCAAAACGCGAAGCCGGACGAATGACATGGATCTTCACCTGATTGTTCAGATGCGCTTCCTGCAATTTGCGCCGCAGCACAGCCGCCGCAAACGGCGTTGCATAAACCGGGCAGCGCAGATACGGCCACAGATGCGCCACGGCACCCAGATGGTCTTCATGCGCGTGCGTAATTACCAGACCGCACAGGTCCCGCGCGCGATCCGCGATGAAGGTCGGGTCCGGCATCAGCACTTCAGCTTCGGGTGTGTCGTTGCCCGAAAATCCGATGCCGCAATCGATGGCAAGCCAGGTGTCGCGACCATTCTTTGTCAGGCAGTAGAGATTGAAATTCATGCCGATCTCGCCCGTCCCGCCCAAGGGCAGGAAAGACAGACCGTCCGGTTTTTCCGTCATGATGGTTCCTTGCAGATACGATATAAAATTAAAACGTGAGTCATTGCCCAACGCCCTGCGGGCGCTCAGGGGAATAAGAAAGCGGCGGACCCGTATTGCGGTCCGCCAGAAGGCGCAGGCCATCCAGCGTCAGATCGGGCGCCAGCACATCAAAAAGCGGCGTTCCCTCAGAGAACAGTGGAGCCAGACCGCCTGTTGCGATCACTGTTGGCTTTGCGTCCATTTCGTCGGAAATACGACGGATCAGTCCCTCGACGAGGCCGACATAGCCCCAGAACAGACCGGAGCGCATCGCAACACTCGTATTGCGGCCAATCGCCGTGGAAGGACGGCCAATGCTCATACGGGGCAATCGTGCGGCGGCCCGGTGCAGCGCGTCGATCGACAGGTTCACACCCGGAGCAATCGCCCCCCCACAAAACTGACCCGCCGTGTTGACCACATCGAATGTCGTCGCGGTTCCGAAATCAACAACGATCAGGGGTGTGCCATAAAACTCACGCCCTGCCAGACCATTCAGACGCCGGTCCGCACCCAGTTCGTTCGGATTGTCCACAAGAACATCAATGCCCCAGTCCAGCCTTGCATTGGCGACAAGAGGCACGACATCCAGCCATTCACGACAGAAACGGCGCAGTTCATACAGCGCGACAGGAACCACGGTCCCGATAATGGCGCGACTGATTTTTGTCGCATCCAGACCGCGCCGGTCAAAAAGCGTCAGAAGCCAGGCCGCATATTCATCCGCCGTCCGTGCTTCGTTCGTCGAGATTCGCCATTGCCCGAGCCACGACTCTCCGTCGTGTACAGCGAACACGATGTTGGTGTTTCCAGCATCAATGACGAGAAGCACGTTGTGGTCCGGTCCTTCAGTCCAGCAGGATATCGCCGGTTACAACCGGAATGGTTTCACCGTTGGGAAGGGTGAGCAGCAGGCGTCCCTGCGCGTCGAGCCCTGAAAACGAACCTGTAATATAGGTTTCACAACCCTGAACCGCAAGCCGCGACCCAACGGGGTGTGCGCGGGCCAGCCAGGCAGCCCGGATCGGTGCAAAGCCCTGCACCGCCAGAATGTTGGTCCAACGCTCGATCTGCGCGACCAGAATTTCGCCAAATGCCTTTGCGGATGGCGCAGCCGTTTTTTCGGAAAGCGCCGCAAGACGACGTCCGGGGATCTCGGGAGCCTGCGTCAGATTGGCGCCGATTCCCACGACAACCCACGGCCTGCCCTGTGGTCCGCCCGTCTCGATCAGGACACCAGCCATCTTCCGGCCATCCAACAGCAGATCATTGGGCCACTTCACCATGAGAGGCGTCGGCCCCACAGCGGCAGGACAGAAATGCGCGGCCGTCTCGTAAAGAGCCACTGCAGTGAGGAATGGAAGAGCTTCTATGAACGGCGCAGGCTCAGCAGGCCGGAACAGGAGAGAGATCGCAAGGTTTCCCCCTGGATCAGTCCAAGTTCGTCCGCGCGTACCACGGCCTGATGTCTGGGAAAAGGCTTGAATAGCCAGATGTTCGGGCTCGCCAGCCTCAGCTCTGATTTTGCACAGATCGGAAGTGGAGCCGAGCGTTTCATAGTATTCGAAACGCCAGTTCATGGCTGCATTGTATTCATAATGGTGGGCGATGACGGGATTGAACCGCCGACCCTCTCGGTGTAAACGAGACGCTCTACCGCTGAGCTAATCGCCCTCAGAATGTTTGTGAGGTCTATATACACGGTTCCGGATGGCGGTAAAGCCACCCGAAACCGTTTTGTGAGCTTTCTCAGCTCACGGCGTCCTTCAGACCCTTGCCCGGCTTGAAGCGGACAGAGGTGGATGCCGGAATGTCGATCTCTTCGCCCGTACGCGGGTTACGGCCCTTGGCGGCCTTACGCGTTGCGGTCACGAAGCTGCCGAAGCCGACGAGACGGACTTCCTGCTTCTTGGCAAGCGTCGCTTCGATCGTGCTGAACACCGCATCGACAACTTCGCTGGCCTTTGCCTTCGGAAGATCGGCAGCGTCTGCAACGGCGGCGATCAGTTCCTGCTTGTTGAGGGGCTTCTCCATGATGTGCCTTTCTGGTGTTAGAGCGCCTGAGCCGGGCTCAAATGAGTCCCTTCTGGCTCAGGCGCCTTGTTCGATCTGCGGCCGCACTATGAAGCGGATTTTTCCGGCGTCAACTGCCAGAATCGCAGAAGATCGTCCGTGTTAGTGGGGAAGTGCCTGTGGAGCCGCTTTATCCACCGTTATTTCACTGATGGGATCAACATTTTCATCCCATTCAATGGCTTCCGGCATACGAGTCAGCGCAATCTTGAGCACTTCGTCCACATGGCTCACGGGAATGATCTTGAGTGCGTGACGGACATTGTCCGGCACCTCCGCCAGATCCTTCTCGTTATCCTTGGGGATCAGAACCGTCTTGATTCCTGCCCGCAGGGCCGCCAGAAGCTTCTCCTTGAGCCCCCCGATCTCCAGAACCCGGCCCCTGAGGGTGATCTCACCCGTCATGGCCACATCCCTGCGGATGGGGATCTGCGTCATGATGCTCACCAGAGACGTCGCAAGCGCAATACCAGCGGACGGACCGTCCTTGGGCGTTGCCCCTTCTGGAAGATGGATATGGATATCCCTCTTCTCGAACAGGGGCGGCCGGATTCCGAATTCCTGAGCCCGCGAACGGACATAGGAGAGCGCAGCAGAAATACTTTCCTGCATAACTTCGCCAAGCTTGCCGGTCTGCTTGACGTTCCCCTTGCCGGGAACCATCACGCTTTCGATCGTCAGGATCTCGCCGCCAACCTGCGTCCAGGCCAGACCTGTCACGACGCCAACCATATCCTCCGTCTCGGTCTCACCATGACGGAAACGACGGACGCCCGCATATTTCTCGAGGTTTTTTGGCGTGATCTCGACATGCTTGACGCCGGTCGTGATGATTTCCTTGACCGTCTTGCGCGCCAGTTTTGCAAGTTCGCGCTCAAGATTTCGCACACCGGCTTCCCGGGTATAGGCCCGGATCAGTTCGCGGATCGTATCGTCCGTGACGGTCCACTCATCCGGCTTGAGATTATGTGCCTCAGCCTGCTTGCCCAGAAGATGACGGCGGGCAATCTGCACTTTCTCATCTTCTGTATAGCCAGAGAGGTTAATGATCTCCATGCGATCCAGCAGCGGCTGGGGCATGTTCAGACTGTTGGCCGTCGTGACGAACATCACGTCCGACAGATCATAATCCACTTCAAGATAATGATCGGCAAACGTGGCGTTCTGTTCCGGATCCAGCACCTCAAGCAGCGCCGAAGACGGATCACCGCGCCAGTCAGCACCCAGCTTGTCGATTTCGTCGAGAAGAAACAGCGGATTAGACGTCCGTGCCTTCTTCATGCCCTGAATGATCTTGCCCGGCATGGAGCCGATATAGGTCCGCCGGTGACCACGGATTTCGGATTCGTCCCGAACGCCACCCAGTGACATACGGATGTAGTTCCGGCCGGTTGCTTTGGCGATGGAACGCGCCAGAGAGGTCTTGCCCACACCCGGAGGTCCGACAAGGCACAGGATCGGTCCTTTGAGCTTCTGCGAACGCGTCTGCACAGCCAGATATTCGAGAATACGTTCCTTGACCTTTTCCAGACCGTAATGCTCGGCTTCGAGCACGTCTTCGGCATGCTGGAACTCGCGTGTGATCTTCGAGCGCTTCTTCCAGGGAATACCCAGCAGCCAGTCCAGATAGTTGCGGACCACCGTGCTTTCGGCCGACATCGGGCTCATGCCACGCAGCTTCTTCAGCTCGGCATGCGCCTTTTCCTTGGCTTCACGGCTCAGGCGGGTCTTGTTGATCTTCTCTTCAAGCTCGGAATTTTCGTCCTTGCCGTCCTCACCCTCGCCGAGTTCCTTCTGGATCGCCTTAAGCTGCTCGTTCAGATAATATTCGCGCTGGGTTTTTTCCATCTGCCGCTTCACGCGGTTGCGGATGCGCTTCTCGACCTGAAGAACGCCAATTTCCGTTTCGATATGCGCGAACACCTGCTCCAGACGCCGTGCGGGAGACGCCGTTTCCAGAATGTCCTGCTTCTCGGAAATCTTGAGGTTCAGGTGGCTCGCAATCGTGTCGGCCAGCTTCGAAATACCCTCGATCTGGTTGATCGAGACCATGACTTCCGGCGGAATTTTCTTGTTGAGCTTGATATACTGTTCGAACTGCGAAACCGTTGAACGACTCAGCGCTTCAATTTCGCTTCCCGGAGCCGCATCGACGGCTTCTTCAGGAATTTCCTCGATTTCCGCTTCGAAATGTCCGTCCACATCGAAAAGACGCGTGATATGCACACGACGCGTCCCCTCGACCAGAACCTTCACGGTCCCATCCGGCAGCTTCAGAAGCTGCAGAATGGTCGAGACCGTACCATAACGGTAGATGTCATCAACCGAAGGATCGTCCAGAGAGACGTCTTTCTGCGCCACAAGCAGGATCTGCTTGCTTTCACGCGTCACGGTTTCCAGCGCCTTGACCGATTTTTCACGCCCGACAAACAGCGGCACGATCATGTGGGGGAAGACCACGATATTGCGCAATGGCAGAACGGCCATCACATCGTGACGCACAGGCTCCTCAACGGGTTCCACAACAGTGGGTGCAGCAGCCTTGCGAGGCTTACGAACGACCTTTTTGGGCGACGTTACGGGTGTTTCGGCAACAACCACGTCATCCGTTTTTTTTGTCCGGCGACGGGTCTTCGGCTTGGTATCGTCAGTCATTCACTTGATCTCCAGAGGGACGATCTTGCGATACCAACCTGCTTTGCAGCGTCGGTATCGCATCTCTTTCATGCCTGTGAGGCATAAATTGGGACAACCTCAGTCAGTTATGTCGAAACCCGAAGGCTCCGGCACAAGAGCCGAAACCATTTTTACGCAGACTGTTCGGCGGGCTCGGACTTACCTTTCCCATAAACATACACGGGCTGAGCCTTGCTTTCAGCCACTTCGCGGTTGATGACGACTTCCTCCACCCCTTCAAGGCCGGGAAGATCGAACATCGTGCCAAGCAGGATGTTTTCCAGAATCGAGCGTAGTCCACGCGCACCGGTTTTACGCTCAATGGCACGCTTGGCGATGGCTGCCAGTGCGTCATCCGTGAAGGTCAGCTTGACGCCTTCCATTTCGAACAGACGACCGTACTGCTTCACCAGAGCGTTCTTAGGCTTGCTCAGGATCTGGATCAGCGCGGCTTCATCCAGATCATTCAGCGCAGCAATGACCGGCAGACGGCCGATAAATTCGGGAATAAGGCCGAATTTCAGCAGATCTTCCGGCTCAACACTCTGAAGGATGGCTCCCAGACGCCTCTCGTCCTCGGAACGCACATCCGCGCCGAACCCGATCCCCGAACCCTTGCCGCGGGCCGAGATGATCTTGTCCAGACCGGAGAACGCTCCACCGCAGATGAAGAGCATATTGGTCGTGTCGACCTGCAGGAACTCCTGCTGCGGATGCTTGCGACCACCCTGCGGCGGCACGGAAGCGACTGTGCCTTCCATGAGCTTCAGAAGCGCCTGCTGCACGCCCTCGCCCGACACGTCACGCGTGATGGAAGGATTGTCGGACTTGCGGGAAATCTTGTCGATTTCGTCGATATAGACGATGCCACGCTGCGCCCTGTCCACATTGTAATCGGCGGACTGGAGCAGTTTGAGAATGATGTTTTCCACGTCTTCACCGACATAACCGGCTTCGGTCAGGGTCGTGGCGTCGGCCATCGTGAAAGGAACGTCGAGAATACGGGCCAGAGTCTGGGCGAGCAGGGTCTTGCCCGAACCCGTCGGACCAATCAGCAGGATATTCGACTTGGCAATCTCGACATCGGTGCTCTTCGCGGCGTGGGCGAGGCGCTTGTAGTGGTTGTGAACAGCCACAGAGAGCGCGCGCTTGGCCTCGAACTGTCCGATCACATAATCGTCAAGAACCTTGCAGATTTCCTTGGGCGTCGGAACGCCGTCACGCGACTTCACAAGATGGGTCTTGTGCTCTTCACGGATGATATCCATGCACAGCTCGACACATTCATCGCAGATGAAGACCGTGGGACCCGCGATCAGCTTACGGACTTCGTGCTGGGATTTCCCACAGAACGAGCAATACAGGGTGTTCTTGGAATCGCCGGATTTGTTGCTCACTGCTGCTTCCTTTCCCTTACGCACGACATGGCCGCATTCACGCAGCAGACATGCGAAAGAACTTTAACTTTAGGCCGAGGTCAAAGCCTTCGGCAACCCCGGAGCCTGAAAGCCCCAAGACACGAAAAGCGGCACATCGAAATGCCGCTTTTCAGTTCCAAGAGGAGAACTGCTCCCCGTACTGGAAACACCTTAACTCGGGTCTGCTGTCGTCTCATGCGGATTACGCTCGACGACCTTGTCGATCAGGCCGAATTCGCGGGCTTCATGCGCCGAAAGATAGCTGTCACGTTCGAGCTTCTGCTCGATCTGCTCCAGTGTCTGACCGGTATGCTCGCGATAAATCTCATTCAGCCGCTGACGGATGATGAGAATTTCGCGGGCCTGGATCTCGATGTCCGAAGCCTGTCCCTGCGCACCGCCAGACGGCTGGTGGACCATCACGCGCGCATTCGGAAGGGCGTAACGATGTCCCTTCTCGCCACCTGCGAGCAGCAGCGACCCCATGGATGCGGCCTGGCCGATGCAGACCGTGCTAACCGGGCAGCGGATGTACTGCATGGTGTCATAGATTGCGAGACCGGCGGAAACGACGCCGCCCGGGCTGTTGATATAAAACGAGATTTCCTTGGTAGGATTGACGCTCTCAAGATAGAGAAGCTGCGCGCAGATCAGGGAGGAGACCTGATCGTAAACGGGTCCGGTCAGGAAAATGATGCGCTCCTGAAGGAGACGCGAAAAGATGTCGAAAGCGCGCTCTCCGCGGGCAGTCTGCTCGACCACCATCGGCACCAGAGAGTTGCTCAACACCTCGAGGGGATCACGATCCCGAATGGCCATGCTGTCTGTTCCTCAATGCCCGATGGGCTTTCTTCTACTCCCTAACATGGACCCGACATGGCGTTCCGTCAAAGGGAGCAGGCAGGAAAAAACGGGCACCCCGAAGAGTGCCCGCTGGTTCCCACGCCGAAAGATCAGAGTTCGGCGGGCGGGATTTCTGCCAGTTCTTCCGGCGTCACGTCCTTGTCGGTGACGTCGGCCAGCTCGATCAGGTAATCGACGACCTTGTTTTCCAGAATCGGGCCACGGAGCCCTTCAACGGCCTGCGGGTTCTTGGAGAAGAACTCGAAAACCATCTGTTCCTGACCCGGATAACGCTGGGCTTCCTGCTGCATCGCACCCAGAAGCTCTTCACGGGAAACCTGGATTTCCTGCTTGCGGCCGATTTCAGCCAGCAGCAGGCCCAGCTTTACGCGACGCTCTGCAATACGACGGTAGTCGGCCTTGAGGGTCTCTTCGTCCTTGCCAGCATCTTCTTCGTCCAGACGACCGGCCTTGCGGTCTTCCTCGACGCGGGCCCAGATCTGGTTGAACTCGGCGTCAACCATGCTGGACGGCGCTTCGAAGTCGGTCTTCTCGGACAGGGCGTCCAGAAGATCGCGCTTGATGCGCAGACGCGAAAGCTGCTGGTATTCACCTTCAGCCTGTTCCGTGATGATCTTGCGGATCTGTTCGAGGTTCTCGAAACCGATCGTCTTGGCAAGCTCGTCGTCGATGGCCGGATCAACGGCCTTTTTCAGGGACTTCGCCTTGATGTCGAAGGTCACCGCCTTGCCGGCCAGCTCTTCGGCCTGATAGTCAGCAGGGAACGTCACGTTGATGACGCGCTCTTCGCCAGCCTTCATGCCTTCCATCTGCTCGGCGAAGCCGGGGATGAAGCCTTCGCCACCGATTTCGACATTCACGTCGTCAGCCGTACCGCCGTCGAACGGCGTGCCGTCCAGCTTGCCCACGAAGTCAACGCAGACGACATCGCCCTGAGCAGCTGCGCGGTCTTCTTCGATCGTCTCGAACTTGCGGCTGCGACGGGCAACGTCGTTCAGGGCCTTCTCAACGGTCTCTTCGCTGACCTTGGCGCCAAGGCGCGTCAGCTTCAGGCCGGACAGGTCGGGAACTTCGATTTCCGGGAGAACTTCGGTCTCAACCTTGAATTCGAGATCCTTGCTGTCTTCGATGGCGGAAACCACTTCGACCTTCGGCTGCATCGCCGGACGGACGTTCTGCTCTGCGAACAGCTTGGTCGTGGCGTCGTTGATGACTTCTTCCAGCAGTTCCGCATTCACGGAATCGCTGTAACGCTGCTTGACGAGGGAAGCCGGCACCTTGCCCGGACGGAAACCGGGCAGCTTGATCGTCTTGGCGACTTCAGCGAGTCGCGCATCGCGACGAGCCTGCAGGTCAGCAGACGGGACAACGACGGTGAAGGCGCGCTTAAGTCCTTCGTTGAGCGTGGGCGTAACCTGCATGAGCCAGGCGATCCTCTCGGTCGGTAGGTTGGTCAAATCTCTTTCTCGGGAAGCCGGGTTGGTGCGGGCGGAGGGACTTGAACCCCCACGACTTGCGCCACCAGAACCTAAATCTGGCGTGTCTACCAATTTCACCACGCCCGCAGCGCTCGGCTTCCTGGCTCGTGTTACCGAACCTCGGAAGCGCGGCCTTTAGCGCATGAAACGCGACTTCACAACAGGGAGCCGACCGCCTTTTTGCGTCCGGCCTCCTGCGTAAGGCGTGTGGCGGTGGCACGGGCCGCACCAAGAGGCAGGTCCAGATCTTCTGCCACAGGCCAGCCGCCATGAGCTTTTCCGGCCTCGATCCCGGCTTCTCCATGCAGCCAGACACCCGCACAACAGCCTTCCCAGACGTCCATTCCAGCCGCGAGCAATGCAGCGATCACACCCGTCAGCGTATCTCCCGACCCTGCGGTCGCAAGGGCGGAAGACGCATGATTATTGATGGCAATCCGTCCGTCAGGGGCCGCGATAATGGTATCCGGCCCTTTCATGACAACGACGGCATTGAGGCGTTTTGCCGCAGCACGCGCCGCGTCGAGGCGACTTCCTTCGACAGGCCCGAACAGTTTGCGAAACTCCCCGATATGAGGTGTGACGGCTGCAACCCCTTCCAGACGGGACAGATCCTTCGCTCCCCAAGCCAGCGCCCCGGCATCGGCAATTACCGTACGACCGGCCTCCAGAAGCTGCGGCAAGGTTGCTGCCGCTTCATTTTCGGTCAGGCCGGGTCCGCAGATCCACACTTTGCGCCGAACGTCTTCCAGCAGTTCGGCAAGCGGCTCGGCGTCCACAACCAGACCGGGGTCACCGAGTCGGTAGGCTGGTGCGCCCTCGCCCGCCGAAATCCGGACCAGCCCCGCACCGCTTCGTCGAGCCGCTGCCGCTGCAAGACGGGTCGCGCCCGGCATCTGGCCCCCACCACACAGACTGACGACCCCGCGACGATATTTGTAATCGCCCTCACCCGAAACCGGCAGGCTCCACAGGCCAGGATCGTTATGCTGCACGGTCGGTTCAATTCCGTCCCAGGCAAGCTCAGGCATCCCGATATCGGCGCAGATCACCTCACCACACAGACCAGCGCCCGGTTGCAGGACGTGACCGGGACGCGGGCGTACAAAGGTCACGGTGAGGAGGCAGTCGCGCGCCTGCCCCAGAATTTCACCCGACGCACCCGAAACGCCGCTGGGCACATCAACCGCCACGACCTGACGGGCGGCGGCCAGTACGGAAGCGATCTCGTCCGAAACCGGTCGTTTCAGTCCGGAACCGAAGACCGCATCCACCACCAGATCCGCCCGCTCCATTTCTTCAACCGAAAATGGAACCGTAAGGCCCGTCCATCGCGCAGCCATTTCCGCCGCCGGGGTTCCTGCCTTGGGGCTGGAGAGCACAGCCACACGGACCGGCCAGCCCTGACGCGCAAGATGACGCGCAACGACATAACCATCGCCGCCATTATTGCCTGGCCCGCAGGCGACGGTGACACGACAGGGCGAAAAACGGCTCTGGATCACGCGGGCAACAGCCCATCCGGCATTTTCCATCAGAAGCGTGACGGACAGCATGGTGGCCGCCGCCCGATCCATCCGGTCACTTTCGTCTGGAAGAAGCAGTGCAAAAGGATGTCGGGACATATCGGGGCAATCTCCTGCCGAACTCGGAACGCAAAGACCGAACCACATTTTGCGCCGCGCGGTTTACGATGACACTTTTGCAATCACTCTGGCGCAAAGAGGGCTGCGTCGGGTATTCAAGGCAAACGTATTTCGGGAATGATCTTTCCCTCTCTTTCAATTTTCAACCCTGACGAGAATCAATGACAGGATCGATTATCTGGAGCCTCGTGCTCGCAATTCATGTGCTGTGCATGACTTACTGGGTTGGCGGGTCGATCTATTCGACACTGGTTGTCCGTTCCACGGTCGGACTGCTTGATCCTGGCCCGCGCAATTCAGTTCTGCTTCAGGGCTATACGCGCTTTTTTCGCGGATTATATCAGGTGGTGCCGTTTTCGCTGCTGAGCGGCTGGGGGCTGGTTTTTCATGAAGGTGGATTTGGCGCTGTGGCCTGGCCCGTCAATGCCATGCAGCTTCTGGGACTGGTCATGGCGGTGGTATTCATCCTGACCGTTCAGGGGCCATTCCGTCGGGCACGCCGGGCCATGCGTCCCCAGCAGGCCCTGTTCGACACGCTGCGCAGTCGCACCGCGATCATGGCGGGATTGGGTGTTCTGACCATCCTTGTCGCAGCAATGGCACGCGGCATCTGAAATCGTATGCGATACGGTGCTTTTAGGGCCGTATCGCTTGCCATTTCTGCCGTTTATCGATAACGCACCAGATTATAGCTGCGGGTCACTGCCCCGCCCTCAACTCCGGCCCGCACCTGTTGGGGTGCGCACCGTCAACGAGAGTCTCGAGAGTCATTTGAGCGCGAAAACGACCTCCGGTCCTTCCAAATCCCGTACGACTGCCACACCCAAACGTGGTCGCCCTCCCGCTTCGCGCAGTGCCGCAGCCGAGGTTTCCCCGACGCCTGCCGATGACGGCGACACGTCTGCGACACCGGAAGCCCCTGCTGCCAAGGCCCCGCGAACCCGACGCTCAAAAACCGCAGCTCCCGCAATCGCGGATAAGACGGATTCTGCAAAGCCCGTCACGCGCCGCGCCCGCAAGGTGACATCTCCGGTTGTTGAGACTGTAGCCGAGGCCGAAACGCCTGTTGCCAAATCTACCGTTCGCCGCAAGAAGACTGCTGCTGAACCTGAGGCAATCAGTGAAACACCCCCTGCCCCCCGCCGTAAGCGTTCCACGAAAGTTGCGGATGAGACGGTAGCTGAGGTGGCACCCAAACGTCGTGGTCGCCCGCGCAAGGTCATTCCTGTCGAGCAGCCTGAACTGGAAGTGGTGGCGGAAGAAACTCCGAAGCCCGTCGAGGCTCCGCGTCGCCGCGGTCGGCCCCGCAAAACAGACGTAGTCGCCACGGCCGCTCCCGTGGAAAAACCTGACGCCGAAAAGACAGAGAAGAAAGCCCGCACGACCCGCCGCAAGGCCTCTGCTCCGGTTGAAAAAATCGCTGCGCCCATCGTCGAAGAAAAGGCCGCCGAACCGACCAAGAGCGAAAAAACTCCGGTCCGGCGTCGTCGCACCAAGGCTGTTGTTACAGAACCCACCTTCGCCGCTGAAGACATTGTCGCACTTCCTGCCGTCGCTGAGACTGTCGTGATCGCCGAGGCTTCTTCCGGAAAGCCCCGCTTTGCCGATCTGGGTCTTGGCGAGCCGATCATGCGGGCGATTGAGGAACTGGGGTACGAGCACCCTACCCCAATCCAGGCACAGGCCATTCCCGAAGTCCTGAAAGGCCATGACGTTCTGGGCGTCGCACAGACCGGCACCGGAAAGACCGCTTCTTTCACACTGCCGATGCTTCAGAAGCTCTCCGGATCGCGTGCCCGCGCCCGGATGCCGCGTTCGCTGATCCTTGAGCCGACGCGTGAACTGGCTTTGCAGGTCGCGGAGAATTTCAAGCTCTATGGCAAACACCTGCGCCTGACGCATGCGCTGCTGATCGGCGGCGAAAGCATGGCCGAACAGCGCGATGTCCTGAACCGGGGCGTCGACGTACTGATCGCAACGCCGGGACGCCTGCTCGACCTGTTCGGACGGGGCGGCCTGCTCCTGACGCAGACCAGCACGCTTGTGATCGACGAAGCCGACCGTATGCTGGATATGGGCTTTATCCCTGATATCGAGAAAATCGTCGGGCTTCTGCCGCCCCATCGCCAGACACTGTTCTTCTCCGCCACAATGGCTCCGGAAATCCGCCGTCTGGCAGATGCTTTCCTGCGTCACCCGGCTGAAATTACGGTCTCACGCCAGTCGTCCGTCGCTGCGACCATCGAAGAAGCTCTGGTGATCGTGCCAGAGGACGAAAAACGTCGCACCCTCAAAAAGCTGCTCCGTCGTGAGAACGTCCAGAGCGCGATCGTGTTCTGCAACCGCAAGCGCGATGTGGACATGATCCAGCAGTATCTGACCAAGCACGGCATAGAAGCCGGACATCTGCACGGAGATCTGGCTCAGTCGCTGCGCTTCTCGACGCTGGAGCGTTTTCGTTCCGGGGAACTGAAGTTTCTGATCTGCTCGGATGTGGCCGCCCGCGGTATCGACATCGGCGGCCTGTCACATGTTTTCAATTACGACCTTCCGTTCAATGCCGAAGATTACGTCCACCGGATCGGACGCACCGGGCGGGCGGGCAAGGAAGGCCACGCTTTCAGTCTGGCATCGCCGCGCGATCGCAGACTCCTTGAGGCGATTGAGACCCTGACAGGTAAGGTCATTGCACGCCCTGCGCTCGAAGGGATCACAACTGTTGACTGGGCTCCGGAAGACGGCGAACGCCGCCCGACAGAAGCCACTCCTGCGCCGCAGGAATCCTCAGAAGACGGCGAACACCGTGCACGCAAGCGTCGTCGGGGTGGTCGCAAACGCAACCGTGGCGACCGTGAGGAAAACGAGAGCATTCAGCAGGCAACTCCTGTTGTCGTCCCGCCTTCCGTCTCCGTGATCGAAGCTCCTGTGAGCCATCGCTCGGTTGAGCTGGCGCCCGCCTTCGAAAACGATGGCCCGAAGACCGGCTTTGGTGGAGATACACCCGCCTTCATGCTGGTTCCGCGCCGTCGAAAAATCACGGTGTCCGGTGACACCGATCTCGCTGCTCCTGTTCAGCATGATGGACGCCATTACGGTAATGAGTGAAACCTTGACCGGAGTTGCAGAACTCCGGATTGAAGGACTGGGTGCGGCAGGCGACGGCGTTGCGCATCTTGATGGCCAGAGCGTCTTCATTCCGGGCACATTGCCCGGAGAAGAGGTTCGGGTCCGCCTTGCTTCCGGCCATCCTGAACTGATTGATATCGTTCATTCATCTCCTGAGCGCGTAACGCCGCCCTGCGACCTGTTTGGGGAATGTGGCGGCTGTGCGTTGCAGCATCTTTCCCTCCCGGCTCTGCTGGAGCGGAAATCGCAGCGCGTCCTCCATGCCCTGACGGCCGCAGGTTTCACCGATCTGCCACCTGCACGGATGTTCCAGACCGTGCCTGAAACACGGCGGCGGATGGATTTTGCTATTCAGCGCGTGCCGGGTGGCGTGATTATCGGGCTGCATCGCCGCAACGGTGACCCTGTGGACATGACGGAATGTCACGTCCTGCACCCTGCGATTTTCGAGCTTCTGACGCCATTGCGTGAAGTTCTTGGAAGTCTGGGAGCCCTGACGAGTCGCGGAAGCCTGATGATCAACCTGCTCGACAGCGGACCGGATCTGACACTTCAGACCCCTGCCCCACTGACCAGCGCAGACCGCACCAAACTGGCGGCCTTCGCACGCGAACATCATCTGTCCCGCATTTCCTGGCAGGACCCGAAAGATCAGGGAATCGAGACCGTCGCCCATTCTGGAGCCGTGCGGGAAGAGTTTGGCGGGGTAGCCGTCTCGCCACCACCTTCTGCATTCCTTCAGGCAACGGCGGATGCCGAAAAGGCCATTGTCACGGCCGTTCTGGATGGTCTGCCGTCGCTGAACAAAAAAGACGTAACGGTCGAACTGTTTGCCGGCTGTGGAACGCTCACCTTTCCGATGTCGGAAAAAGGGCGCGTCATGGCTTATGAGGGTAATCTGGCCGCCGCAAACTGCCTCAAGACGGCAGCGGGTGGCCGACGCGTGGATGGTTTTCATCGGGATCTGGGGCGCCAGCCACTTCTGCCGCATGATCTGAAATCAACACGGGCTGTTGTGCTCGATCCGCCTTATGCAGGTGCGGGCGCACAGACTGTGCCTCTGGCAAAATCTGCCGTCCCGGACATCGTTTATGTAAGCTGCAACCCTGCTGCCCTTGAAAAAGACGGCAGAGTGCTTTGGAACGCAGGTTTTTCAGTCATTGGCCTGACAATTGTGGACCAGTTCCTGTGGTCCACAGAAGTCGAAGCGGTTGTTGTGCTGTCGCGGGATGCGAAGCGGATCAAACGTGAAAGCTCTCGCCGCAACCGCAACGACCCTTCTCGTTCGGATTCCTGAACGTAAAACCGGATTCGAGGTCTTTGACCTCGTAGTCCATGACAGTACCAGTCAGGAACAGGGTGGCCTTGCGATCCACCAGCAGGGTCACGCCCTGATCCTCGACCCGCTCATCGGCGGGTTGCGGCTCTGTCACGAAATTCATTTCGTAAGACAGACCCGAGCATCCACGCGTTCCTACGCTGATCCGGAGAAGCTGTCCCTGATGAGAGCCTTCATAAAGAGCTTTCAGACGCTTGGCAGCCTGATCAGAAACGCTCATGAGCGCAGGCAGAGGACGGCGCGTTGCAACATCGGACATGATGGTTTTCCCCGGATCAGAACATGTTAAGGGCAAGACGGGCATCATCGCTCATACGGCTCATGTCCCACGGCGGATCCCAGACGATTTCGATCGTCGCCTGACTGACGTCCGGCACATGAGAGACGGCATCACGCACCATCTCGGGAAGTTCCTGCGCGCTGGGGCAATTGGGCGCCGTCAGCGTCATCTCCATATGGACGCGGCCGTCGTCATGCAGATCGATGGCGTAGATCAGGCCGAGTTCATAGACATTCACCGGAATTTCCGGGTCATAAACCGTGGCAATAGCGGCAATGACCGCGTCCTGATCAGGCGCAGTTCGGGTGGCCGGAACGCAGGCTGTGTCTTCAGTGGTGGGGATATCGGTCATGGCTTCACTCATGTGAGCATCATCCGGGCCCGTTCAAGACCCTCGATAAACGTGTCGATTTCATCGGTCGTGGTATAGATGCCAAAACTGGCGCGCGCTGTTGCCTGCACGCCCAAACGGCGAACTAGCGGCTCCGCACAATGCTGTCCCGCACGGATGGCAATCCCAAGCTGATCGAGCAATGTCGCCAGATCATGCGGGTGTGCACCATCCATAATGAAGGAAATCACGCCACCACGCTCCGCAGGTTCACCCAGAACATGCAGACTGTTGATTGCGCGCATTTTTTCCAATGCGTAGCGGGTAAGTTCCGCTTCATGACGGGAGATCGCCTCATAGCCGATCTCTTCCACGAAGCGCACGGCAGCCCCGAGGCCGATTGTTTCCAGAATGGCCGGTGTGCCGGCTTCGAACTTGTGCGGAACATGCGCCCATGTCGCGCGCTCGAACGAGACGTTCTCGATCATGTCACCGCCGCCCATGAACGGCGGCATAGCGTCCAAAAGCTCCATCTTGCCCCAGAGCACACCGATGCCTGTGGGGCCATAGAGCTTGTGCCCGGTAAACGTGAAGAAATCCGCGCCAAGATCCTGCACATCAATCCTGCGATGCACGACGGACTGCGACCCATCCAGCAGGATGCGCGCGCCATAAGCGTGGGCAATTTCCGTCAGCTTGCGGGCCGGGGTAATCGTTCCAAGCACATTGGACATATGCGTGACGGCCACAAGCGCCACTTTGCCATCCGACAGGAGCGCTTCATAGGCATCCAGATCAATGTCGCCAGCATCATTGATGGGCGCGACACGCAGATCAATCCCCGCCCGGTCCCGCAGCATGAGCCAGGGCACGATATTGGCGTGATGTTCCAGTTCGGAAATCAGAACCGCCTGCCCCGGTTTCAGCAGACTGCCGAAACTATGAGCCACGAGGTTGATGGCCTCGGTGCTGTTGCGGGTGAAGACAATTTCGCGATGATCGGGCGCATTGAGAAAGCGGGCAACGTCACGACGGGCGCGCTCATAGGCTTCCGTCGTGCGCTCGCTCATCCAGTGCAGGCCGCGATGAATATTGGCATATTGATGATACGCCGCATCCCGCATAGCCTCGATCACGGCATCCGGCTTCTGGGACGAGGCCGCGCTGTCGAGAAAAACCAGCGGGCGGCCATGAACGGTTTCGTTCAGGATCGGAAAATGAGCGCGGATTTCAGCCGTGGTTTTTCCGGGCGAGGGGCTGCTGCCGGTCATGACGCCATGCTCCGCACCAACAGATCACGCAGGGCCTCATCGGCGACGAGATCCAGTGCATCGATCAGGAACGCCCGCACGAGAATATCGCGCGCCTGCGCTTCGGGAACGCCGCGAGAGCGCAGATAGAAAAGCTGTTCGTCATCAAGAGCGCCTACGGTCGCGCCGTGGCTGCACTTGACGTCGTCGGCATAGATTTCCAGCTCGGGCTTGCTGTTGATCTGCGCCTTTTCAGACAGCAAAAGCGCCTGATTCATCTGATATCCATCGGTTTTCTGGGCCACGCGGTCCACGAGGATCTTGCCCTGAAAAACACCCTGCCCGGCGTCGGACAGAACCGTCTTGACGGTCTGGCGCGAACTGCCATCAGGAGCGGCATGATGGATCATGGAGGTCAGGTCGTTTAGACGCTGGCCGTCCACGATCTGCACCCCATTCACATGAACCATGGCATGTGGCGCATTCAGCGTCACAACAGCTTCGTGTCGGGCAAGGCTCCCGCCCTGATTTAGGGTGAAGCTGTCATACTCGCCCTTCTCCGACACGTCCGCGGACACGATGGCAAGATGCGTACCGCTCAGGCTCTCGCGCTGCAATTTGATGTGACGCAACGTCGCGCCTTTGCCCACGACGATATCGAAACGCGGATTGGCGATATACTGCCCTTCGCCTGCATTGACATCGTACAGTGTGAGTGATGCGCCATCTTCCAGCACGATACGATGCTGAAGATGCGTCGAAACAGTATCGCCGCTGGAGAGGCTGATAAGGGTCAGCAATCCTGCGTCAGTTCCTGCCGGAATGCGAAGATCAAGCCCTTTTTCGCCCAGCGCCATATTCAGCGTCGCGGAAAAGACCCCCTTGAGCGGGGAAACATGGTCCGAAGCCTGCTGGGCAACGTCCAGAGGAGCAGACAGCCCCTCTAACAGCCTGCCATTGCCATAAACCATGCGCGCGCCGCTTTCCGGCAGCGGCAAACCGTTCAGAAGCGCACTGACGGATTCGGCCGCCAGAGGAGCAGCCTGTGTCCATGCCGTGTCCGCGATCGCCCGCAGCGGCGTATAGCGCCATGCTTCGACGCGGCGTGTCGGCAGGCCGATTTCAGCAAGAGCGGCCCCATGCGCAGCCGAGCGCTGGACGAACGCCTCCAGAGCTGGAGCGTCTGACGCTACGGAGGACTGTACGCTCACGCTGCCGCCTCGAGAAACTGGGTATAGCCCTGCTTTTCAAGCGTCTTGGCAATATCAGGGCCGCCACTATGGATGATACGGCCATGCGCCATGACATGCACGCGGTCCGGCACGATATAGTCGAGCAGACGCTGATGATGCGTGATGACCAGAGCAGAAAAATCCGGGCTACGCAGGGAGTTCACGCCTTCCGCGACGATGCGCAGAGCGTCGATGTCCAGACCGCTATCCGTTTCGTCGAGGATGGCGAAGGACGGCTGGAGCAGACGCATCTGGAGCACTTCGTTGCGCTTCTTCTCACCACCCGAAAAACCAACATTGACCGCACGCTTGAGCATGTCGTCGGACATGGACAGGTGTTTGGTCTCGGCACGGACAGTCTTGAGGAAGGCCACGGCATCCAGTTCAGCTTCACCACGCGCCCGGCGAACCGCGTTGACGGCCGTCCGCAGGAAATTCGCGTTGTTCACACCCGGCAGTTCGACGGGCGACTGGAATGCCAGGAACAGGCCCAGAGCAGCGCGTTCTTCGGGTTCAAGAGCCAGCAGATCCTGCCCCTTGAACGTGGCCGCCCCCCCCGTGACTTCGTAGTCGTCACGACCGGCAAGCACATAAGACAGCGTGGATTTGCCCGAGCCGTTCGGCCCCATGATAGCGTGGACTTCGCCCTTGGGAACTTCGAGATCGAGCCCCTTGAGGATATCCTTGGGCGTGCCGTCGGCGTCGATGCGGGCCTGAAGACCCTGAATTTTCAGAAAATCGCTCATATTAACCCACACTTCCTTCGAGGCTGATCTGCAGAAGCTTCTGCGCCTCGACCGCGAATTCCATCGGCAGCTCTTTGAGCACCTCGCGGCAGAAACCATTGACGATCAGACCGACTGCATCTTCTTCCGAAAGGCCGCGCGAACGGCAGTAGAAGAGCTGGTCTTCAGAGATTTTTGACGTGGTCGCTTCATGCTCCACGCGCGCAGTCATGTTACGGCTTTCGATATAGGGTACCGTATGCGCGCCGCACTGATCGCCGATCAGAAGACTGTCGCACTGCGTGAAATTGCGCGCATTGCGAGCCTTCGGCTGCATACGAACCAGACCGCGATAGGTGCTGTCCGACTGACCGGCCGAGATCGTTTTGGCGATGATCGTCGAGCGCGTGTTCGGCGCCAGATGGATCATTTTTGTGCCGGTATCGGCCTGCTGGTGGTTGTTCGTCACCGCAACCGAGTAGAACTCACCGACCGATCCCTCACCCGCCAGCACGCAGGACGGATATTTCCATGTGATCGCAGAGCCGGTTTCAACCTGCGTCCACGAAATCTTGGACCGTGCGCCACGGCAGATGCCACGCTTGGTGACGAAGTTGTAGATGCCACCCCGGCCTTCATCATCGCCCGGATACCAGTTCTGGACGGTGGAATACTTGATCGAGGCATCTTCCATCGCGATCAGTTCGACCACCGCCGCATGAAGCTGGTTCTCATCACGCTGCGGCGCCGTGCAGCCTTCCAGATAGGAGACGGTGGCGCGGTCTTCAGCAATGATGAGTGTGCGTTCGAACTGCCCCGTATTACGCGCATTGATGCGGAAATAGGTGGACAGCTCCATCGGGCAACGAACGCCTTCAGGGATGTAGACGAACGAGCCATCGGTAAAGACAGCGGAATTCAGCGCCCCGAAGAAGTTGTCAGACACCGGCACGACCGTACCCAGATATTTCCGGACCAGTTCGGGATGTTCGCGGATGGCTTCGGAGATCGGGCAGAAAATGACGCCAGCCTCCGCAAGCGTCTTGCGGAAGGTCGTCGCGACGGACACGCTGTCAAAAACGGCATCCACGGCAACCGGCAGGCGCGCTTCTTCAGCACCTTCCACACCGGCCAGAAGAGCCTGCTCGTGCAGGGGAATGCCCAGTTTGGCGTAGGTTTTGAGAAGTTCGGGATCGACTTCGTCAAGACTTTTGGGGCCGGGCTTCTTTTTCGGCTGGGCGAAGTAATGCGCGTCCTGATAATCGATCGGCGGATGATGGATATGAGCCCAGGTCGGCTCTTCCATTTCCAGCCACGCACGAAAAGCCTTGAGACGCCAGTCCAGCATCCATTGCGGCTCGCCCTTGCGTTCGGAGATCAGGCGGACCGTTTCCTCATTGAGACCCTTGGGCGCGATATCCATTTCGATATCGGTCTCAAAGCCCCATTCGTAGCTGGATTTCGCGAGTTTTTCGACTGTCTCGCGGGTTTCCGTCACGGCTGGCATGGTGTGTTGTCCTTAACTGACCGCTTCGGTCACGGAGGGGGCCTCCGCTCCAACGGTGGCGACAGGAGCCCGAGCGGGACCGCGCCTTGTCAGGCGCTCCGCATGTCGGCCCATATCGGCCAGTGTAATGTTGTTGAGTGTGCTGAGGATGGCGTCGTTCACAACGTCCCATTGACCCGACAGGCCGCACAGAGAGCTATGTTCGCACTCGCGTCCGTCACAACAGGCGGTAATGGCGATTGGGCCGTCCACGGCTGCGATAACGGCGGCAACGGTTATCTTTTCAAGCTCGCCCGCGAGACGATAGCCGCCCCGTGCGCCGCGATGGGACAGAACCAGACCGCTGGAGGCCAACCCCTTGAGGAGCTTGGCCACGGTGGGTTCGGGAACGCCGGTTTCTACTGCAAGGGCTGCGGCTGTTGCCAGTCCTTCATGACGACCGAGATGGACCAGAAGGACAGTGGCGTAGTCGGCCAGTTTGGAGAGCCTCAGCATCGCTTGCACACTCGCATCTTATTCTAATTCAAGACTTGCTAAGTCCTGATTTGTTCCAAATGACCCATACCGATGCAAAGGTCAAGGCTTCTGTGCCCGACCTTTGCTTGACATGGAATGTCACACACCAAAAAACAGTCGGGAAACGCCGTCAAGCGCCGCTCCAGCGAGAAAACCGACCACCGTGCCATTGATACGGATGTATGCGAGGTCACGCCCGACACGCGACTCCAGCCGCATTGCCAGATCGTTTCCGTCCCATCCTGCCATGACGGCGGCGATGAACCCGGACAGCTTCTCGCGCAGCCCCGGCAGGATCCGCTGGACCGTACTTTCCACAGCCTGATTGACTTTCAGACGCAGAACATCGTTGGAGCGCAGGGCCGTCGCGAGCTGGACGATCGCCGCATCAATGACCGTGGCACTCCAGCCTTCTTCCCGATTACTGTCTTCCTCCACCATGCGCCGTAGACGGTCCCACAGCTCCGAACTCCATCCCTTGAGACTGGTATGGGTCAGGACGGAGGTGATGGTGTCGGCCATATCCTTGCGGCGGACGGGATCATGTTCGATCCGGTCGATTTCGCCGCGAACCCATGTCGTGAAGCCGTGCCGCAGGTCCGAGTCCATCGGGTCGACCCGTTCGAACTCGGCATGAAGCGCCATAAGAACACGACTGGCGACGGAACCCCCAATCGCCCACCCCAGAAAACGACCGCCCTGTTCCCGCACACGCTCCTCAACAAAATGTCGCAGGTCCGACTCCCGGGACGTTACGGTGGTCTTGATGCGCTCAAGCAGGAAGGACAGGACCTCCTGATGCATCTCACTATCCACCATGGCACGCATGCCACGGGAGACGAGAGGCGCCATTTCCTCTCCATTGAGCAGGACCGGAAGGGCGCGTGAAATGGCAGCTTTGGCCCGCCCGTCTTCAAGATGGTCGAACATCAGGGGAATGGCGGAGCGCATGCTGTTGACGAGGGTCTGGCGCGTCGCGGGCTCGCTCAGCATATCGGCGATCAGGCTGGAGAGATCGATTTTTGACAAAGCGCGTCGAACGTCGTCTTCGGTGAAGAACTGCCCAGAAATGAAACGGCCCAGCGCCTGTCCGAGGCGCTCTTTCTGACGCGGCAGAATGGCCGTGTGCGGAATGGGGAGGCCCAGCGGATGGCGAAATAGCGCGGTCACGGCAAACCAGTCGGCCAGACCACCAACGACGCCTGCTCTTGAGCCCGCTCTCAGAAGCCCAAACGCCAGACTACTGTCGCCGATATGATGGGCCGCCGCCAGCGTCGTGCCTGCGGCAAGCACCCCCATGCCCACAAGCAGCCCCCCGGCCATGAACCGTGGCGACAGACCTGAAGGGCCGGATTTTCGTGAAACGGGATGAGGCGTGTCCGCGTGCATCCGCACACGGATAGCATCATCCTGACGGGCTGTCGCGTCCAGAGCAAGGTTGCGCTTGGCGGCAGGGCGTGAAAAGTATTACGGCCCGTTTTTCGGTCCATTTTTCTTTTTTCGCAGAAGCGAGACTGCTCCCGATGTCTGACTGCGCCTCCCGGCTCGATCCGTCTCTCCACGACCGTATTGACGCGATGACGTCCCGGCTGCTCCACGAACGCGACGGTCTTGAAGACCTGATTGCGTCCATCGGGCAGGATCTGTCCAACGACGATCCGGAGACGTGCAAGACGCGGCTGACCGAGATCGGGAATGTCGTACGTGCCCTGCGTGACGAGCATTTCGTCGATCGCGCCGCCCATCTGCGCGCCTATGTCGGCCTTGATGACGCGGCCCCGCAGGAGCGTCTCGAAGCCGTTGCAAAGCGTCTGGTGGATCAGGCTCCTGATGCGGTGTCCCTGACCGTGCCGAAGATTGCCGCGGTTTTCACCGCGCATCCGACCTTCGCACTGGCAGACGGTGTGTATGACATCCTGACGCAACGGGCCGAAAATCCCGACATGCCGATCCCGTGCCTCAAAACGCATCGTCGTCCAGGTCCGCCGACACTGGCACAGGAGCAGGCTCTCGCACTGGCAGCCATTCTGCGGGGCCGTGATGCGCTTGATGACCTCACAACAGCGCTCCTGCGGGAAATGTCCCAGCGCTGGTCGGGAGAGAACAGCCATGTCGATCCTGCCCCTGTCGTTCTGGCAAGCTGGGTCGGTTTCGATACGGATGGACGCAACGATATCGGCTGGTGGGACACTCTTCGTATCCGGCTTGAGCTGAAGTCCTCCCAGCTTCACCGCCTGACGGACGGGCTGGAGCGGCTGGGGCTACAGGAAAGTGCGCTGGCCATGCGTACCCGCCGGGCCATCGAAGCCGTCAAAACACAGCACGCCGCCTGCCCGACCGGACGGGATGCGGCACCCGAAACGATCCGCGATTTTGCCCAGACGCTGATTTCGCACCGTGACAAAGCACTTCTGGACGCGGCTGAACTTCTGCCGCTCTTTCAGGATGCCGCCGCCGGTCTGGATGAAGACAGTCTGCTGCATCTACGGACGCTCCGCGCTGGCTTCATGAGCCACGGCCTCGGGATCGCGCGTATCCATACCCGACTGAATGCGGCACAGATCTATAATGTGGCGCGCACACGACTTGGCCTGACGGATGACCCCGCCCTTCCCTCGCGCCGACGCGTCCTGTTGACGAAAATCGACGAGGCTCTGTCGGACCTGACGCCCCGCGCCGTGGATTTCGGGTCGCTGCTGGTGGAACCTGCATCAGCCGCGCGGCTAATGATGACCATGGCGCAGATCCTGAAACACATCGATTCAGGATCGCCCATCCGCTTCCTCATCGCCGAGACGGAAAGTGGCTACACGCTGCTGGCGACGCTCTGGCTGGCACGACTGTTCGGAATCAAAGACCACCAGATCGAGATTTCGCCGCTCTTTGAGACGGAAAGCGCGCTGGAAAATGGCGAGACCATTCTGGAAGAAGCGTTTCGTTCAAGCCACTGGCGTGATTACCTGAAGGCAAACGGACGGCTGTCGCTTCAGTTCGGCTACTCCGATTCGGGACGCTATGTCGGACAGCTTGCCGCCACCAATCTGGTCGAGCGTCTGCGGATGCGGACTCTCTCTCTGCTAGCAGAACATGGGCTGGAGGATGTTTCCCTCACCCTGTTCGATACGCATGGCGAAAGCATCGGACGTGGGGCCCATCCTTTCAGCCTGCGTCAGCGTCTGGATTATTTCTCCCCGGCCCGCACACGACTGGCCATGCGCGAAGCCGGGATCGGCTGCCGCGTTGAAACCGCGTTTCAGGGTGGCGACGGCTACACGCTGTTCGGAACGAAGGCTCTTGCGGCCTCCACGATTGCCACTCTTGCCGAGCATACGGCTGAAATTCCGCAGGACACGAAAGATCCGGTCTATACGCGCCCGGACTTCGCAGCGGACTTCTTCTCCACCATCGCGCTCGACATGGGTGCGCTGGTCGATGACCCGGGCTATGCGGCCCTGCTCAGCGCATTCGGGCCGTCACTGATCGACAAGACGGGCTCCCGCCCCTCCGCCCGTCAGTCTGACGCGGCGACCGTGACGCGCATCACCCATCCCGGCCAACTTCGGGCCATCCCCAACAATGCGATCCTCCAGCAGCTTGGCTGGTGGGCGAATGTTCTGCACGGGCTGGGCAATGCGGCGCAACGCCATCCCGAGACGTTCGAGCAGTTCGCAACAGAATCATCGCGCTTCCGCGAAGCCATGGATTTTGCCCGTCAGGCACTGGCTCATTCCGATCTGGATGTTTTGCGGACAACGATCCATCAACTCGACCCCGGAACCTGGCTGGATCGTGCAGCCAACGCCCAAAGCGACGAAGAACGGCAGAGCCTGCTGAGCATTTCGCACGGGCTGGAACTGCTGCGCTTCTGGACCAGCGGACCCGCGATGTTCCGGCGTATTCAGGCGGACCACATCGCCCTGCGCGCCGCATGGCCCGATGCACCGCGTATGGCGGCGCGTGAAAAGCTGCTCCATGCGATCCGCTTTGCCCTCATCGACCGTCTGTGGGGCCTCTCGACGCGCATTCCCTATTTTGGCCCTCGCAACAGCCTGACACGGGAATCGATCACGAACCTCATCCTCTGTCTGGATGTACCGCGCGCACTTCATCTTCTGGACGACCTGTTCCCCCTCACCGTTCCCAGCGTTGCCAATCTCGATTTCGCAGAGCCGGGCGATGCGGCGGAAGCTGGCGGCTTTGCACGGGAACATCAGGAGATTTTCGAGCCGCTATCGCACTGTTTTGCGCTACTGCGGGAGGTCGGGATCGCGATCATGCATGCCAACCGGGCGTTCGGCTGAGGAATGATACGCGGCCGCAACCCTTGTCGGTAACGGCCTCGTCCGTTTAGAAAGCTCTCGTAACAAACCTTAACAGAAAGTTCCTCTGCATGCTTCGCAAGGCCCTTCTTCTGGGTGCAGCCATGATGGCTGTGCCTGCTTTGGCCGCAGGTCCCGCCACACCGGCACCCAATGCTGACAGCGTGACGAACGGGACCGTGACGGTCAATGGCGCCACAATCCCTTACCGGGCCGTTGCGGGAACCATTCTGGTTCATGGCGCCGACTATAACGATTCCAGCGATGTTCTGGCCAAACGCGGCACGAAGATTGATGCTGGCAAGGACGATGACAGCAAGAACGCGCCGGTCGCGTCCATGTTCTACACCGCCTATTTCAAGGAAGGCGTTCCGTCGGAAAAGCGTCCGATCACGTTCCTGTATAATGGCGGTCCGGGATCAGCTTCGGTCTGGGTCCATATGGGCACGTTCGGTCCACGTCGCGTCAATACGCCGGGCGACACCCATCTGCCCGCTGCCCCTTATGCGCTCATCAACAACCCGCAATCTCTGATGGACGTGTCGGACGTGGTGTTCGTCGATGCACCAGGAACAGGTTTTTCGCGGATCGCGGGCAAGGATGCCGCCAAGGAATTTCTGGGCGTTGATGGCGACGGCGAGGCGTTCACGCATTTCATCTCAAAGTTCCTCGCCAAATATCACCGCTACAACTCGCCCAAATACCTGTTCGGCGAGAGCTACGGCACGATGCGCTCGGCTGTGGTCATCAACGACCTTGAGCAGGACGAGAACATCGACTTCAACGGCGTGATCCTGCTGTCGCAGATCCTGAACTACGACAACAGCGATGATGGCCCGGAGTTCAACGCTGGCATGGACGACCCGTATGTGCTGGCGCTGCCAACCTATGCGGCAACAGCGTGGTATCACCACTGCCTGCCCGCCGAACATCCGGACCTGAAGGCGTTCCTGCACGAAGTCGAGCATTTTGCGATGACCGACTACACACTGGCCCTGCGTCAGGGTGCTGATCTGCCGGAAGACCAGCGTCAGGCGATTGCGGCAAAGCTGCATGACTATACGGGCCTGCCCGTCGATTACATCCTGCGGGCGGATCTGCGCGTCAATGGCGGCGAGTTCGACCAACAGCTTCAGGCCAAGACCGGCATGGCGACGGGCCGTCTGGATACACGCTATTCAAGCCCGACGATCGATCCGATGAGCCAGGAAGTGGATTACGATCCGCAGTCCAGCGCCATCAGCTCGGCCTATGTTACAGCCTTCAACGACTATGTCCGCAATACGCTCAAATACGGCACGGACGAGGATTATCGCCTCTATAACAGCCAAGGGCACTGGGACAATCACCACCGTCAGCCCGGTCACGGCTACCAGCCCAAGGGCGAGCCTAACGTCATGACCGATCTGGCCATGGCAATGAAGACCAACCCGAACCTGCATGTGATGCTCAACGCGGGCTACTACGATCTCGCAACGCCGTACTTTGAAGGCATTTACGAGATGAAGCACCTGCCGATGGCCAAGAGCCTGCAAAAGAACATTGAATACGCACAGTATCCTTCCGGCCACATGGTCTATGTGGACCCGGCAACCCTCCAGCAGTTGCACGACAATGTCGCGGCCTTCATTCGCCGGACAGACAATCTGCACTGATCCCTGACGGGAGGAGCGGAAAAGGCGGCGGAAGGGAAACCTTCCGCCGCTTTTTTTATGCGTTACTGAGACGCAGGAACCGGGAAAGCGATCTCACCCGACAACAGATCAGACACAAAAAAACCCCGCCAGATTGCTCTGGCGGGGTTCGATGTTTCAGCCAGGCTGAAAAAATCAGGCGGACTTCGCGATGATTTCGTCGGCCACGTTCCGGGGAACGGCTTCGTAGTGGTGGAACTGCATGGTGAAGGACGCACGGCCCTTCGTGGCAGAACGCAGGTGCGAGATGTAGCCGAACATTTCCTTCAGCGGCACCTGTGCACGGATCATCACGGTCGAACCAGAGGTTTCCTGGTTCTGGATGATGCCGCGACGACGGTTGAGATCGCCCACAACGTCACCAACATGGTCGTTCGGGGTCGTGACTTCCACGTCCATGATCGGCTCGAGGATCACCGGACCAGCGTTCTTCATGCCTTCACGGAAGCAGGCCTTGGCGGCAATTTCGAAGGCCAGAGCCGACGAGTCAACGTCATGGTACTTACCGTCGAGCAACGTGAACTTGAAGTCCACCGTCGGGAAGCCGGCGAGAACACCCGTGGTGCTCTGCATGCGGATGCCCTTTTCGACAGCCGGGATGTATTCCTTCGGAACCGTACCACCGACGACCTTGTTCTCGAAGATGATCTCATCCGGCTTGTCGGACGGAGCAAACTCGATCTTGACCTCAGCGTACTGACCCGAACCACCAGACTGCTTCTTGTGGGTGTAGGTCTCGACATGCGGCCGCGTGATCGTCTCACGATAAGCCACCTGCGGTGCGCCGATGTTGGCATCGACGCCGTATTCACGACGCAGACGGTCAACGATGATGTCCAGGTGAAGCTCGCCCATGCCGGACAGGATGGTCTGACCCGTTTCCTGATCGGTCTTGAGATGCAGGGACGGATCTTCAGCCGTCAGCTTCTGCAGCGCCAGCGTCATCTTCTCGACGCCGTCCTTGGTCTTCGGCTCGACGGAGATGTCGATCACCGGAACCGGGAACTGCATACGCTCCAGAACCACCGGATCGGAGGCATCGGCAAGCGTGTCACCCGTGACGGTGTCCTTAAGGCCCACGAATGCGGCGATGTCACCGGCACCAACGGACTTCACTTCCTGACGCTTGTCGGCGTGCATCTGGAACATGCGGCCGACGCGTTCCTTGTGACCCTTCGTCGTGTTCAGGATGGTGTCACCGGAGTTCAGGACGCCACGATAAACGCGAACGAAGGTCAGCGTGCCGTACTTGTCGGAGATGATCTTGAACGCAAGGCCAGCGAACTTGCCATCCGGATCGACCGGAACGATCGG
Source organism: Gluconobacter sp. Dm-73 (assembly GCF_018256215.1). Classification (NCBI taxonomy): domain Bacteria; kingdom Pseudomonadati; phylum Pseudomonadota; class Alphaproteobacteria; order Acetobacterales; family Acetobacteraceae; genus Gluconobacter; species Gluconobacter sp. Dm-73. Next base: position 178,560 of record NZ_JAERLW010000002.1, on the reverse strand, counting down.
CAGGAAGTCTTCGTCGACTTCTTCACCTTCCGGCGGAGCAATACGGATGCCTTCGACTTCGTCAGGAGCCGGCAGGTAGTCGATGACCGCGTCGAGCAGGGGCTGCACGCCCTTGTTCTTGAACGCCGTACCGCACATGACGGGACGGAATTCACCGGAGATCGCACCCTTCTTGATGCACTTCTTCAGGGTTGCGACATCCACGTCGCCCTTCTCGAAGTACTCTTCCATGGCTGCGTCGTCGACGGCGAGAGCCGTGTCGAGCAGGACCTGGCGGGCTTCGTCAGCCTTTTCCTTCAGGTCAGCCGGGATCTCTTCGTAGTGGAACTTGGCGCCGAGTTCGCCGCCTTCCCACACGATGGCGCGCATCTCGACCAGATCGACCACGCCAACGAAGTTTTCTTCGGCGCCGATCGGGAGCTGCAGCGGAACGGCCACGATATCCAGCTTCTCTTTCAGCGTGCTGAAAGCGTAGTAGAAGTCGGCGCCGGTACGGTCGAGCTTGTTGATGAAGATGACGCGCGGAACGTTGTAACGGTCAGCAAGGCGCCAGTTCGTTTCGGACTGCGGCTGCACGCCAGCCACGCCTTCGATCACGAAGATCGCGCCATCGAGCACGCGGAGCGAACGGTTGACTTCGATGTTGAAGTCAATGTGGCCCGGGGTGTCGATGATGTTGATGCGGTGGTCGTTCCACTCACACGTCACGGCAGCCGAGGTGATCGTGATGCCACGCTCACGCTCCTGCGCCATGTAGTCGGTGGTGGTGTTGCCTTCGTGGACCTCACCGATCTTGTGAGAGACACCCGTGTAATACAGGATACGCTCGGTCGTCGTGGTCTTACCGGCATCGATGTGCGCGGTAATACCGATGTTGCGAATCTTCGAGAGAGCCGACTTGGCTTCCTGAACGCTTTCGGACACGGAGAACCTCCAAAATACAATGAAAGGTGTTTCAGCCTGGACCGAAACACCTCCGCTGCGGCCCTGTGAAAGGACCGAACCTGATTTATCCCAGTGGCGGCTGAATGACCCAGACCGCCATGGTTTTCAAGAGCAATCTTATTACCAAACAAAGTTCGGCAAAGATTCCTCAGGCGGTCTGGGCAGCCTTGCGTTCCTGAACGCGCAGGATACGGCGCTTGATGACCTGGGCTTCCGTCGGAAGCTTGCGGTTCGGCGTACCCAGCAGGAACGAATCCAGTCCACCGTTGTGCTCAACCGTGCGGATACCGTTGGTGGACAGGCGCATACGCACCGAAGCACCGAGAATATCGGAGATCAGCGTGGTCTCCTGCAGGTTCGGGAGAAAACGACGGCGGGACTTGTTATTGGCGTGGCTGACGTTGTTGCCCGTCAGCACGCCCTTGCCCGTGATCTGGCAACGGCGAGACATGGTGATACTTTCCTCGATGCTGGATGACGCAGGACAGCGAGGCCCGGCGTGTTCCGTAAATCAGGCGCGGCTTATGACGTATGGTTGGGGGCTTCGTCAACCCCCGGAGACGTTCAAGCGGCGTTTTCCCCGGCCTGCGCGGCCCACATTGCGGCATAATGGCCACCTGCGGACAGCAGTTCCAGATGGCTTCCCTGCTCCACCACGCGCCCTGCGTCAAGCACGACGATGAGATCGGCATCCTGCACGGTGGACAGACGATGCGCGACAATGATCGTCGTGCGCGCCTGAGAGAGGATCGCCAGCTCCTTCTGAATGGCGACCTCGGTGCGGGTATCAAGCGCACTTGTGGCCTCGTCCAGCAGCAGGATACGCGGGTCTTTGAGGATAACGCGGGCAATAGCGACACGCTGTTTCTCGCCCCCTGAGAGCTTCAGCCCACGCTCCCCGACAACAGTCTCATACCCGTCAGGCAGTTCCCGGATGAAGGCGTCGATCTGCGCGCTGCGGGCCGCGTTTTCAATGTCTTCGCGGGAGGCCGACAGATCGCCATAGGCAATATTGTCGCCAATGCTGGAATTGAAGAGCACTGTATCCTGCGGGACCGTCCCGATAATGTTCTGAATGTCGGTCGGCGCGATCTCACGCAGGTCGTGCCCATCAATGCAGACCGAGCCCTCCGTGGGATCATAGGCGCGGGTCAGCAGACGCCCGAGCGTAGATTTCCCAGAGCCTGTATGGCCGACAATGGCCAGAGACGTCCCTGCAGGCACGGTGATGGAAACATCATGCAGGATCTGCCGTGCGGGGCTGTAGCCGAAAGAGACATGGCGGAACGCAACCGCTGCCGCTCCGGCTTCCGACAGTTTTCCAGCAAGATGCACAGGGTGTGGAACCTGAAGAATTTCGGACCGGATCGCGAGCAGTTCGAGATAGTTTTCCAGATCAACGCGGGCATTGCGCCAGCCTGCACTGACATAATTCAGGGCACCGACGGATGAATAAAGCCCGCTCAGATAACTGCCGATCAGAACAAACTGGGCCACCGCGAGACGATGCAACACGATATCATGCGCGGCCATAGCCAGAAGCGTGGTGGTCGTCGCGGCTATCAGGAAGCCCCGACTGATCTGGGACAGGCTGACATAACGCTGAAGGCTGATTTCCGCCTTCCGAAGATCCTTGCGCGCCGCGTCGTAACGCTCGATCTCGTGGCTTTCATTGGCAAAGCTGCGCACTGTCTCGAAGTTGAGAATGCTGTCCACAAGCTGGTGCTGGGCCTGATTGCTGGCACGGTTCCGCGCCCGACGGGCCGTCATCCTCAAACGGGTAAAAATATAGGAAACGGTGGAATACAGCCCCAGCGCCACCAGAAGCAGTGCCACATAACGCCAGTCGAAGATTTTCAGAATGACAGTCAGAGTCATAATGAGTTCGATGACGTTGGGCAAAACGTTGAACAGCGCCAGTGAGAGCAGTGTTCCGACAGCATCGGCCCCACGATCGAGCGTTCGGGTCAGGGAGCCTGTTTGCCGGTCCAGATGGAACCGGACGCTCAGATCATGCAGATGCCGCAAGCCAAGGACGGCGACACGACGTTCAAGATCGGTTTCGACCGGCTTGACCAGAAATTCCCGCAATGGGCTCGCCAGCCCGGAAATAATGCGGATGACCGCATACTGGGCGATCAGCCAGACCGGGACGGCCAGAAGAGTTTCGGGACGCGAAAGGCTGCTGACCATGCGACTGAAAAGCCAGGGCGTTGCAACTGCAGTCGCGCTCTCCACCAGAAGAATGAGCAGCGCAAACCCGATGCGCGTCGCGTCCGGCCAGAGCTTCTCCGGTCGGATCAGGGGCCATAAAACACGAAGGGAAAGCGCTTCAGACGTCGAATCGGTTTTTTTGAGCATGGATTGAGTATGTGGAAGTGCTGACGGCGCTTTGCAAATAACTGTCCTGCATGCGACATATCGTACTGTGTCGAATAAATCTTTCTCCCGCACCCTTGAGCCGTTTCTGCGGCATATCGCAGCCTGCAACAGCGCTGTCCTGCCGGGCGGTCGCACTCCGTTCTTTTGTGCTGACTCACAGATCGGCTGGCTCAGTCCGCCCACGGTGCAGGCTCTTGAAACCCTTGGTGTTCGCGAAGGGGAAAAATTCGGCGTCAGCGCCGGAGCAGAGCTCTTTCCGCTGTCCCACACGCTCTGCGAGATGGGCCTCTACGCCTCCCATCACGAAGCCTTTGACGTGCGCGACGACAGTGGCGTGGTTCTCGGACAGGTGGACCGGGGCGCCATTCCGGTTCTGGGGCTTGCGGCGGAGGGCGTGCATCTGAACGGACTGGTCGAGCGTGCAGACGGACTTTTCCTCTGGGTCGCACGGCGCAGCATGAGCAAGCGCCTCGATCCGGGCAAGCTGGACCATCTGGTCGCGGGGGGCATGAGCGCCGGCCTCGACCCGCAAACGACCGTGATCAAGGAAGCGCAGGAGGAAGCCGGGATCCCGGCCGAACTCGCTGCAAAAGCGCAGGCCGTCGGTCGGATCCACTATGCTCTTGAGCGACCTGAAGGGTTACGGCGCGACGTCCTGCACTGTTACGATCTGCTGCTCCCCGAGGGCTTCGTGCCCATAGCGGAGGACGGAGAAGTGGAAAGCTTCCACCTTCTGCCCATTCAGGAGGTCATGGCACTGGTCCGCGACACCGACGACTTCAAGTTCAACGTCAATCTCGTCCTGATCGATCTCTTCCTCCGCCGCGGTCTTTTCGATCCCGCCGACGCCGCCATTTTACGCCGCGCCCTCTCCGGACAGGCCGCGTGAGAAAAGCAGTCGCGTCCTTGATTCTGACGACGCCTCTGCTGGGTGGATGCATTGTTCCTGTCAGCGTCACACCCAATCTGTGTCGGGAAATCGGCGCGAAAGACGGATTGCAGATCCGTCTGGCATTCGGCCTGGCCCGCCCTGATGGCAGTGTCATCGAAAGGCAGGACTGGCAGCAGTTTGTGGACAGCGAAATCACGCCGCGTTTCCCTGCGGGTTTTACCGTGATCGACGCTCAGGGGCAGTGGTATGATGCTGCTGGTCACAAGGTCATTCAAGAAGGATCACGAATCGTCTGGATCGTTGCGCCTTCCTCAGACCGCAGCCTTCAGGCTCATCTGAGAGCCATTCGTCAGATCTATCAAAAACGTTTCAACCAGCAGGCTGTTGGACTCAGCATACAGTCTGGCTGCTCTTCATTTGAAAGCCTTCCCGTGGAATAGTTCCGCACTACGGAACAGCGTTTCCCGGTCCTTTTGACGCCTTCTTCATCCGGACTTTTCTCGTCAAGGCAGATCGCTCTGCACGGGACGACAGTTCAGGCATGTTTTTCTTCCGGAAGTCCCATGACAGATCTTTCTTCTCCCTCAGCACCCGACACCATCACGATAGAGGCCTCAGACTCCACGGGAACGATCCAGCGGCGCGCACGGGGCTTTCTGGCATTCTTTTTCGTGGCGATAGGGCTTTACACTCTCAAGGGCTTCCTGCCAGCGCTTCTATGGGGCTGCGTGTTCGCAATTTCGATCTGGCCGCTCTACCGCCGCGCTGAACTGCGCTTCGGTCGCAGCGACTGGCTGCCCATGATCTTCACCCTGGCCGTAGCACTGATCTTTCTAGTGCCTGTCTCGCTGGTTGGCGTGAAAGTCGCGGATGAGGCACGAAGCGCGCTGGAATGGATTGATGACGTCCGCAATAACGGCATTCCGATGCCGGAATGGGTGCCTCGTCTGCCCTTTATGGCCACTCAGGCCACCAACTGGTGGCAGAACCACATGACCAGCCCCCAACGCCTTTCCCATCTGCTTCATTCCGTCGATGTCGGACACGGAATGCAGATGACCAGACAGGTGGGCACTCAGCTCGCCCGCCGGGGCACGCTGTTCGCCTTTTCGCTCCTGACACTGTTTTTCCTGCTGAAAGATGGCGACAGCGTCATCCGCAAATGCCTTCTGGGATCACAGCGTCTGTTCGGTGAGCAGGGAGAAAGCCTCGCCAAACAGATGATTTCGTCAGTTCACGGAACACTGGCTGGACTTGTTCTGGTCGGTCTGGGTGAAGGGGCAATCATGGGCATCGTCTATATGTCGACGGGCGCACCCCAGCCCCTGCTGTTTGCAATGGTGACGGCTGTCGCCGCCATGATCCCGTTTCTGGCATGGCCGACGGTTGGGCTGGTGGCGCTGCTGCTGCTAGCAAAAAGCAGCATGATCGGAGCGATCGTCGTAGCCGCCATCGGCTCCGTCGTGATCTTCATCGCGGACCATTTTATCCGCCCCGCCCTGATTGGTGGCAGCACAAAAATGCCGTTCCTGTGGGTTCTGCTGGGAATTCTTGGGGGTGCTGAGACCTGGGGTCTGCTGGGTCTCTTCCTTGGTCCGGCCATCATGTCCGCCCTGCATCTGCTGTGGACGATCTGGACAGAGACAAATCCCCGCAAAGGGATCTATGCAAAAGACACTGAATATTAAGGAAGAATTATTACCGCAGGACTGGTCGGGCAGGCGGGATTCGAACCCACGACCCCCAGTCCCCCAGACTGGTGCGCTACCAGGCTGCGCTACTGCCCGTCGTCCTGCGGTGGCGGTGGTTTAGCAGTGTCCCACCCTCACCGCAATGGGGGATTGTGACTAAACTGGCAGAAGATTTCGCAAATTCTGAAGCTCTTCGAGAATTTCGCGCAGTTCCGCCCGCAACAGACCGTTCTCGGCTTCTGTCTTTTCTAGGGTGCTGAACAGAAGCTCGTTCTCGTCACGCAGGGTTATGAGAAGAGCAGAATCGTGAGCTTCGGCTTCGGCTTCGGCTTCGGCTTCGGCTTCGGCTTCGGCTTCGGCTTCGGGCGTCTGCTCTTCTGCCGGAATGTCAACAACCTCAGTCACGATGACAGTGTGAGCTTCAGCGGGAAGTTCCGGGAAAATGATTTCGTCGTCAGCTTCGGTTGCAGATGCGATATCCAAGTTCTCATCGCGGACAGCCTCCGTAAGCAGCGATTCTTCCGCAGATGGCTGCTCGTCCTCAGTCGGCTCGGCGATAACGACGGGCATAGAAACCCATTCTGCGGAGTCTGCTGAAATTTCAGGTACTGCTTCTGGAACTACCTCTTCAACAGTCTTCTGACCCGCCCGTGCTTTCTGCGCACGGCGTTCCCGCAGCACGCGCAGAACCCCCTGCCCCTTGTATCCCTGCACATAAAGCAGGTCTGAAATCAGCCGAAGCGTCTCGATATGCTCGGGGCTGTAATAGCGTCGTCCACTTTCCCCACGAAACGGCTTTACACCCGGATAGATGGTTTCCCATGAGCGCAGACGGTGCTGGGGAATATGCAGTTCCTCGGCAACCTCGCTGATGGTCCGGTACGCATCCGGAGCCTTCCTGACCTTTTCAGCGCCAGCCGGAATATCGTCATTCGGCGGCAACACGACGGCTTCGGACATAGACTTACCTGTCATGGGACGACGCCTCGGCAGCGACCGTCTCGGAGCCGTTCATGCGATCCCTCAACAGTTGGGAGGGCCTGAACACCAGTACGGCTCTGGGGAGGATGGGGACTTCCACGCCCGTTTTGGGATTGCGTCCGATGCGCTCTCCCTTCTGGCGGACGGAAAAAGTTCCGAACCCGCTCAGCTTCACGGATTCGCCCGCCTCGAGCCGGTTGGAGATCGCATCCAGAAGGCTCTCGAGAATCATGGAGGAATCGTGCCGGGAAAGACCGACACGACTATAGAGATGCTCGACAAGATTCGCGCGCGTGACTGTGCTCATGTCACTTGCGTATCATGACGTTCAGAACAGTCAAAGGAATCAATCATTAACCTGCTCTAAACAGGAAACTGACTACATCCGGACGAGAGCGGATCCCCATGTCAGACCACCGCCCAATGCCTCCATAAGGACGAGATCGCCCTTCCGGATCCGTCCATCCCGCACGGCCTCGTTCAGGGCCAACGGAATGGAGGCCGCAGACGTGTTGGCATGACGGTCCACGGTCACGACGACCCGATCCGACGGCAGCGCCAATTTCTTCGCCATACCTTCGATAATCCGCAGATTAGCCTGATGCGGCACCATCCACTGAATATCCTGACCCGTCAGATTATTGGCCGCCAGCGCCTCATCCACGGCCTGCGAGAGCTTGACCACGGCATGGCGGAACACCTCCCGTCCCTGCATGCGCAGTTTCTGCGTTGCGGACACACAGCCTGCGGCACCGTCCACATAAAGAATATCGCCCGTCCGGCCATCGGAGTGCAGATGAGTGGAGAGAATGCCCTCCTCGCCTTCATGACTGGCTTCCAACAGAACCGCACCCGCACCATCCCCGAAAAGGACGCAGGTGGAACGGTCTGTCCAGTCCAGCAGACGCGAGAACACCTCGCTCCCGATCACAAGGATTTTCTTCGCCTGACCTGCCTGCATCAACGCGCGTGCCGTTGCCAGCGCATAGACAAAACCTGAGCACGCGGCGCTAAGGTCGAAGCCGAAACCCGTCGTCATGCCGAGCAAAGCCTGAACCTGCACAGCCACAGCAGGGAAAACCTGATCCGGCGTGGCTGTGGCGACCAGAACCGCATCGACTTCGGAAGCGTCAACGCCAGCGTAGTCTAGCGCCTGTCGGGCTGCTTCAGCCGCCATGCTGGCCGTGGTTTCGTCACCGGAAGCAATATGCCGCTGGGCAATACCGGTTCGGGTCCTGATCCATTCGTCCGAAGTCTCGATGCCGTATTTCAGGGCAAGATCGTCATTGCTTACGACGTCGCGCGGCAGATAGCCCCCGACACCCGTCAGACGGACACGAATGGGATCGGACATATTTTTTCAGCTCACAGGTTCAGGAACAGCCTTGGTGGACACGGCCTCAGTCGGTTCGGACGTTCCCATGCCCAACTGCTCCAGACGATCACGGATCTTGTCGTTCAGATGGTGCGTAACGGCATCCATGGCAACATCGACGGCTGCGGCAAAGCTCTCGCCGTCCGCCCCACCATGCGATTTCACGACAATGCCATTCAAACCGACGAACAGGGCTCCGTTGTAGCGACGCGGGTCAATCCATTCCCGCATCCGCTCCAGTCCGGGCTTAACCAGCAGATATCCAAGGCGGGTCAGGAGATTGGTTTCAAAAACGCGCCGCAGGAGGCCAAAGGCAAGTTTCAGCGCGCCTTCGCCGGTTTTCAGCGCGATATTGCCGGTAAATCCATCCGTCACGATCACGTCGGTCGTGCCGGCGGTAATATCATGTCCTTCGACAAAGCCATGAAACTGCGGTGCCAGAGGGCTGGCTCTCAGGCGCTCAGAAGCTTCTCGCAAACGGTCATCCCCTTTCAGCTCTTCCGAGCCGACATTAAGAAGGCCGATTGTCGGAGACGGCAGGCCGAGCGCGGCCTGAGCGAAAGCCTCGCCCATGATCGCAAACTCAACCAGATTGCGCGCATCGCAGGCGATGTTCGCACCGAGATCAAGCATCACGACATCACCACGCGCAGACGGCTGAACCGCAGCCATGGCAGGTCGGGAAATTCCCGGGAGAGCTTTGACGATGATTTTCGCAAGCGCCAGCATGGCACCGCTGTTGCCCGCAGAAACAACGCCGCGGGCTTCGCCTGCCGCCACGGCTTCCATGGCCATACGCATGGACGAACCCCGCACACGCAACGCGGATGTCGGCTTCATTTCCATGGGAATGCTGGCGTCTGAGTGACGGATATCACACAGGCTTGCGGCTTTGGGGTGTTTGGCCAGAGCGGCCCTGAGAACGGCTTCATCTCCGATCAGGAGAATGCGGGCCTTCGGGTGCCGGTCGGCTGCCAGATCAAGTCCGGCAAGGACGATATCCGGGGCCCTGTCACCACCCATTGCATCAACGGCGAGGGCATAAGGCCCGGAGGCCGCGACGTCACGTTCGGGCGTGACAGGCGCATTGGTCATTGAGACAGTTTCCCGGACAGCATCACAGATGCGGGGCCGCGCTCCTGGGAGGCGACGGACCCGCAGGTAGGGATCAGGCGCGGACGGCGGTCTTCAGGCCCTTGCCGCTGTTGCCAGCAGCGACCACTTCACGGCCGTCATAGTGACCGCAATGGCTGCAAACGTGGTGCGGACGCTTCAGTTCGCCACAGTTCGAGCACTCTGCGTGCGCCTCGACGGTCAGGGCGTCGTGGCTGCGACGCATGCCACGACGGGACGGCGTAGTCTTTCTTTTAGGGACGGCCATGGCTTTTATGCCTCTTTCTGCTTCTGTGTCGGCACCCCTGCTCCGCTCCCCGCGGCATCCGGTGCCCTGTTGTTCGTCGTCTCGTATTTACGTCGAGTTCAGGCGGGCGGCTCTAGCAGAGCCAGAAGAAACCCGCAAGTCAGACGTGGGATTTTATTCTTTCCTGTCCCCGTTCTTCAGCGCGGAAAGTGCTGAAAACGGATTGGGACGGCGTGAACCATCCGGTCCTTCGCCAGACAACTCTGCCCCTTCTTCCCCTTCTGCGGGCGCCACGTCAACCGCATTTTCCAGACCGACGCCGGGTTTACGAGGATAGGGGTCCAGCATCAGGGCAAGCTGCTCCGCTGCAGCCTCGCCGATATCAAGGGCCTTTCCGTCATGCGGAACCTCGTCCGGACCGTCCAGATCAATGGAATCGATATCGAACTCATCTTCCGGCATCTCTTCCGCGGGGATGAATTTTAAAAAGAAGGTTTCGGCCAGAACATCCTTGAAGGGTTCCGAGGTGATAACGCAGACCTGCGTAAGCTTTGCGGCAAGATACCCTTCCGCCAGAACGCTTCGATTGGTCGATGGCGTCAGACGGAAACGGCAGGTCAGGGTTTCAATCTCGGGGATACCCAGACGGGCCGCGAGGGCTGCCCGCTCTGCGGGCGTTGCCTCGATCGTCTCGTCCAGTCCCGATCCCAGCCGGTTGAAGAGGATACGTCGGGAAAATTCAGGAGAATGGAACATTCAGGCACTCCAGCCCCCGGATTATGGGGGAAATCGTTGACATGCAGGCGCCATTCGGGCACGCGCTCAGTGGAGCGGTTCTCTTGCACAGGATAGTTTCCGGATCCATGAATAACGCATCTTCCCCGACGCCCCAAAGCAGAACACGCGTCCTTCGCCGTTTCGCACAGGCGGGAGTGGCATGTGTTCCGCTGCTGCTCGGCGGATGCTCGTTCTTTTCACCGATTCCCGAGCCCCGCGGCTCCCTGATCGAAAAGACCGATTACGCACAGCTCATACCCGGAACAAGCACCCGCACGGATGTTCTCGATCTGCTGGGCTCACCGACGGCGCACGCGACCTTCGACGACAATACCTGGATCTACGTCTCGATGATCACGTCCCCAACGCCACTGACCTTCCCGAGCGTTAAAAAGCAGGAAGTCGTGGTGCTGAATTTCGATAATGGCGGCGTCCTGCGCAAGGTAGACACACTCAACAAGAAGAACGCGATGTATGTCGGTATGGTGGGCGCAAAAACGCCCACGCCAGGCACCAGTTCGTCCATCCTGCAGGAACTGCTGGGCAATGTCGGCCGCTACAACCCGATGAGCGGCATGAGCAGCCAGTTCGGCGGAAGCACCGGACCGATGGGCGGTCAGGGCACCGGCAATGGTGGCGCTGGCAACTCGCTGCCCTAAGTTTCTGGAAACCTAATTACTTCGGGAGGTTGAGCAGAACGCCCAAACCTCCCAACGGACTGTCCGTCAAACGGATGGACCCGCCATGGGCGTGAATGATGTCCCGCACAATTGTCAAACCCAGACCTCCGCTTTGTCCGTCCTGACTGACACTCGTGCCATTCAGTTCCGAAATGGCGGCCCGGCGGCTGGCGGACAGGCCCGGCCCGTTATCCTCCACAGAAATTTCGATATTCCGCTCTCCTTCGCGCAGGGAGAACCGCATCGCTCCGCCATGACGGCGGGCATTTTCTGCCAGATTCGTCAAAACGCGGCGCAATGCGTCAGGCCGTACCACAGCCTCAACGCCTTCCCGACCTTCAACGCCCAGAACCTGTCCTCCCGCACGCAGCGTGGCAGCCGCGACATCATCCAGCATGCCTCTCAGGTCGGTCAGGACGGGCTCCTCGGCCCCTTCTCCTCGCGCAAATGACAGATAGCTGCCGATCAGACGTTCCATATCCTCGATATCCGTGACCATATCCGCTAGATCCGGCTTGAGGCTCTCTGCGCGGATCGGGCCGAAGGTCGGGATCATGGCAACTGTCAGGCGCAGTCGGGTCAGGGGCGTTCGCAGATCGTGCGAAACACCGGCGAGAACAGCCGTACGTTGCGCCACAAAGCGGTTCACCCTCGCCTGCATGCGATTGAACGCAACAGCAGCCTGTCGCACCTCCCGCGCGCCCTGAGGGCGGATCGGCCCAGCATCCCTTCCCATCCCGAACAGTTCGGCAGCCTGCCCCAGACGGCGGATGGCGCGCACCTGATTGCGCATGAACAGCCCGGCGATCAGGAACAGGAGAATGGAACTGCTGACGGCCCAGACCACGAAAAGCCAGATCGGCCCGATATTCAGGCGCTTGACCGGCACCATGACCACCATCACACCCTGCGGAAGCTGGATTGAGGCGCGGACTGTCTGGGGCGCTTCAGACCAGTCCACATCATAGGCTTGGCCAAGGTTCTGCCGGATCGAGCGGGCAAAATCGTCATCCATTGGGCCAAGCACATGATTGGTGCCGTAGCGGGAGAGTTTTTCAGCAGGATGGAATGAGAAGCCCAGTTGGGTCCGCGAGGACGCATCCTGCAGGATGAGCTCCTGTTCCGCTGGGGATGAGGCGTGCTCGATCATGGCCACGACTAGCGAAATCTCGCCCGTCACGCCGTCTGACAGGCGGCGAGAGACGACGTTCAGATAGGTTCCGTAAAACAGGCCCAGCGCGATCGCCTGCGTCACCAGTAGCGGAATGAGCACGATCAGCATCGACCGCCCCATGAGGGAGCGCGGCAGAATACGCCTTAACGGGCGGTCCAGCTTCTGCCAGGACTCGTCCCGCTCAACCGTTGGATCAGCGTCCCGGTTTGAGAACATAACCCTTGCCCCGCACGGTATGAAGGAAACGGGGTTCCTTGGGATCGACCTCAATCCGACGACGCAGACGCGTGACTTGAACATCGACCGCACGTTCGCCGATCTCGTCCATTTCCAGCGCCTTGGCGATGGCTTCACGCGACAGAACCGTTCCCGGCTGACTGGTGAGAACGCCCAGAAGCGCGGATTCTCCTCCCGTCAGATGAACGGCCCCCTGAGGGCCACTGAGGAGCCCGCGTTTGACATCGAATTCCAGCTCTCCCAGCCGCAGGATGTCGGGAACTTCGTCCACCACAGGCAACGCAGGCACAACACGTCGAAGATGGGCCCGCAGACGGAGCAGAAGCTCACGCGGTTCAAAAGGCTTACCCAGATAGTCGTCCGCACCGGCTTCAAGCCCCCCGATCCGGTCCGCAGGCTCCCCCCGCGCCGTCAGGAGCAGAATGGGAAGTGACAGACCCTCCTTGCGCAGGCTGTTGGTCAGGGACAGACCGTCCTCGCCTGGCATGGTCACGTCGAGAACGAGTGCATCGGGCTGAATCCGTTGCAGAACGTCGCGGGCCGCCAGAGCATCCAGGGCCGTGCTCACCCGATAACCGTTCTCGGACAGGTAACGCTGAAGTAGCCGCAAAAGGCGCGGATCATCATCAACGACCAGAATATGCTCGTCACTCATGGGACAGGATTCCCGGCTGGTGTCTGGAGGGGCGCAAGGACCCGGCGGAACCCTTCCACAGCCGTCATGCCCGCTTCACGATAGGCTCGGGTCATCACTTCGCGGATCATAAGGAACAGTTCGCGTTCAAGAGCTTCACCGGCTTCTGTCAGACGCAGGGGACGTCTGCGACGGTCATGACGGTCTTCTTCCTGTACGAGCAGTTTGCGATCCCGAAGATCCCCCAGAGCGCGACCCAGAGACTGTTTGGTAATGCCAAGACTGTTCAAAAGCGCGCCCGGGGTAATCCCCGGGTGTGCGGCAGCCAGGAAAAGAATGCGGTGATGCGCTGGCCCCAGCCCTTTCTCGCGCAGAAGACTTTCACAATCGGCATTCAGGGTCCGCCAAGCCAGCATCATGGCCTCATAGGACTGCCGGATCCGGTCTTCCCGCAGATAAAGATGGGCCGTCGCGGATGACGGGATGTCCATGGTTCTGGCCGTCACCGAAGGGTTTCCTCCACATATCCGAAGCGATCGAAGTCAATGATGCGCTGCGGATAGAGAATGCCGTTCAGATGGTCGTTTTCATGTTGCAGAACATTAGCATGAAACCCCGTCGCCTCGCCTTCGACCAAGACACCATCCTGATCCAGCCCCGAATAGCGCACCGCTGCATAGCGCGGCACATCAGCCCGCAGCCCCGGAATCGACAGGCACCCTTCGGTGCAAGTCATCATCTCTTCACCCAGAGGCGTGATTTTGGGATTGATGAGAACGCGGGGCAGCAATGCCTCCTCGGGAGTCGCCACACGGCTTGCAGGAACGTGATAGACGAACATCCGCAGCGGCTGATGGACCTGAGGCGCTGCCAGCCCCGCCCCGCGCGCATCGGCCATCGTTTCCATCATGTCTGCGATAAGAGACTGGATTTCCGGGGCTTTCGGGTCGGAAACGGCCCGTGCCACCTGATGCAGGACGGGGTTGCCCATCCGGGCGATCTTGAGCAGGGCCATGAAATCCTCTTTCTTCAGACAGGCGTTGCATCGGGTGGAACGCACATGCAGGCCGCAGAGTGCGCTTTGCGAAGAATCCATTCAAGCATGGCCGAATGAATTGCGTTCCCCGCAAAAGATGTGTTAAGGGCACCATCCTTAGTTGGATTGCCATATCACGGGTGGCGCTGAAGAGCGGGCCCATAAGGAGTTGACGGCACCGTGCAGGTTCTCGTTCGTGACAACAATGTTGACCAGGCGCTTAAGGCGCTCAAGAAGAAGATGCAGCGCGAAGGCGTGTTTCGTGAAATGAAGCTGCGTCGCCACTTCGAAAAGCCCTCCGAAAAGCGCGCCCGCGAAGCAGCTGAAGCTGTTCGTCGCGCTCGCAAGATGGAGCGTAAGCGTCTGGAGCGTGAAGGCTTCTAAGTCTTCCCGTCCTCCGAACGGAAAAAAAGCCGCCTCCTTCGGGAAGGCGGCTTTTTTTGTGCCTAAAATTCTCCTGCTCCCCTGCCCGCCATCTGCGGACAGGGGAGACGCACAGCTTACTGCGCGTCCATCAGGCGGTGACTGAGATAGATGGCTTCCAGAGCCCGCTCATGCGCAACTTCCGCCGCATTGACTGTACCCGCATGGCCGCCTTCCACGTCCTCATAATACAGGAAGGGCTGTTTCAGACTTTCCAGCCGTGCCGCGAAACGACGCGCATGAATTGGCCCGACGCGATCATCGCGCGTTGACGTAAAAATAAACGGCTCCGGATAGGAAACGCCCGCCTTCAGGTTCTGCAAAGGCGACATCTTCTCCCAGAACGCGCGCGGCCCTGGCTCCGAGACGCTGCCATACTCGGCGGCCCAGGACGCTCCTGCTGCCATCTGCTCGTAATTCATCATGTCCAGAAGCGGCACGCCGATGATGGCGGCATTCCACAGCTCCGGATGCTGGGTGAACTCCACACCCGCCAGCAGACCACCATTGGACCGCCCCCGCAGCCCCAGATGCCGTGGCGATGTGATATGGCGCGCCGTCAGATCCCGCGCAACAGCAGCAAAGTCGTCATAAGCCTTCTGCCGTCCTTCCCGGCGAGCAACATCATGCCATGCAGGCCCGAATTCTCCGCCGCCACGGATATTGGCCATGACGTACACGCCACCTCGGTCAAACCATGTAATCCCGAGATCGGGATGATAGACCGGCAGGTAGGACAACCCAAAACCACCATAGGCCGTCATCAGCGTCGGACGGGCACCGTCTTTCTGCCAGTCTTTGGCATGCACAATGAAATAGGGAATGGCCGTCCCATCCGTACTGGTCGCCGACATCTGCTCGACAACCAGATTGGACGCATCGAACAGATCGGGCTGGCGATACAGAGGCTGCGCGGTCTGAGTTGCCGTATTCAGGCTCCAGATCTGTGGCGCCTGAATGAAGCCTTCAAGCTGAAGATAGGCCTGCGACAAGCCAGGATCTGACGAAACGATTTCTGCAGCCATGTTCTTTGGGAGATCAATGGACCGCGAGGTCCATGCTCCAGTCGCGCCCCGGCGAAAGAGCTTCAGGACAGGCTGGACGTTGTCATACAGAACAACCACCAGACCCTCTTTTGTCACTGCCAGAGCATCACCCATACCATCCCCGACCGTCTGACGGGATGTCGGCGACAGGATGAGCTGAGGCGCGGCAGAATTTTTCAGGTCCAGCGCGACAATGCTATCGGCGTGAAATGTCTGACCGGATACCGTCCAGTCCTGCAAGAGATGCAGAACCAGTTGGCCATCCAGATAGGATAGGCTGTCATATTTTTCTGGCAGAGGCAGCCGGGTCAGCGTCTGCGTTGCAGGATTGAACAGACTGACTTCCGTGTGGAAAAAATCCCGATGACGGCTAATCAGAAAGAGTTCGTGGCCTTTTTCATCACGCAGGCGCTCCGGTGCCACATCCATATCCGTGATCTGACCGCGATAGACTTCGACGGCCTGATCCAACTTCTGCCCACGATGTAAAAGCCGAACCGAATAGGGGTAGCCCGAATGCGTCAGCCCGGCATTGCCCGTCCCCCAGTCCCGCGAGACCAGAAGTGTATTGGCATCAACCCAGATGGCCGTCTGCTTTCCGGACGGAAGATCAAAGCCGTCTTTTACAAAAGTATCTGTCTGCGTGTCGTATTCCCGGACCACATGGGCATCTTCCCCCGCCTGTGAGAGCGACATGAGACAGAACCGGTCCTGCGGGCTGAGACAATCCAGGCCTTCCATGACCCAGTTGGCATGTTCATTGCGCGCCAGAGCATCAAGGTCGAAACGCGTTTTCCATTGCGGATGGCCGGACTGGAAGGAGGAGGTGGACGTGCTGCGCCATATCCCGCGTGTATGACGCTCATCCTGCCAGAAGTTCCAGATTTCTCCGCCCTGCTGCGTCGGAAGCGCAAGACGTGCGGGGGACTGCTGGGCCGTCAGGATTTTCTGATAGAGAGGCTTGTAGCGGGGATCAGAAGTGAGCGTCGCCTCTGTATGGGCGTTCTGTGCCCGCACCCATTCCAACGCTTTGGCGCCGTCTGTCTGACTCAGTTCAGCAGGCGACGGAAGAGAAGATGAGCCCGCATAGGCTGCCAGAGGCAGGATGGAGAGAGACAGACAAAGTGCTCTCGCAAGAACAGGAGACATGGAACGCCTTTACGATACCGACAATATCGGCATCGTAAAGACATCCGGACAATCAGGCCACAGCTGCTGCGCTGACTGCTTCTTCCACTTCCTGAAAGCTCGGCATCAGATCGGACGGGATGCTTTTGCGGCCGATTTCGACACTGACCTGAGGCGCATTGCCCTGAAGATGCGCCACAATCACGGATCGCACGAGATCAAGATAAGAGGATTCTTCCTCTACTACGCCCCCTAGCCGACTGGCGATTGGCGCGACAATTCCATAAGCCAGAAGAATACCAAGGAATGTTCCGACCAGAGCGCCTGCAATCATTTCACCCAGAATGATTGGAGGCTTGCTGATGGACGCCATGGTCTTGATCACACCCAGAACGGCCGCCACGATCCCAAGTGCGGGCAGCGCATCGGCAATGGACTGAAGGGCATGGGAAAGGTGCATTTCCTCCCGCATGTTTTTCTTGAGTTCATTCCCCATCACCTCATCCATCTGATACGGATCGGTGGCGTTCATACCCGCCATACGCAGGTAATCGCAGATGAACGAACAAACATGGGAATTGTCCCGGATTTTCGGGAAAGCACCGAACACCGTACTGCCCTGCGGGTCTTCGATATGGGATTCAAGCGCCATGAACCCTTTGGAAGAGGCCAGCTTCGAGATATGGAACAACAGACTCAAAAGGTCGACATAGTCCGAACGGACATACTGCGAACCCTTCATAGCCTTCTTCAGGCCACCCGGCAGGTGTTTCACGGCCGCTATGGAATTGGCCATCAGAAAGGTTCCGACGGCAGCCCCCAGAATGGTCAGAAGCTCGAAAGGCATTGATGAAACGAGAGGGCCAATGGCCCCGCCGGATGCCACGAACGATCCGAAAACACAGCCCAGAACAACAACCAGACCGATAATGATGAACATCCGAAAACTTCCTGACTGACCTGAATTTATTGAGAAATATCGGGCGACAGCACCAGAACGATGCGACGGTTCCGGGGATTGAGAGGCTGGGTGGGGTCAAACAGGTTCCGATCGGCATATCCGCTGACGGATTTCAGGCGTCCATCGGGAAAGCCGTTCTGAACCACCAGATCCCGCACGGCGACCGCTCTTGCACTCGACAGGCTCCAGTTGCTCATCTGTCCGGGACGGTAGGGTGCTGCGTCCGTGTAACCGGCGATGGAGAGCTTGCCGTGCAGTTTTTCGAGGTAGGGCACGATCGCCTTGATCAACTGAACTGCATGGGCATCAGGAGTAGACTTGCCCAAAGCGAACATCGGTTGATGGTCGGAATCTGCGATCTGGATATGAAGGCCATCATCGCCCGCGGAAACAGAGACCTGCGAGCGGACATCGGCCAGTTCCGGCGCATTACTGATCAGGGCCTGAATTTTCTGGGCCGCAGCCATTCTAGCCGTTTGTTCGGCCTTCTGGTCTGCATTCTGGGGTGAAGACGTAACAGGCGGTTCGCCGGGCTGGATCTGATTGTCATGAAGAACGACGATCTGAGCCGTATGAGGGCTGGACGTGCTCTGATCTCTGGCCGTTTGTGCGCCCGAAACCCCGCCCTGCACCGGTTTTCCGTACTGGTCCTTGCCCGGTTTCAGGGCGACGGCTTTTGTTTCCAGGGAAACAGGCTCGGGAGCCGCAGGCAGGACATTATCCACGGGTGGCGGCATATCTTTCCAGACCGCCATCGGATTGAAGAAGTTGGCGATACCCTTTCGCTGCTCTTCCGTCGTGGCGTTAATGAGCCACATGACCAGAAAGAACGCCATCATGGCCGTTACGAAATCGGCGTAGGCGATTTTCCATGCCCCGCCGTGATGACCACCTTCAACAACGTCAAAACGTTTGATGATGATCTTTCGTGCTGCTTTGCCGTTCTGGTTGGACATCCCGCCTCCTGAGTGGTCTCAGTATGACAGGCAAGTTCTTAAGGAGAGGTTTAAGAACGCTCCGGCAGCCGCACGCCTGTGACAAAATCCGGCTCATGCAGAATGTAACAGCGGATAGCCTGACCCCGAACTTCGCGGCAGGAGGTCGCGGCTTTCTGCCCTTCCCCGCCATGCCTCTGCTCTTCAATCACGACCGTTTTCGCCCTCGCTGTGGCTGGAAGGCGGAAAAGATGCCACCGCGGATCCGTTCCGATAACGGGAAGAATATTCTGCGTAAATGCCAGACGGGAGGCCAGACCATAATCTTCGGCAGCCAGAGCCGTCGCGCCCTGCGCCTTTGCCTGTAAGGCAACCTTGCGGGCAAATTCATCCCATCCTCCGGTCAGACGCAACACCGGGTCGCGATGCGGGACGAGATGAAGCGGCGAAAATATTGCCTGAATGCAAACGATCATGGTGATGACCAGCCCACTGATCACAGGCCAGCGGATGCGCCATCCGGCTTCAAGTGCGGCGATAGCAAGCACCGGATAGATGACGGCAGGCCAATTTGGCTGCACGCGGTCTCCGAAAGCATGGGCGACAAACACGGCCGTCGGCACCAGAGCCAGCCATGCCAGAAGCTGGTTACGTCTGACACACACCCAAAGCCCGACCACAAACAGAACAAAGACGAGCGGCGTGGCAAGTCCGATCTGTCCGCCGATCAGTTCGCCCATGAATTGAAGCGCCCGCGCAGGATGCCAGTCGCCCGTTCGGCCTCCCTGCCTGATAAAGCTGGCCCAGTGATGTCCCGCATTCCACACAATAACAGGCGACATCGCCACAAACAGCCCCGGAAGAGCCAGCCAGGGACCGGGCTGCTGGCGCAGGCGTTTCGTCGTGAGAACCGCTCCGCCCAGCCCAAGACCGATCAGGACGGCGGTATATTTTGAATCAAACGCCAGTCCCAGCAGAAGGCCTGATCCGATCCACCACGGAAGAGCCGCGCGCGCGGTCAGTTCGGGATCGATCGCGCGACTGAGCGTGTAGAGAAACAGCGTAATGAAGAACAGCAGCGGCGTATCGGGCGTCATCGTCGCAGCACCCAGACCGAGCATCAGGGTAGCATTCAGCAACAGCGCGGCCCTGAGCCCCGATTGCGGCCATGGAGACCCCGATAACAGCCGCCGCGCCGCATGATACAGCGCCCAGCTTCCCGGCAGAACAGACAGGGGACCCAGCAGACGGACACCCAGCGTCGTATCCCCGACGATCCACGTTCCAACACGGATCCACAGGGCCACCATGAACGGATGGTCCAGATAGCCGGGCTGAAGATTGCGCGACCAGACCCAGTAATACGCTTCATCCGGCGTTAGTGGCACACTGGCGGCAAGATACAGACGGATAATCGTCAGGCCCGCAAGAAGCCCCCAGAAGAGCCGGATATTTCGCGTATTGTCACCCACGGTCTCAGCGCCAGACCAGCGTGGAAGACACCGCATAGTTCCAGACCACACCAACGACGGCCCCCGCCGCAGACGAGCGGTCCCAGTGACCATGACCCGCACTGTCCAGCATCATCCGGGCAATGCCGATATTGGCGATGGCCCCCAACGAACAGACCGCGATGAAAACGGCCAACCCTCGCCAGAGCTTGTGACCCTTGAGGCGACGATCATGGTAGGTGAAGCGGTTGTTCAGCAGAAAATTCGTCAGAATAGCGACAGCGGTTCCGGCGAGTTGTGCCCAGGAAAAACTCAGGCCGCATGCGCCTGCCAGATCCAGAACGCTGACATTCACGACCACACCAATAAGCCCGACCAGCGCGAAGGCCATGAAACGGGTCGGCAGCCAGCCATGGGTCAGCTTATCGAGCACCATGGTCGCAAACTGAAGCAGTACCACGACATCAAGCTTGCTCTCGCCTGCAAGGCGCGGGCGGAAGACGAATGGCACCTCGACAATCCGGACAGTTTTGGGAGCGGACATCACCAGATCAAGCAAAATCTTGAAGCCTGTCCCGGACAGGCGCGGCAACAGGGATTCAAAAAGATCCCGACGAATGGCGAAAAAGCCGCTCATCGGATCGCTCAATGGATGCGGCATGACGGCCTGTGCAGCCCGGATGCCCGCATCCGAAAGCAGATGCCTCCAACGACCGGCCAGTCCACCACTATCGCCACCCTCGACATGGCGGCTGGCCACGACCAGTTCGGCACCATTCTGTAATTCAACAAGCATGGTCCGCAAAACGGATTCATCGTGTTGCAGATCGCCGTCCATCACCGCAACCAGAGGAGCGCTGGACGACAGAATACCTTCGATTACGGCAGAAGACAGCCCTCGACGGCCCACGCGGCGCACCAGCCGGACCCGTGGGTCCAGCCGCGCAAGGCGGGAAACCTCATCGGCCGTTCCATCCGGTGAATTGTCATCAACGAAAATGACTTCCCACGCCGTGCCCTCAAGCACCGCGTCAAGGGCTGCAACCATCGGCGCCACATT
Organism: Gluconobacter sp. Dm-73; assembly: GCF_018256215.1. Classification (NCBI taxonomy): domain Bacteria; kingdom Pseudomonadati; phylum Pseudomonadota; class Alphaproteobacteria; order Acetobacterales; family Acetobacteraceae; genus Gluconobacter; species Gluconobacter sp. Dm-73. Next base: position 157,392 of record NZ_JAERLW010000002.1, on the reverse strand, counting down.
GGACACTTCGTTGTAGCAGGGAACAATGACGCTCAGTTCGGCCGGAAGAGACAGCAACCGGGAAGCGCTCATGGGGTCAGCCGGTCAGATCGGCACGCCGGCAAGATCGCGGCTCGTATGGATGGTCTGGAGCGTCTGGACGCGAACGACATGCGGACTGTCGGTCAGCAGGCGTGTCAGGGCATTCTGATGGGCGGCATCACGGGCGACCAGACGGACGAGAAAATCTCCCCCGCCCCGGATCATGTGACATTCGCGCGTTTCGGGCCATGCACCGACCTGAGCTTCGAAAGCCTCAAGAACACTCCCCTTTTGGCTGTCGAGGCCAATCAGGGCGTAGAAATTCAGGGACCACCCCAGCAGGGCAGCATCCACTTCGGCGTGATATCCCTTGACGATTCCCAGCTCCTCAAGCCGTCGGACCCGCCTCAGGCAGGGAGGCGCGGAAATGCCGGTACGACGGGCAAGTTCCACGTTGGTCATGCGTCCATCGGCCTGGAGTTCGGCAATGATCTGCCGGTCGATGGCGTCCAGTTCAATCGGTGCGGAGTGCGAAGAAGCGTTCATTTCAATCTGACGTATATGTCAGCCGACATGATCCGCAAAGATGGCACATGCGTCCGAAGTCCCTATATGAAGAGGCCTGATATCATTTGAGGACCAATCATGCCCGAAATCCATCATACGGATCTGCTGGTTGTGGGCGCTGGCCCTGCTGGCTACACGGCAGCAATCTACGCGGCTCGCGCAAGTCTTAAGCCGATTCTCGTGACCGGAATGCAGCCCGGCGGCCAGTTGACCATCACGACGGATGTTGAAAACTATCCCGGCTTTGCGACTCCTGTTCAGGGCCCCTGGCTGATGGAGCAGATGCGGGCGCAGGCCGAGCATGTCGGAACGCGCCTGATCTATGACCTGATCGTTCAGGCCGACCTGAAGAAAGGCCCTGGGCCGGATGGATATTTCCGACTAGTCGGAGATTCGGGAGACGAGTTCCGTGCCCGCACGGTCGTGATCGCTACGGGCGCACAGGCCCGGTGGCTCGGCCTCGAATCGGAAAAGCGTCTCCAGCGCGGCGGCGTCTCTGCCTGCGCGACCTGTGACGGCTTTTTCTATCGCGGCAAGACGGTGGCCGTGATCGGTGGCGGCAATACGGCAGTCGAGGAAGCGTTGTATCTGACGCACCACGCGGACAAGGTTCATCTGATCCATCGTCGGGACAGCCTGAGAGCCGAGCGTATCCTTCAGGAGCGTCTGTTCTCTAACCCGAAGATCGAAGTTCATTGGAACAAGGCTGTCGAAGAGGTTCTGGGCTCAGGCGAGCCGGAAGTGGTTTGCGGGATCGCACTGAAAGATACCCAGACAGGCGCGCCGTCCAAACTGAATGTCGACGGGGTTTTCGTCGCCATCGGCCATACGCCGAATACCGGACCTTTCCTGCATGAAGTCGCCTGTGACAATGACGGATATATCCTGACGGAAAGCGGCGGGACCGAAACATCCGTCAAGGGCGTGTTTGCGGCAGGCGACATTCAGGATCGTATTTTCCGACAGGCCGTCACAGCAGCCGGAACAGGCTGCATGGCCGCTCTCGAAGCCGAACGATATCTTTCTGGCATACCTGCCATGACAAAAACTTGACCCTCGCGCGTGCTTCAGACAATTTCGTCCTTTCAACGACATATCTTGACGGATAACGCCGGGACGTATGGGTAAAAAGGACGAGGACCGTCGCCTTGGCGAACGGGGAGAAAACCAGATGGACTGGGACAAGCTGCGGATTTTTCATGCCGTGGCGGAAGCTGGTTCCTTTACCCATGCCGGTGACCGGCTGGGGCTGAGCCAGTCGGCAGTTTCCCGGCAGATTTCCGCGCTTGAAGACGTCCTGCGCGTGCCGCTGTTCCATCGGCATGCGCGCGGGCTGATCCTGACGGAACAGGGCGATGTCCTGAACCGTACGGTCCGGGAGGTCTTCTCCAAACTGGCTCTGACCCAGGCTTTCCTGAGCGAAAGCAAGGAGCGGGCCGCAGGAAAGATCAAGATTACCACGACAACGGGCTTCGGCCTCTCATGGCTCTCCCCACGTCTGAACCGTTTTCTGGAACTGCATCCCGATATCGAAGTCACACTTCTGCTTGAAGATGCAGATCTGGATCTGGGCATGCGTGAGGCAGACGTCGCCATCCGACTACACCCGCCCACACAGCCCGATCTGGTGCAGCGTCATCTCGCCAATTTCCCCATGCCGATTTATGCAAGCGCCGCCTATCTTGAGCGCCATGGCACACCACACTCTATCGAAGATCTGGCCAATCATCAGATCATCAGCTTTGCAGGCTGGCACCTGCCACTGCCAAATGTGAACTGGTTGCTGGATCTTCTGCGTCAGGAAGGTGTTGCACGCCAAGGCAGCCGTCGTCTGGCCATCAACAATATCTCGGCGGTCGCGAATGCGATTGCAGCCGGAACGGGCATCGGCTCCCTGCCCCTTTATGCTGCAGCAGGCTATCCTGATCTTGTCAGGATATTGCCGAACCAGCAGGTGCCCTTAGTGGAAGCCTATTTCGTCTACCCTGAAGAATTGCGGACATCAAAGCGGATCGCGGTCTTCCGGGACTTTCTTCTTTCCGAAATCAGCAACCTCAAAGGGCAGGAACAGGGATAAGAAACTGGGAGGCTTTTACGCCTCCTACCCTCTGCGACCATGCGTCGAGGGACAGGCATGAGGCCGATTGCTGGATCGGAAGACCGCTTCCCCAATCGGCGCAAATCCACTGCCCCGTCCGAGGCGATGCGCATTATTGGGCATCTGCTCAAGCACGATAACACCTGATGCCATTCGGTAACAGGCTGCTGCCTGCGGTGAGTGAGCCTTTTTGCCATGCCGAGCCAGAGAGCTCCCGACCGATTTCGGGAAATCATGAGCCCATGCTGTCGAGGGGATCGCAAGCAAAGCCCCAGAAGACAAGCCCATCACCCAGACAGAAATCACCAGAAAATGCGGAACAGGCTTCATGCGCTCATGATATCGCAAAAACGATCTGCTGAACCAGCGTTGACCAGACACAGCTATCATCTTGCAGCGCCGCTGATGCGCCTTGGACACAATAGTGTCAGTCCCCGGATTTTGATGATGACAGGCGCTGGTTAACGCGCTCCCGGAGTTCCTTGCCCACTTTGAAGAACGGAACGCTCTTTTCCTCAACAGGCACGATATCGCCCGTCCGGGGATTGCGCCCTGTCCGGGCCGCGCGTTCACGGGGGAGAAATGCCCCAAAACCGCGCAGTTCCACACGATCTCCACGCGAAAGTGCAGAACCGATCTCATCAAAGACCGCGTGAACAATGCGCTCTATATCGCGGGTAAGAAGATGCGGATATGCTTCCGCCAGTTCGGCGATAAGTTCGGATCGAGTCATGACAGTTGTTCCACCTGACTCCGCCTTCTGAAACAGGCCATCAGAGTTGCAAAATCGCAACGGCTCCGTCAAGGCCTTCACGGTCGAGAGCGCTGGAGAAACTTCCTCCCAGCAACCCTGTCAGAAGCGCCTTCTTGCCGGGCCATTCATACCAGCGTCTGGAGCGTTCTGGCATCAACGGCACAACCGGATAGGACAACGTCCCGATATTCAACCGTTTTCTGAGCCACAGACGCGCCGCATCTTCGTCCCCGAGTTCATCGACAAGCCCGAGTGCAATGGCCTGCCGCCCCGTATAGGCACGCCCATCGGCCATGCTCCGGACTTTTTCTTCCGTCAGATGGCGGCCATCCGCAACCATCGACACGAATTGAGCAAACAGATCGTTGACGATGCCCTGAAGCATCTGACGTCCTTCAGGAGTCAGAGCACTGGTCGGGTCGGTCTGGTCTTTCATGGCACCGGATGTAATGGCATCCACGCCGATTCCCAGACGCCCAAGCCCGACCGAAACATCAGGACGCTGAAAAATAACCCCGATTGATCCGGTCAGCGTTGAAGGCAAGGCAACAATATGCTGCGCCGGTACAGAGAGCATATAGGCCGCAGATGCTCCCATATCTCCCATTGAAACAGAAACCGGCTTGACCGCGGCGAAGCGCTTGACTGCATCATGAAGCCTTTCGCCGCCTGTAACGCCTCCACCCGGACTGTCCACAACCAGAAGGAGCCCGGTTACATCCGGTGCCGTCTGGGCCTGTTTCAGAGCACGGACGATCTGTGAAACGTCGTTCTGCACGACGCCGTTGATGGCAAGACGGACGATATGCGGTCTGTGGCTGAAATTCGGCCCAACAGACCCACGATGGCCCATCATGGAAATGACAACCGCGCCGCAGAACGCAACGAGCGCTCCCACCCGCCAGAAGAGTAATTGCCGATGCTTTAACTGACGTGTCAGAAAAAGATTCAATTCAGCACTCATAACGGGAATTCTGCTCCTGCTTTCCGGACGCGGTCAAAGAAAATCAGTCTTCTTTCTTGGTGCGACGGGCGCGGGTAGACTCTTTTTTGCCCTCTCCGCTTGCCGCACTGATCTTCCGACCCAGACCGATCTCACGCGCCAGAGCAGAACGACGCTGGGCGTAGTTCGGAGCCACCAGAGGATAATCCGCCGGCAGACCCCAGCGCTCACGGTACTGTTCCGGCGTCATGTCATAGGCGCTCTGAAGATGGCGTTTGAGCATCTTCAGCTTTTTGCCGTCTTCAAGACAGATGATGTAATCAGGAAAAACGGAGCGCTTGACGGGGACAGCAGGCTGCGGACGCTCGGGCTGCGGCGCCTCTTCGGGAACGCCAGCCTTTGACAGCGCGTCATAAACCTGACGGATCAGGGCTGGCAGGGCTTCAGCTTCGAGAGTTCCGCGAGACGCCTGGGCAGCAACGATTCTGGCCGTAAGCTCTAAGAGTCCTGTATTGGAAGTGCTTTCAGACATAATATCTCATCCTATCCATTCGAATGAATTTTCAGTTCCTTAACGCCTGTAAAGGGTCAGGTAAATGCGGCATGGAAATATTTGACGTATTCCTTTTCCCACCCATGATTATCACCATATCAAAATAACCCGCAAACAAAAATAACTCTATGCGCTTACAAATGTATCCTGTGTTGCGCCTGACAACTGGAATGACGACATGATCCGTGAAACCGTCACGCTTTCAACAACAAGTGATTTTTCCGGCTGGCGTGCATGGGCGCGCAAACTGCTTCATGACAAAGTTTCGACCGAATCAATACAATGGATCGTGGAAGCCCCACCGTCCCTTTACGGCACCTCTGCCACGCGGACTCTTCCTACAGCCCCGTCGACCGCCAGTCTTCCTCGCGCTCTTGCCGCGATTTTTCCCGCTGTTTTCGTTTCCGATGCCCCTGACAGGCTACACCTGTTATACCTCACGCTTCAGACTTTACGCGACGGTATGCCGGTGCCAGATGAATTGGCCGAGCGCCTCCGCAGCATCGCTATGGAAACTCGGAAAAAAGCACTCGACCTGCGCTGCCAGATGCCCGACGCCAGCAATCCGGAATGGCAGATCCTGCATACCTCTCATACTGCGGCCCTGATCGACAGTCAGGCAGACGCACTGTCAAACCTACGACCCACACCGTGGATCGTGATGGCGCCTGATCGAACACTGCTCTGGGATGGTCGGGAATATCGTTTTGGACCAGGTTTCACAGATAATGCACTGCCGCCATCAGAGGTGATCGAAACTGCACGCGAGCTCGCTACCGCTGGCCGCGGAAACGCCTACTGGGACGGAATTGCGCCGGTACGACTCCATCCTACCCCCGGAAAGATTGAATCTTCTGCTTCACTCGCCAGCCTGCGCGCTCAGGCGATCGACTGCCAGATGTGCGAATTGTGCAAGCCCGCGACGCGAACCGTTTCCGGAGAAGGTAACCCCAAAGCCCGAATCATCTTCATTGGCGAGCAGCCCGGAGATCAGGAAGATCTTCACGGACGCCCCTTTGTTGGACCAGCAGGACAACTGTTTGACCTTGCTCTGCGAGAGGCCGGCGGCAGTCGTGCAGAGATGTGGATCACCAATGCCGTCAAGCATTTCAAATTCATTCCAAAAGGACATCGCCGTATCCATCAAAAACCCGATACACCTGAAATCAACGCCTGCACACCGTGGCTTGCAACAGAGCGCAGGGTTCTGTCTCCCGAAGTGACGGTCATGCTGGGCGTTACAGCGGCCAGTGCTGTTCTGGGACGCTCGGTTACAGTGTCGCGCGAGCGCTCGAGGCCTATTCCTCTCGAAGACGGCAGTATCGGTCTGGTAACCGTACATCCGTCTTATCTACTGCGCCTGCCCGATGAGGAGTCGAAGGCACGCGAATATACAAAATTCGTAAACGATCTCAGAATGGCGATTTCCACTCTCGCCGGATAATGCCGTTAGGGCTAAGAAACCCGGGCAATGAGTGGCAGCACCATCTCCTCGGGACAACCGACTCCGGATAATACGACCACACGGCCTGCACCGCTGCGGCCGCGGGCACGTCCTTTTCTCTCGTGGCTGTACGCTCCCAGCGCTTCATCCGTCACGTTTGCCCTGCGCAACACCATTGCGGCCTGTCTGGCGATCGGGATTGCCTTCTGGATGGAACTGGACGACCCGGCATGGGCCGCCATGACCGTCTGGGCCGTCGCGCAGACCAGCCGGGGTGAAAGCCAGTCCAAGGCCAAATGGCGTATCGTCGGCACCATCAGTGGCGGCGTTGCCGCCATCACCATCATGGCGCTTGCCCCGCAGGCGCCATGGCTGTTTTTTCCCATGATCGCATTATGGATCGGCCTGTGCAGCGGTTTTGCAACATTCGTTAGCAACTTCCGCTCCTATGCCCTTGTTCTTGCAGGATATACCTGCTCCATCATCTGCATGGGCGCGGCGTCCAATCCCGACAACATCTTCATGGTCGCGATGTCGCGCGGCACCTACATCGTGCTCGGTGTATTGTGTGAAGCCTTCATGGGGCTGATTTTTGCCACCAGTCAGGAACGACATGCCCGTGCGCAACTCAGACAGAAACTTGAATCGGCGCTGGTTCTCGTTACGACAACATTGTGCAGCCTTCTGGGCGAAGAACGCGGCGCGCTGAACGCGGCCCGGCGTCAGTTCGGTACGATCCTCACCATCAATGACCAGATCGAATTTGCCGAAGTCGAAATGGGACCGCACGGCCATGAAGGCGATCATGCACGCGCGGCCCTCGCGGCTGTCTCAGCCCTTCTGTCACGCGGGTTCGGAATGGCCATGCGCCTTCAGGTACTCAACCATAACCACCCCGCCTTTACCAAAACCGCAGACGAAATCCTGGCTTTTCTGAAGCAGTTTCCACAGCGCCTGCCCGACCAGAATTCCGTCCCTGCCCTCCTTGCGGATTTACAGCATTTTCGGGATGTCTGCCGCCTGTACGCTGCACCGCATCGCGAAACCGACATTCGTCCTGATCTTGAGCCGATCCCCGGGCATGAACCCTTTGATGCGATCGACGCCAGCCCGGAGACGCTGGACGACAGACTGGACGAGCGCGTGCTTTTCGTCTCGCTGGGTGAGCTTCTGGGCGATCTGGAACAGGCTATCAAGGAATACGAAGCCAGCACGCACCGCATCAAAGGCGATCACTTCCACTTCCAGCTTGAAACCCATCGCGACACGCGTGAAGCCGTGCATAACGGTCTGCGTGGAGCCTGCGCGGTCCTGATCACCGCCTATATTTACGAAGTGACGGCCTGGCCGAACGGCCTTGGCTTCATCGCCATTACAACACTGGTATGCGGGCTTTTTGCCACCAAAGAAAATCCCGTTCTTGGCACCACGGAATTCCTCAAAGGCGCCGTGGCAGCCTATATCGTCGCTTGGTTTCTGGTCTTCGTTCTGATGCCGAAAGTCACGACATTCGAGACCCTGACCCTTTTTCTGGGGCCCGCCATGTTTCTGGGCGGACTGGCCAAGGGTAACCCGGCCACTGCGGGCGGCTCAGCAGCCTACGGGCTTCTGCTTCCGGCCATGCTTGGTCTGGAAAACCATCATGTCATGAACGAACTTACCTTTTATAATGGCAACATGGCGACTGTTCTTGCGGTCGCCGTCAGCGTAATCGTTTTCCGAAGCGTCCTCCCCTTCAGCAGCGATGCCGAGCGCCTCCGCCTCCGCCGCGTCATGCTGGGCGAGCTGCAACACTTGGCCCATCCGGGCTTCACACCGCGGATCAGCGTGTGGATCGGACGCAATACGGACCGCTTTGCCCGCCTGATCCGTCATGCAGGACCAACCCCTGCCCCGCTGATCGAAGCCTGCATCCTCGGAACGCTGGCCACATTGACTCTTGGGCTAAATGTCATCCGTCTACGCGCCTTGCTGGATCGCGAGTATCTGCCCGAAAGCGCAAGACGGCCAATCCTGCTTGTTCTGCATTATGTTGAAGAATCAACCCACAGACACGACAAAGCCGCCCGCATCGCAGAAGCCGCCGTACGACGGCTCCGCGTTCTCGATGCCCAGGAAACGGACCTGGTAACGCGCCTTGAGCTCACACGCGCCATCACCTATCTGGTCGTGATCGCCCATACCATGCGGACGAACGAAGATTTCCTTGATGCCAGCAAACCCTTCCGGGGCGAAAGAAACAGCCGACTGCTCAACTCCGGACAGAGCTGAGCAGTTTTCCAAAGAGAGACAGGGCTGCAAATGCCCCCGCCTCGACGCTATTTTTGCATCTGGATCTTGAAAATATTTACTCCGAGATCCTGCGCGATAGACTGAATAGCCAGCTGTCCGCGGACACTGTTTCCCGCAGCATCAAGTGGTGACGAGTAAACCGCAATTGCCATTTTCCCGGGCACAACCGCAACAATGCCACCGCCAACACCGCTTTTCGCAGGCAGCCCAACATTATAAAGCCACTCACCAGACGTATTATAAAGGCCAGCGGTCGCCATAACGGCTAAAACGCGCGCGCTTGTTTCAGCATCGGTAACCGCCTGATGGGTGAGCGGATTGGTGCCACCATTTGCCAGCGTCGCCCCCATCACAGCAAGATCTTTTGCTGTAACATCATAGGAACATTCACGAGTATACAGATCGATGGTTTCAGTTGGATCTGCGTATAGCGATTTATAACTTTTCAGCAGCACCGCAATCGCCAGATTATGCTGATTATCCGCCATTTCAGAATCATAGACGTCTTTATTCAGCATCAATGAATGCCCCGCAAAAGCCGAAGCTTCCTTGAGAAGCATGTTCCATTTTTCTTCGAGTGATTTGCCGTCAACGAGACTTGCCGTGGCAATAGCGCCTGCATTCACCAAAGGATTACCGGGCGGAGGACTGCCCGTCAGTTTGTCATGATTAAGCTCGATCGCCAGAGCAGAATTAAAAGGAAGGCCGGTAGCATTAACGCCTATTTTGTTTTGGACGGTTTTTGCTCCCTGCACTTTCAGGACATGAGCCAAAGTAAAAACCTTGGCGATCGACTCAACGGGGAAAAGATGCTCCGCATCTCCCGCTTCAAAAATTTTTCCGTCTGTCGTGACGACTGCAATACCGTAAAGTTTTGTGTTGGCCTTCGCTAAATAAGAAATATACGAGGCATTAGATCCGTCTGTTATTGTTTTATAGTGATTATAGGCCCGATCGACTACCTGCTGAATATTTGATGCAGGAGCCTGTTGAGAAAAATCGCGCGCGAGCGCAGCCTGCGTTATACAAAAAACGACATATGAAGCGATTGCTGCTGTATTCAGATATCCCGGAAAAGATTTTTTTCTCGTCATCATAATAGCTTTTCTATGTCTTCCGATGGAGACAGCGTAGCAAAACCACCCTGCGTTTTATGAATGATCGTGGCGCAATTTAGTTCCGGGTTTTTAAATTTCTAAATATCCTGATTGCATACATCAGGATGATATTTTGCTATTTATACAGGTATATTTGAGTAATTTATTACCGTATTTTAGTATTTATTTTCCATCTATCGGCTCAATATCCATACTCAGACGCATATGCTGGAACCACACAGAGGGTTTCAAGCCAGAGGCCATACGATCTGCTGGCACTCCTCTATATAACACTATTAAATAGTTAAATCTTGAAATAACTATTTTATTGACGGAACAAAAGAATCATCTCAATAATTTCTGGCTATCTAATAATAACGAGAAATATTAGTTATATGTTTGTCGCACTGCTCTGTCCCTGTTCCCCGATGATGCGGGGCCTCCCCCTGCCTTCACTCCCGTTATTCGGCCCCGGCGCTACAGGCAGACATCATGACATATATCTCCGCTCCGCTTCCTGATCTTTCCCTTCTCTGGGGGAAGGACGCCCGTGAAGCCACTGTGCTTCACGACCGCTTCGCTCCCGTTTTCGAGCAGATCCGCAGACAGGCGCTACGGGCCGAACTCAGTCGCGAGCTGCCTTTCGAACAAATCCGTCTCCTTAAGGAGAGCGGCTTTACAGCCCTTCGCGTTCCCGTTGCGCATGGCGGTTCCGGAGCAAGTCTTGAAGACCTGTTCGCTCTGATCACTACGCTGGCCGCAGCCGATTCAAACGTCGCACAGGCGCTCAGGGCGCATTTTGGTTTTGTCGAACATCTTCTGTTTGAAGCTGCCGGACCGTACCGCACAAAATGGCTAGACCGGCTTGGCGCAGGGCAAACCGCAGGCGCCGCTGCTGCTGAAGGACCGGCTTCCAAGCGCGATCTGTTCAGCACCACCCTGTCTCAAACAGATGGAAAGTGGGTTATCAACGGTTCCAAATTTTTCACGACCGGCTCGCTCTACGCCGACTGGCTCACTGTTACCGGCACCACCGAAGATGGCCAGACCGTCAAGACGCTGGCCGCCCGTCACGATCCGGGCCTTGAAATCGTGGATGACTGGGATGGAATTGGACAACGCCTAACGGCCAGTGGCACCGCACATTTCCACAATGTTCACACTGAAGAAGCCGACCTGCGCTACGGCAACACGGCTTTTCCGCATTCGCAGGCTTTCTTTCAGCTTTATCATCTGGCGACTGTCGCTGGTATTGCCCGCGCTGCGGCAACGGACGTCGCAGATGCCGTGCGTCGTCGCAAACGCTCTTTCAGCCACGGCAATGCAGATCTTCCCGCCGCAGACCCACAGATCCTCGAAATCGTCGGTCATGTGTTCAGTGCCGCCTATCTCGCCAGCGCTGCCGTTGAGCGCGCCGCCCGCGCCATACAGGCCGTCGCGGACAGTCCGGCTCCAGAACTCGACCTCACAGTCGCCCGCGCCGAACTCGAAGTCTGGCAGGTTCAGGACCGTATCCTACCACTGGTTCTGGAAGCTACGACCGCCTTGTTCGATGCGTTGAGCGGTGGTGCAACCTTGCGCGTGGCTGGTCTGGATCGACACTGGCGCAATGTTCGCACGCTGGGCAATCACAACCCGCGCGTCTATCGCACGCGTGTTGTCGGAGATTACGCCGTCAATGGCACCCTGCCGCCGATCCAATGGCGCGTGGGGGTAGCGTAATGGGGCAGCACATCATCCTCAACGGTTTCACGATGGCGACGGTTTCGCATCTGAATTACGGACTGTGGCGCCACCCCGCTGACCAGACATATCGCTATAAGGACATCACATACTGGACCGAACTGGCCCGCACGCTGGATGATGCCGGGTTTGATGCCCTGTTTATCGCGGACGCTCTCGGCCAGATTGACGTTTATGGCAACAGCCCCGACTCTGCCCTGAAACACGGCATCCAGTCCCCATTGATCGATCCGCTTTTACTCGTGTCCGCAATGGCAGCGGCGACCACATCGCTTGGTTTTGGTATCACGCTGTCCACGACCTATGAGCATCCCTATCTGCTCGCCCGCAAACTGACGACCCTCGATCATCTGACCAAAGGACGTCTGGGCTGGAATATTGTGACGTCCCAGCAGGAAAGCGCGGCCCGAAATCTAGGACTGGACCACCAGATCCCACATGACGAACGCTATGATCGCGCAGACGAATTCATGGATATCGTCTACAAGCTCTGGCTGAAATCCTGGGAAGAAGACGCCGTCATCCGCGGCCAGACGGCATCCGGTGAATGGATCTATACAGACCCGGAAAAGGTTCATCCCATCCGTCATGACGCCCGGTATTATCGCGTTCCGGATGGCCATACCGCCGAACCAAGCCCGCAGCGCGTTCCCGTCCTTCTTCAGGCTGGTGCCTCCGCTCGCGGGGGCGCTTTCGCGGCCCGGCATGCGGAAGTCATTTTCGTCGTCGGCGCCGGGGCAGAGGGAACGCGAAAGAACGTCCGACGCATCCGTGAGGAAGCCGCGCGCGAGGGCCGCGATCCCGAAAGCCTGCGCTTCATCTGCGCGGCCGCTGTCGTGGTGGGCGAAACGGAAGACGAGGCCATCCGCAAATTTACCGAATACAAGGCGTTCTACGACGCGACCGGATCGCTCATCCATTATTCCTCCATGACGGGCGTGGATTTCTCGAAGAACCAGACGGACGAGGTTTTGACCTATCGTCCGACAGAGGCCAGCCAGTCCGTCCTTGAACAGTTCGACCCCGCCATCAGCGGCCGGTCCTGGACCATCGCCGAAGCGACGAGTCCGGCAGAAGGCTTCGGTCGGGCCAAAACTTTCGTCGGCAGTCCTGCAACCGTCGCGGACCAGATCGAACGCTGGCTCGAAGAGTCGGAAACCGACGGGCTGAACCTGATCCAGCTCATCAATCCGGACAGTTACAACGACTTCATTCGCCTCGTCCTGCCGGAACTGAAGCGTCGGGGTCGCCTCAGGCCCAAACCCGGCAAAACCCTGCGCGAAAGCCTCTTCCCTCAGAACGCTTCCGCGCATCCCGCCGCCGACCATCCAGCCTGGCGCTGTTGATCCTCCCAAGATCTGAAAATCCCGTTTCCTGTTTCTTGTGAGTGTTTTTTCATGCCTGCTTTTCCGTTTTCCAATCGTCACACCATCCGCACGTCCGGAAGCTCCGTCTCTCTAATCGCCCTGTTGACTCTCTCGGTCAGCACCACGGCACTCGCTGCCACAGACGCACCCGTCGCCAAACCCGGCGAGAAGCCCCGCCACGCCACACCTGCGTCGGCGCACAAAGCGTCCGCCAAAACACACGCCCTGATCTCCAACACTGCCGAGAACATCGGTATTGAGGGGCATCGGCAGGCCAACTGGGTGTCCAACCCCGTCTCCGCCGCCACAATTCGCGAGTATGTCGCCGGCACAAACCCGCTTAAGGCCCTGACGCGCCTGCCCGGCGTGCTGTTCAATTCCGGTGACCCGCAGGGCGTGAACACCTGGCAGAACTCGTTCCTGATGCATGGTTTCGACCAAAGCCAGATCGGCATGACGCTGGATGGCATCCCTCTGGGCGACCAGCAGTTCAGTAACGTCAACGGCCTCAGCCCGACATCTGCCATTTCGTCCGAAAATATCGAGCGAATGGACGTCTCGGCCTCCACGGGTTCGGAAAGCGTCGCCAGCACATCCAATCTGGGTGGCACGGTGCAGTTCATCTCCCGCGACCCGTCTCATAAGCGCGGCGCAAGCGTGAACCAGACCTTTGGCAGCAATGCGATGTACCGGACATTTCTGCGCCTCGAAAGCGGCGATCTGAACCCGCAGGGGACGCGTTTTTATGTCTCCTATGCCCGTAACGACACCAACAAATGGCGTGGCGGACAGGATCAGTTCATGCAGCAGGTCAATGCAAAGGTTCTGCACCCCATCGGGCAGGACAGCCGCATCACGGCCTTCTTCGATTACGCGGATCTTCAGATGCAGAACTACCAGGACTACAGCCTGGATATGTTCAACCACGGTGGCTACGCGATCGACAATTTCATCGGACAACCCGGAGGATATGAGAAAGCCTATCGTCTGGCACTGGCCCAGCGCGGTCTGCCCGGCGGACAGGTTCCGGCTGCCTATGCCAACCTCAAGAGCCCCTACACCGCGTCCTATTACGAGGGCGCGCAGATGCAGCATTCCTATATCGGCGGCGTCTCGGCGGATCTCGCTTTAACCGACCGTCTGCGCTGGCAAAGCACCGCTTATGGACATCGTTCCTATCAGCGTGGATCGGTTGCAAGCCCGCTGATCGCGTCGCCCAATGGCGCCCCGCTGATCGATCAGGTCACGCAGCCCGATACGGACCGTTTCGGCTTCACGACATCCCTGTCCTACCGCATCGCGCATAACGTGCTGAATGCAGGACTGTGGTACGAAAACACCCATTTCGACATCAGCAAGCCGCTCTATCAGGAACCCCTGCTGGAAGACGTGCTCAACGGCACCGCAACGCCGGTCAATGGTCTCGATAATCTCAAGAACCCGTTCCAGAATGGCTATCGACAGGTCTTCAACACCAACACCTTTGTCGCCTATTTTCAGGACACCTATCACGTTACGAACACCATCGCCCTGCATGCCGGTTTCCGTTCCGTCCTGAATACCAGCCGCGTCGGTGCCCTCGCCAACTGGCAGACCTACACCCGCACCACTGCGATTGCAGGCGGAGATTCTCTCACCTCCAGTAAACCTTTCCTCCCGCATTTCAGCGGGGAATGGCGCTTTGCTCCCGGCCATCAGCTTTATTTCGATATTGCGGAGAACGTGAAGGTCTATCCGGTCTCGGGCTATAACAGCGGCTCATCACCGTTCTCGACCTCGCAGGCGTCCTATCTGGCGTCCAAAAGCAGCCTGCAACCTGAAACCGACTGGAACTTCGCTGGCGGCTACCGTTACACCGGCCGTCTCATCAGCGGCTCGCTCTACGGCTACCACACGATCTTTTCCAACCGCCTGCAACGCATCTCTACCGGCCCAACCACACAGCCTTACACCACGATCCAGAATGTCGGCGGCGTGACGATGAGCGGCGTGGACGGTGCCGTCACACTCACCCCCGTCAAAGGGCTGAGCCTGACCAACAGCATCAGCTACAATCACGCTGTTTATGATGACAACATCACCCAGACCATCAATGGATCGCGGGTGACCTACAACATCAAGGGTCAGCAGGTCGTGGCTTATCCGCGCCTGATGTACCATGCCGATCTGTCCTACACCTGGCATGACCTTCAGGCTCATATCGAGGCCCAGTATGTCGGCAAACGTAACCTCAGCTATACGGGAGATACCAAAGTCCCGTCCTACTGGCTGATCAATTTCGGCGCCCGCTACGACCTGAGCAAACAGCTCCACCGCCTGTCCCATACAGGTTTCGTCCAGCACCTCTCGCTGGACTTCAACGTCTATAACCTGACGAACGTGAAATACATCTCCACCATGGGCCAGAACGGCTATCCCATGGCTGGCGATTACCAGTCCGTCGTCCTTGGTGCCCCACGCCAGTATTTTGGCGCGGTTCATGCGGATTTCTGAGATGCAGACGATGGTTCCCACCGCCTCACTCCTGCCCGCCAGTCGCCTGCCACGGAGCTTCGCGCTGCAATATGCCGGGCTGCTGGTTTTCATGATCGGAGATGGTGTCGAGGTCGGCTATCTGTCGCCGTTTCTGGTCCAGACGGGCCAGACGGAGCACTTCGTCGCCCTCCTTTTTACGGCCTATGGTCTGGCTGCTGCCCTGGCGGCCTGGTTCTCGGGCCTGCTATGCGATATTTTCAGCAGCCGCACGGTCATGACGGCAGGCTTGCTGTTCTGGGTCCTCCCGCAGATCCTGTTCCTTGGCGTTGCCATTCCTGCCCATTCTCCAGCCCTGCTTCTGCTGACCTACGGACTGCGCGGAGCGGGTTATCCGCTGTTCTCCTACGGGCTGCTGACCCTGCTCGTCACTACGGTCCGGCAGGACCGTCTGGGACGGGCCGTCGGCCTGTTCTGGTTCTGCTTTACCTGCGGTCTGCCCACGGTCGGCTCCATCGTGGCGCAACTCCTGCTGCCGGTATACGGCCAGTACGTTACGCTCTGGATCGCCCTGCTCGGCGTGGGCGCTGGAGGCGTTCTCGCCATCCTGCCCCTACCTGCCACACCCCGGTCGCAGAAAGGGAGCCTGAAGGATATCGGCCCGACCCTGCGCGAAACAGTCCGCCAGGTCCGTCACAATCCGGGCGTGGGACTGGCCTGCATCGTGCGTGCAGTCAATTCCAGCGCCACACATGGCCTGATCGTCTTCATGCCCTTTTTCTTCACCAGCCGTCTGGGCCTGTCGCAGGATGTGTGGATCCGGTTTCTGGAAATCATCTTCGCCAGCAATATCGTCTTCAACCTGCTGATCGGTTTTGCCAGCGACTATATTTCCTGGCGCCAGACTGTCATCTGGTTCGGCGGCATCGGCAGCGCGCTGAGCTGCGTTGGGCTGTACTGGATTCCACTGCTCTACGCACAGAGCAGCCTGTTCGCAGTCTACGCCTCTGCTGCCGTCTTCGGCATGACACTCGCCGGATATGTACCGCTCTCGGCCCTGACGCCGTCCCTTCTGCCGGACCACAAGGGCATCGCCATGTCCCTGCTGAACCTCGGCGCGGGCAGCAGCGTCTGGATTGGCCCCTTCATCGTCTATGCCTTTGAAGGTGCTGTCGGCACGCAGGGCATTATCCTCATTTACGCCGCGCTTTTTCTGGCCAGCGCAATCCTCACTTTTTTCATCACACCCCCGCCCCACACACACCCCGACCGCCCTCTCAACAGCACCGCAGTCCCCCAGCCCGAAGGACTTCCCTCATGACGACCCTCCGCCTTGTCCCCAACGAACCCACCTTCGCCGACACCCTCAATGCCGAAAAGGTCACGTCCCGCATCGGTGCCATCATTCATGGCATCAATGCCCGAGAGCCTTTGCCTGAAGAACACAAGGCGTTTCTTCGGGAGACCCTGCTGCGCCACAAGGTGATCTTTCTGCGCGATCA
This sequence comes from Gluconobacter sp. Dm-73, assembly GCF_018256215.1. Taxonomy (NCBI): domain Bacteria; kingdom Pseudomonadati; phylum Pseudomonadota; class Alphaproteobacteria; order Acetobacterales; family Acetobacteraceae; genus Gluconobacter; species Gluconobacter sp. Dm-73. Next base: position 140,539 of record NZ_JAERLW010000002.1, on the reverse strand, counting down.
GTTTCTAGATGACGCCCAGCACGAAACACTCAGCCGGGTTTTCGGAGACCCGATCCTCCATCCGACCATCCCGGCCGCAGATGGCACCCCCTATACGTTCGAGCTGAACTCCCGCAACGGCCGCTCCACGGATTCCTGGCATACGGATGTCACGTTCGTCCCCGCCTACCCCAAAGCCTCCATTCTGCGCGCCATCACGGTCCCGCCTTATGGTGGCAACACTCTCTGGGCCAACACGGCCACGGCCTATGACGACCTGCCCGCCCCACTCAAACAGCTCGCCGATACGCTCTGGGCCGTTCATGGCAACGATTACGATACCAATTTCTACAAATACGATCTTCGCCATGAGGAAATTGCCGATTTTCGCGCCCGTTTCATTTCAAGAATTTATGAAACAGAGCACCCCGTCGTTCGCATTCACCCGGAAACCGGCGAACGCACACTCGTTCTGGGTCATTTCTTCAAAGAAATCCGCGGAATTCCTACCCAGCATGCCAACCGGTTACTGGAAATCTTCCAGTCTTACATTACGCAGATCGACAACACTGTCCGCTGGAACTGGAAGCCCGGTGATGTCGCCATCTGGGACAACCGCGCCACGCAGCATTATGCCACAGCCGACTTCGACACCCATCCCCGCCTCCTCCGTCGGATCACTGTACGCGGAGACACGCCCATCAGCATTGCGGGCGAAAAAAGCCGCCTGCTCAAAGGTCCGGATGACGGCCAAGACCTCGATCACTGAAACATGAGCAAAGACATTTCCAAACCAGACAACTTTAATGTGTGGTTGCCTTAATTTTTAAGATGGCGTCCACAGTCGGACGCATTTCGATAAACCAGATACCGCTCTGAAAAATATGGGATTTTTTGATTTATCTGGCGGAGAGGGTGTCCGCCGATGTAGGGCGTCATGAAAGGGCGGATCAGCGCAATAACCCTTGTTTTTCATGGTTTTACGGAAATTCATGCCATCCTGAAGAAGCAGATAGACGCATTGAAACCCATCCCGTAAGGTGGGACGGAAGATGGGACTGAAAAGCCATGAGCAAGCTTCCGCCGAACCAGATGAATGCCCGCAAGGTCGCCTCCCTCAAGGACGGGGTTCACGGCGATGGCGGAAATCTATGGATCACCGTCCGGGGCGACACCCGGGCCTGGACCTTTCGCTATAAAAGCCCAAAGACCGGTAAAAGACGGGAGATGGGACTCGGTCCCGCCCGGGATATTTCTCTGGCCGAGGCCCGACTCCGGGCGACCGAGAACCGGCGCCTGCTTCTGGAGGGGATCGACCCCCTGGAAGAGAAAGCCCGGCAGAAGGGAGAAACCGTTCAGGAGCGCACCTTCGCACAGGTTGCCGAGTAGTACATCACCGAACAGGCGCCGGGCTGGAAAGATCTGCGCTCGGCGCCCATGTGGCGCAGCTCTCTGGAGCGTCATGTTTATCCCATCCTCGGCTCGCGACCGATTGGCAGCGTGCAGACCGAAGACGTGCTCGCCGTCCTGCGACCGATCTGGGAGAGCACGACCGAAACCGCAACACGGCTGCGTGGACGGATGGAGCGCATTCTGGACTATGCGCAGAGTCATCACTGGCGCGAGGGGGAGAACCCGGCCCGCTGGCGGGGGCATCTGGCCAACATCCTCCCCAAACCCACGGCAGTCACGAAGGTGGTGCATCATGCCGCCTTGCCCTATCGCGACCTCCCGCCGGTCTACAGCCGGCTCGGCGCCGAGCATGGGGTAGGAGCTCTGGCCGCACGGTTCGTCTGCCTGACCGCAACCCGTTCTGGCGAGGTCCGCAAGGCCCTGTGGTCGGAGATCGATCTGAAGAAAAAGATCTGGACCATCCCGGCCGAGCGGATGAAGGCCGGGCGGGAGCATCGTGTGCCCCTGACGAACGGAGCGATGGCCCTGCTATATAAAGTCCAGACTCTGAGATCCAGTTCCGGTGAGGACAGTTTCGTGTTTCCCGGTGGCCGGGTCGGATCACCGCTAAGCGATGTCGCCGTCTCGAAGGCCCTCCATCAGGCCGCAGGCACGAAGGATGTGACGATTCATGGTTTGCGTTCCAGCTTCCGTGATTGGGCTGCCGAGGAAACCGACTTCCCGAGGGAGGTCGCCGAAATGGCTTTGGCCCATGCCATCGGTGACAAGGTCGAGGCGGCCTATCGCCGGGGGGATCTCTTCAACAGGCGTTCCGAGATGATGCATGCCTGGGAACGCTTCTGTGCCGGGCAATCCAGTGAGGCGGTCGCAAAGCCTTCGCGCCCCAATCCTGACAGCGCCCCGCTCTTCACCTGGAAAGACTCTGAAACCGGGGATTCAGACGCCTGACCGGGTCTCAAACTTCCGAAAAACTTTCCGGGTCGGAAATGGTTCCAGCGCCTTCAGAACCCCATCTCCGCGTCTATGGCAAAATGCGTGAATTCTGCTGATCGCCCTGAAGGCCCCTCAAACGCCCGATGACGCGTCACGCATGCGTCATTCATGCGTCATGCTGGCCCGAACACTCTCCGTGACGCGTCATCCATGCGTCATCTTGTCATCGCGCGGACCCAGGATACGTCATTCAAGCGTCACACGCCGAGAGCGGATCAGAGCGATACCCGATCAGGAACCTCAAACCATGGCAATGCGCCATGAAATCGTACTGCCAGATCGCTTAAAATGGCACGATACTGGGTTTTTGGCGCAAAGCTCCAAAAACCCTTTCAAAACAGTCCCTTAAAACCGTTTCATTTTCGTGCCCTTAGGGGGGCGTCCGCATCACGCAGTGACGCGTCATCCGGACCTGCACGCGCCCTCGTTCCGGGGTCGCGCCGCTCTGAGGGCGGCGGTGCAGAACTCGGCCTCTGTCCCTCTCTTAGGACGGGAAATGATCAGAGAGGTTCTATCGTTTTTTTGGCTTCGCGAGGGAGGACCGGGCTGGTCCTCACCCCAGAGGGCTCACGCGGGGCGTGAGCTGGAATGGTCGCCGGGCGACCAGAGCGAGGGGTTTCTCTCTCGTTCTCTCTCTGGGGCTTCCTTCTTTCTGGAGCCTTTCGCAATGACCAGATTAGTCACCGAACTCGACACCCTTTTCGACGCCCACGCCGTCCTGGCAGGCGTCGTTCTTCCCACCCTGCGCGATGTGATCGCACAGCCCGGAGCCTTCACCAGCGACACGCGGCTTGAGGGCACGCTGATCGTTCTGGCGCAGACGGTCCGCTCACTGAACAAGGCGCTGACGGAGAACGCAGGAGACCGGACATGACGTCCTTCCTGTGCACGGACCTGGCTGTCCGCCTGATGGGTCTCGTCTCCTCCCGCGATCGCCCGGACGCTCCGCTCCGGCCGACCGGGACTGCCGTCTGTCTGTACGATCTTGTTCTGTCCCGGACTGAGCCCTTTGCTGTGGCTGAGCAGTTGGGTCTGTGGTTTCCCTGTCAGGAGGCCGATCAGGACCCGGCACACAGACAGGCTCTGCGGGACCAGATCCTGCAGCAGCCCATGCCGTCACCAGTCGGTGCAGCGGAGGACACTGAAGATGGCGCTTTTCTCTCTCCTGGCCTGCTTTCAAATATCGTTCTGCTTATCGGGGAACGAGAGATGACCTGGCTTGGTCCCTGCTCAACGAAAACGCCGCAGGTCATGACCCTTGCCGATCTGATTCACCAGCTTGCGCCAGAGTTGGCAGGGATTGGAGATGATACGGAAAGACTTCTGGCCCGGTTTGCAGCGGAAGACCGGTCAGGCGTCCATCCGGCTTCCGATCTCGTCCGCATTCATGCAGCTGCAAGAATGATCGAAGCGCTCTGGACCGGCCAAGGCCCCGAGGCCGACCTCCCGTATCCCCTGTAACATCTGGCACCGACAGGCCGGACAGCTTCGGCCTGTCCCCTCATTTCATCTTCCCAAAAATCTGGAGGCTTCATGCTTCTCACAAAAACCCCGGTCGCTACGGCGACCGTGTCCCGTCACGCGCGCTCTTTCTTCGAGCCCACGGATGACGATCTCGATCTGTATTGCGACATCAGCTTCAGGCTGAAGGCACAACCACCCTCGAGCCTGTTCCGCTACCTCCAGCCAGAGGGACGACATCTGATGCAACTGGGTGATGAAGGACCCGGCGTCTGGGCCGGTCTCCTGCGCAGGGTCGAGCAGCGCTGGCCGTGTCTGCCCAGCCATGGCCGCGTTGCCTCTGACGGAACCCGGCTGAATTCAACCCCGGAGCGGATTGCCTATGAGGCGATCAAACCCATTGTTCCGCGGGATGTTGCGCTGGATCTGGAAATTGCCCTCGACCCGTTGCAGCAGCCGCGGTTCTATTCCGATTTCGCCATCCGTTACGGCTCCCGTGTGATGCATATCGAGATCGTGGGCGCCTGCGGTGCAGACCGGGTGACACGCAATGACTGGGAAGCGCATCTGCTGGCCCAGTTTAACCGAAGACTGGAGGTCTACCGGCAGAAGTGCCTTACGCCCGAGATCTGGTATCTCAACGATCTGCTTGAGCCCGCGCAGTTACAGAAGCGTTTCCTCGCCCTGGTAGCACAGCTGCGCGCGGGAGGCGGGTCATGACTCCTGGTCCGATCCGGCTGCCGCGCTGGCCCGCGGGACGGATCTATCTTGTGGACATCACGCCAGCCGCGTGGGAGGTGCCGTATCACGGCGCCTCCATCACCCTGTGTTTTCGCGAAGGCTTCTTCGAGGATGGCACAGGAATGACGTGGCTCACGGAGGTCACCTGCCGACAGGGACATCTCGAAGAAAGTCTTGATGAGAACGGCCGTCCTCATCTGACAATCAGTGACAGGCTCTTTCGTAGTCTGATGCCTGTCGGACGCCCGATGCCTCTGGTTCTGGCAGGCTATCACATGAGCTTTCTGAGGCGCATACTGGGCGGACCTCACGACCGGCCCCCTTTTAATCTGTGTCTTTACAGAGGCCTTCGGCAACTCTGCCCGTGGGTGGCTGACTTCGGGCTGCAGCTATCCGCCATCGAGCTGGTCCCGGAAAACATTCCGTTGATGACCCGCTCCGGGGCGCTGGCCCGGTTCGCCTCTGCCGAAACCCTGCTGGATGTCCTGCTGGCCAGACTTCCAGTGAATCGACTGGTTGCGATGTCCAGCGTGGCGGTTCCGCCACCACCAGAGGACGAACCGCTGAGCGGAATGTCCGGCTGGTGCAACATGACGCCTGACCGCGTTTTCGTAGCAGACCAGGAAAAGGAGACCTGACAGCCTTTTCCTTGAACGCCTCCCTCTGCTTGAAACGGCAGAGGGGGCTTTCTTTTATTTAGCCTCAGAACAGCCCGCTGCCGGTCTTGACGGCGGAGGCGTTCATGGTGTGGTGCCAGACGACGTCGCCGTTGAAGATCACGGTCAGGGTCTTTTCCGTGCCATGGGTGCCCTGATGCAGGTCGCCATACAGCGGTATGAAGTTTGCGGCGTCAGACGAAGCATTGGTGAACGCATAGCGCCACTGCTCATGACCGCTGTCGGTAAAGGTGCTTTCGCGCGGATCTCCGAACAGGGCCCGGATCTGCTCTTTGGTCGTCACGCCATCATGGATCTTCTGATCGATGGACGCTCCGGTCTCGTTTTTGAGGGCTTCGTTGCCTTCCGAGGCACAGCCTGTCAGGGCGATTAGTCCGCTGAGAGACAACGTGACGGCAAGGGTTCTGAGAAGACGTGCAGACATGCGGGATCCTTTGCTGTTTTTGCAAAACAGTCGATGACGGGACAATTGGAAAAAAGCGGGCGACCTGCCGAAAAACGAACGGACTGTCTCAGTCCAGCCCGCGAAGCCTGCGGCGGTCTTCAGCGGCTTTCAGTTTGCGGAGAAACGGTTCACGCGGAGCCGTCCAACAACTCATGCCTAAGATGAACGCAATGAGCGGATGCCAGGGCAGAGCCAGCGCGATGCCGCACAAAAGACAGGCACCCGCTCCGAACCAAGAGACGTATCTCAGCAGAACCCGCGTCTCGTCTTCCTCGGCACCGTATTCTTCGAGATAGGCGGCCAGACGGGCCGCGCGTTTTGCTTCGGTCGCCTCGCTGTACAGGCCGTCGGTTGAAGACGTCATGAGCGCTTATCTCCCCCAGTGGGCATGGAAGACGACCCGGATCACCAGCGCCGTACCCAGCATCAGCGCCGCAGGCGGCAGAATGTCGCGGGCCTTCAGCCATGCGAACAGCCTGACCGACGATCCGAGCGCCAGCACCAGCAGAAGAAGAACGATCAGCACAAGAAGGAGAGAAACGACCATGTCAGACGCCCCCTGACAGGCAAGAACAGGGGGTAGACCAGAAGACACAACGGGACAGAGACATCATCGCCAGCTCCTTGGCAGTTCCTGTGTGGCAGGACAGCCCTGCACACAGGATGAACTCAACAAGTCAGATGATCTACGATTTCCCGTGCACCGTCAATACGAATATACGCCTGTTTCGAGAAACAGGTTCCCGTATATCGCAAACGCCTCAGGGATGAGGCACGCCGCCGATCCAGACCACTTCGCCGAGCAGTTTGAAGCAGTCCAGGCGATCAGCCTCGACATCCTGGGGTGGGTAGCGATGATTGTCAGCAATCACCCGGACCCCGCCACCGAGTTTGGGATCAAGGCGACGGATCAGGACGGCGCCAGCGCTCTCTAGCGCATAGAGCGCGCTGCCCGTCACGGTGGTGACGCTCCGGTCTACGATGACTAGATCGCCTGAGGACAGGGTGGGCTCCATCGCATCCCCTGCATTGCTGATGAGGCAAAGGGACGTGAGGTCCCGGGGAATGACGCTCTGCAACCAGTCACGGCCAATCCGCAACCCGTCTTCATGAGCATCATACCAGGGCACGACGATCTGACGGGTCGAGGTGGTCTGGACCGCTGTCGCCCCGGACGGTGAGCCGCCAGCCGTACCAAAGGCGATCCAGTCCAGAGACACGCCGCAGACCCGGGCCAGGGATGCGAGGGCGGAGAATTTCATCTCCCCGCCATTCATGTAGTCCCTCAGGGTCGTATACGGCACGCCCGCCGCCTTGGCGGCATGGGTGATGCCAATACTCTGGGCCGCTTCGCGGAGGCGCTCGCCACGCTCGCGCATCAGGCGGATCTGGTCGTCCATGAGTTTACGCTTTCGCCTGGAATGTCGGGGCACGCAGAAGGTCCTCATTCGGAAATGAGGCATGAATACGATATTCCGCTTGATACGGAAATCGGAAAACCGTATCTCTTGACATCGAAATGTTGCGTGGCCCGTGACTCGTCATGGTCAGATCCTCGCATGAAACCGACATTTTTGTCCAAGGGATTGTCATGCCTGAAGATCCACTGTTGCCACCACCCCGTCCAGCCGGTCTCGAGGACCTGCATGCCGGCCTGCATGACGTGCTGCGTCTGATCGAGATCGAGCATGCGCTGCTCAAAGGGCGGCTGGAGAGCCTTCGCGCGGATACGGAAGGCGCGCGTCTGCTGGAAGGCGTGATGGTGCTTGGCGCCGTGCTGCAGCAGCGGATGGGCGGTCTTCTACAGCTTTGCCGCGAGGTCGGGAAGCTGTGACGGAACGGTCCGTCGGACACAGCGCGTCCTGACCCTGCCGTTTGCTTCATCGAAGCCCCGTTGCTCCCTTCCATACGGTCATCATCTCTTATGTCAGAACACTCAGACCCGTCTTCTGAGCACATCGTGCTGGACGGACACTGCCTTACGCGGGCGCTTCCTTTTGGCGCCTATCCGCTGACGGACGTGCAGAAGAAGATCCGGAAGGCCTTCTTCAACACGCCCTTGGGATACAGCCGTCTGCGACGGTCGTTCATGGAACGGTTCAAACGAGACTGCGCCTCAGGTCCTGTCGATGCGACCCTGTTCGGGCTGAAAGTACGGTTTTACCCGCAGGACAACCAGACAGATTCAAAATCGGCGGTGTGTGGCGCGTGCTACAATCATCGCGAGCTGAAATGGCTGCGGCGTCATCTGCCGAAGGGTGGGACGTTTGTGGATGTCGGTGCGAATATGGGGTTCTTTTCGCTCTATGCGACCCAGAGAGAAGCCCGTGTCATCGCCGTTGAACCGAACCCGGTCCTGTTCGAGCGGCTGGCGACCAATATGAGGCTGAACGAGATGCGGGCGGATCTCTTGCGTGTCGCCGTGGGCGATCAGGAGGGCTCTGGTCAGCTCTTGCAGGTGAACGGGGATTTTGGTGGAGGTCGGATCGGTGCGGGACACGGTGCTGCGGTGCGGATCCGTCCGCTTCTGGACATTCTGAAGGCCTGTGATGTGACGGCCGTGCATGTGCTGAAGATCGATATCGAAGGCTATGAAGACCGGGCGCTGCTGCCGTTTTTCCGCGAGGCGCCGGCGACGTTGTGGCCCGATCATCTCATCATGGAAGACACCGAGCATGGCCGGTGGGCCCAGGACATCTTTCCGGTGCTGCGGCGCTGTGGATATGAACGCCGCTCCCGCAGCCGGGGGAATATCCTGCTCTCCAGGTTTTGAGGGATGCTGGGGAGGAGAAGTTTGTCAGCTTTGGGGGGAAAGCGGAATGTCTGCTTTTATCTCTTGTTACTTGAAAGCGCCGCTCATGTCCTTGTAATAGGTGCGTTCAGTCACCATCCCTGCTTCGCTCGAAACAATGTCACGTTCGATAACTCGGTGCTGATCAAACAGTACTCGTACACGAATTGCCGCTGCTGCGTCCCAGCAGTCCAGAGTAAGCACGTATTGTGTCCAGCCATTCTTCGATAAAATAGGGCCTGTTAGGTCTTGAAAGACTGGCGGCCGTGCATAGCTTTGTGTGATGAGCACGATGCAGTCTGTGATTTCCGATGATGCGTGGCAAGTCTGGGAGCCCCTGATCGAGGCCGTTCGCCCGAAAGGCAAGATGCCGCCGCGTGACCTTCGTCGGACCATCTCGGCCATATTCTGGCGCCACCAGAATGGATCGAAATGGCGCTCCGCCCCCGTCGGACCTCGGCCCATGGTGGACCGCAGCACAGCTCCTCCTTCCCTGGACAAAGCTCGGGGTATGGCAGGCTCTTTTCGAGCGATTGAAAGACGGTGACCCGTCCCTCGGCATGGTCTTTCTCGACGGCGCAAACATTCGGGCGCATCACAAGGCGGCGGGAGCCGCTAAATAAGGGGAACTCAGAGGCAGCGTGAAGCACTTGGTTGCGCACGTGGAGGCTTTGGCATCAAGGTCTGTGTCGCTGTAGACGGACGCGGAAAAGCCCTATCGTTTACCCTGACGCCAGGTCAGACACATGAATTGCCGTCAGCGATGGCGCTCCTTAACGCATTGCCGCACGCCTCACGCTATGTCGTTTGCGACCGTGGATACGCCTCGAACCAGCTTCGAGAAGCTTTATGGGACAGAGGCTCGCGCCCGGTCATCCCGCCGAAACGCAACGAGGCTCCGGTCGCCTGCCCCAAATGGGCCTATCGGCACCGACATCTCGTCGAAAACTTCTGGGCTCGTCTTAAGGAATGGAGGGCGGTTGCTACAAGATAAGAGAACCGCCGCTTCCTTCATGGCCATCATCTGCATCGCAGCACCCGCAGATTATCTCAAGACCTAACAGACCCTAACGGCTACGCGCACATGCAACAAATAAATCTTGGAGCTGTCCTCCGTTGAATTTCGCCAGTCATCAAACTTCAATTGTCGGAAATACCCTCGTAATAACGCGAACCAATCCGCTTTCTAAACTGATCTATCTCGTAATCTTGGTTGAAAGAGTAGATCGATATTTCGTCGTCATTGATGACATGTAAATGATTCTCATAACGCTTCGAACGTGGAAAAGTGCGCCAGTTGACAGGCGCACCTGGAACTTCATAGATTTTCTCATCGCTCGTCATGACAAGAAGCCCGTCATCAAATTCCAAAACGACGCCAAACAAGGAGGTTTGTACTGACACGAGGGTATCAACGGTGTGTGATATTTGAATTGGTGTGCCAGCCCGTATAATCCGTCCGTCTTTCAAAAACCGATAAGCAGTGATTGAGTTGGCTTCGACTCTATAAAACTTGTCTTGACTACCCCATATAAAGGATTTTTTGCTCGTTTCTCTTCGTCCTTCATTCCGAGGCGAGAGTAACTTACCAAGATCTTCAATATTATTTAACTTACGGACAGTGGTTACTTTATCATTTTCTCTAGAATCCTGATTGCCTTTAGATACCACGTGTAGATCCTCGATCGTCATCTGCTCATAACGTGCAAAGTAGCTACCACTGTCGATCGAAGTCGCGACAATACTCCCAAACATCCAGTCACATGCTTCTGTCGTTCGTGTGGATACTGTCGTTAATTTTTTTTTGGTAAGCCACTCGTCTTTATTGGGGCCAAGATCTATCTCAAATAAACCTTCTTCGCCGCCAGCAATTGCAATAGCATAATGTGAGGGTGAGGCTTGATCAGATGGCAAATCGGTGAGTTGACTAGGTTTCAGTAATTTCTCATTGCCAATGTCATACAATGCGCCGTGAATACCTTCAGGCGAAGCAATAATCAATCTATCATAATAAAAAGAACTTGTAGCATGGGGGAATGGAAAGCAAGAATTTCCACGTGTGACTAGATATTTAAGAAGACGATTTTTTGAAATCGAAAAATCGTTTATTTTAAGTTTTGAAAACGCCTCTCCTAAATTAGATTTATTCAATGCATCGCGATATAGAGCATTACTTTCGCTGAAAGCAAAACGGAAAGCATCTTGAGCACCAACCCCAATCTCGCATCCTAAATCCTTTATCAATTCTTCCCAATTAAAGCTCTGAAACGAGCCATCCATACCGAAAAGATGGAGGCGCCCCTTATAAAGGAGAGAATCCCACCATTCACCCTCAATGGTTAGTTTCAGATTCTGCATGGCTGGCTTCTCACAATCCTACGCATTTGCACCTTCGTGATGATATTTTGATCCACCCAGTCAAGTAATATAATACTCGGTGGTTTTTGTTGCTTTTCCTTGTAATTTACCGGATACCCATGCCATTCTCCTGCATTTTCATCAAAACGTGAGAGAAAAAGAGTGGTCTTATGATCTTTGTCGACACCAAGAACTGCGACCTGTCCTGCATTGGTGTAAATTCCCCAACCCCATTTATCTGAAATCCATTTATTTCCCATCGCTAAAGTGAAAATTTTTACTTCCTCGGGAAGAGAGATTGTCCACTGTGACTTGCCGTGCGTATTGTCGCGGTGATCGGATTTGGGTTTATAATTTGTAGAGATTTCTTTCTCACCAATGTTCCAACAAATTTTATAAATTGTCATCAATCAAACCCCAAAGACACCGCAATAATTTAAAGGCAGATGGCACCATTCAATCTTTTTTAGTTTAGTATATCTGTGAAATTTTGTCTTCGCGTTAATTGATAAAAATTTCGAAAATGAGAGATGCAAGTCTTCGGCATAAATAACGGGGTAGATTGCCTAGATTGTGCGAAAACCGACACGACCGCCACTTCGGTCGAAAACGTTTACTGTTTTGATTGCGATGCCCTAAGCACAAGTGGGCGGCACGACTATACACTTATCATGTCCGCTATGCAGAGAGCGATCCGGGCAGCTGCATGTCTTAGATGTAGGCGAAAACAGCAGGTCCGCTTACGCCTCATCTCGGTCATACAGGCGATGGGAGAGTTTTCCCAGAAGCCGATATAAATCATCCCCGCTCTGTCGGCAAAGGCGGGGGGGGGCGGACTGGCGCACGCATTCTGCTCAGTCGAAGTTCAAATGTCGCCAAGCGTGCCGGGCCCGATGAAGATGGGCATCATGCTTACGCCATAGCCGCCTAATGCCTGCTATAGTTCTCATTTTGGTAAAAGCTTCGTCGGCCTGCCGAAACGCTCATGGATCGGACGCTGCCGTCGCCTCACGAAGGCTGTCGAGGCAACAATCTTATTATCCCACGCGTGGTTGATGATTGCCCATATCCGGAGGGTGCTGCAGAAAATCAATCAAACAGGTTTCTGATTTAGGCTCTGGAGAAACCCACAATCAATTAGATAGCAGGATTTATTTCATTATATGAATATTATAGCGCGTTAAAAACTTTGCGAACGTAATCCATTTTAGCTGTGGCATATTCCTCTCGTGACGTATCAGACACTTGTGCAAAAATCGTAGGCGGTACCCATTTGTCCAAAAATGGAACTCTTATTTTGACAATTTGTGGACTCAAAGCCCTACACGCATCCTTAATTTTTTGATTGAATGTAGGCTCGTCAGATTCATTAATATCTGATATTTTTTCATCTAGTATTTTTTTGAGTTCATCCATAAAATAACTAATTCGTTTCGTTGTTTCTTCTGAGTGTTGAATCGGCTGACCATTCTCATATTTCGTCAATGCGCAGTCCACAACATCATGGGCTTTTGCGAGTAAAACTTTAGAATTATCGCTCATATTTTTCTCCTAGAAAACTCAAAATATACTTGATCTATGACAATTATAGAACATGGAACGGAATGCAATTCCTTTCAGAGCCTGTTTGGAAAAACGGTCTGATGTGATTCAAGCTCTGGATGTGGACGCCAGAGCAGAGGGGCCGGATGGCCAGGATCACCCGCAAGACGAAACGCTACCCGTCTGACATGACGGGCGAGGAATGGGAGCGGATCGCGCAATTGACGCCAAGCCCTGGGCGTCGTGGCCGCCCACGAGAGGTCGAATTCCGTGAGGTGTTCAACGCGTTGCGCTATCTTGTTCGTCCAGGGTGCGGTTGGCGCAGGCTGCCGATTCACTTCGGGAACTGGCGCGACGGTTCCTGTTCCAGACCATCCATGACGTTGAACTGATGCTCGACCGAGAGCAGGCAGACCGCGAGGCCAGTCCGACAGCTCTGGTGATCGACCACCAGAGCATCAAGGCGCCTCATGCAAAGACAAAAGGATTACGATGCAGGCAAGAAGATCGTCGGACGCAAGCGCCACATTGCCGTTGATACGGACGGGCGCCTCCTGATGGTCAATCTGACCCCGACCGATATCTCCGACAGTCGCGGCGGCGGATGGTCCTGGATGCGATCCACAAGCGTTGGCCTTGGGTGAAGCATCTGTTCGCTGATGGCGCCTATGACCGCCTGAAGTTGATGGACAAGGCGATTTATCTGGATTTCATCGTCGAGATCATCCGCCGCCGCGACGGAACAAAGGGTTTCGAGGTACTGCCGCGACGCTGGGTGGTCGAGAGGACTTTCGGCTGGATGACCCGCTAGCAGCGGTTCGTACGTGATTACGAGCGCCGCGTCGACGTGTCACAGACCATGATCTTCGTCGCCATGGGCGCCAATCTCATGCGCAGAAATGTTCACTCGTGATTTTCCAAACAGGCTCTCAGAAATATGGAATATAGAGAGGTGGTCCCGTCTGTTCGGACAGTTTTTGGGTTTGAATAAGCTATACCCGGTTGTCGTTATGCCGCCATTCTGATGGCTCTGCTGTTGGCCCTCTGGGCCCGACTTCAACCTTATCGAGAACATCTTCGCCCAGATGAAGGCGTGGATCAGACGAGCAGCGTCCCGAACCCATGACACACTCCGGGACGCGGTGTGCGGCGCAATTGATGATGTTTGTCACAGGCATGTCGCATGCCTGCTTCGTCACTACGGGATATGAGTCAGATTAATCGGATTATGTTCGAGGAAAGCCGCTTATTTTGGTGAAAGACTGATAATAACGGGTAAATATAAATTCGCCCCATAGCTTTGCATCATTTACATTCCAAGCGCGGCAATGGTGTTATTGAGCCGGCGTAGCAGATCATCATATGTGATGATATCCATCATGTTCGCATATTTCCGCTTAATTATCTCGAAATCTAGCAATTGACTACCAGTCATATTGCTGCCCTTAATTTGGTCGCGGCCAACGATGATTATGGCCTTAGGATTGGATATTTTGATTTTCATACCAGATGGAAGCTCCGGAGCGTATTTTTTAGTGAGTATCTCTTCCCCTTTGACACCCCATTTTGATAGGTGGAAAAGATATTTCTCTGCCTGCATTATGCTACCACTCAGTTCAGAGGTTGGTATACTGTTACTACGATAAAGACTTTTGCGAAGAATTTTGTTTTCAAAAGGTTTTTTTATCTCGATCACATCAAGATTACCATTGGAATCAACAAGAGCGATGTCAAGATAGCGATCAGTTTTATTTGGAGGGTTGCTATAGTAGTCGTAAATAGTCACATTTTCTAGAACTTTAATATATTTTGGAAACAGGAGAAGCAAGAAAGATGACATAAGTTTCTGCCAATCTCCTTCAGGCCAGTCTTGCTTGGTAGAAAGAGCATCACTTATCAGATCACGAATTAATATATACTTTTCAATCTCCAGCTTTTTTATTTCATCTAAGTCAATCTTTGTGGTGTGTGTGAGTGCTGACTTCTTATTGAGATATGTCTCGTAGCGCCCTTGTGCATCCTTCATTCCGTCCAGATATTGCGATAGAATTGTGTGTACTCGCGCTTCGGCATATCGATTGAGCTCATAGGTATTGGGAAATTTTTTAAGTAATTCTTCAAATACATCTTGCGGAATGGCGTTAGTGTTTATTCCTCCTATTACGATGGGCCCATTATGATCAATAAGACCCGAAAGTCGACCAAATATTGATACATTACGCTCTGCCGTAAAAATCGATCTCTTTAGATTTATACTTTGGTCGATCCATAGATCCTGTTTGATATTTATTTTTCTTCCGGGGATTATGATGTAAGTCCCGTGTAGAGTTCCCAATGAGAACTCATATGTATACAGGTCGAAATTTTGTTTTGGCGTGGGGGAAGTAATAAGATCGGCTAGAAGGAAATGAAAAGTATTCGACACCGTAACAGATCCGGATTTGGATAGTTCACTCCAGGCCCAGTTATTATTATTTAATACACCTGATTTATACTCAAGTGTAACACACTTGCTCGTAATTCTGAAATTAAGCATCTCGTACTCCGATAGTATTTTCCGATCATGATAGTGAAATAGCCTGAAGGCTGCCAGTGCCTTACAGAGCCAGATAATTCTAGTTCATCATTATGCTTGGAGAACAGTATGTGCCGGATAGCGACATAATGGGGTAGCAAGATAGCGGAAGAGCCTCCTTTTACTCGGGCAACATGAGTGAGAAATGTCCGCTTCAATGTTATTACATTTCAAACCAGACCTTCCGTTCTCCCCCCCCCCCCCAAATACCTGACAACTTAGGGGTGTCAGATTTGCTTCTACGGCGGCCGCCAGCTTGCTGCTCTCCACTGCGCCTCAAAGGAGCTTCACCTGTGATGCCATCGGGGCTTGTTTCGGTCTCGCGATGGAAAATCAGGGGGCGCTATCCAAAGCCGGGCCTTAGCCGTGCGATGCTGTGTCCAACCAAGATCCCTCAAAGCGCGAGCAACATCGCGCTGCTCATCGGATCGGATTGGTCTTTTATAAAAGAGAACGTGTTCTGCAATCACATTGAGTGGCAGACCTGCCTTCCGGTATTCGTCATAAACTTGGATCATTCGGCCTGATGTCAGCTGCGGAAGAAGGTCATCCAGTGTCAATGCATCAGACCAGAAGGATGTCCGGGCGAACAGCAATTCCATGAGCGCATCTATCTGTGCCCAAAAGTGCGGGCCCCTAGTTATCGAATGGGGCTGTCGCAGTGTCAGCCTCTCTATGATTTCATCTATTTTTCTGTCCGAGAAATTTGGGCTTTCAAAATAAACGCGGGACCACCTTGCGCCGATATTACGCGGCAAAGAGCGCTCGATGGCTTTGGAAATGTCCAACAGTGACCAACTGGCCTGCGGGTGATCAGGATCGGTATAAGTTCCATCCGTGGGGCCTCTGAAGACATTCGTGAGAAGCCAGTAGAAAAAATCCTGGGCAACATTTTTGACTTCAAGAGAGCTCCAGGGAGCTTCCCAAGAAAATTCTGTTTCAACGACATCAAACATCGGGGCGACTTTCAGCATTGAAGCGGGATTTGCGGGGATCTGGCCCTAAAGGGGCGAGATGACTAGAAATCCGGCCTCAAGCGCACTGGCGCAGGTGCCTGAAAGCCGACATCGTCGCGACGGACGAGATGCTCGACGTCGCGTAGCCGAAAGAGCGTCCGACGCGGTCCGATCTTGTAGCGCTGCAGAACCCCAGCGGCGACATACCGATCAATTGTTGAGAGAGAGACACAGAGCCGTGTCGCGGCTTCGCGACGGCTTATAAAAAAGTCATCCGAAAGACGACTCGCCAATATAGATTCCATGATACGCCCGTCCAAACATGTCCCTTGCGGAACTAACGATGACACCGTGGTTCGTTTGGTTTTTTGGGCGTTCAGGATTCTGCAAAATTGCTGCTTCGATCAGAAGCAGGTAGTGCACTTCCCCTGTAAGAAGTCTTCTATACTTTAGTGTCAACCAACAAGAGAACGTTAGCTGAACACGGGCGACGATTTCAAGATATTTCTGAGCAAGGTTTCGCGGATTGCTACTTCGGTTGCTGCCTCAGATTATCTTGATGCCTCTGGGAAGGACAGGATTTCAGTCAGCAGGTCGCGTCGATAAATTTACAGGACGACGCATATCGCGTCCGAGCGCCGCATGATGACGCATTTTTTAAGATGGGACCCAAGGTGGGATGGATTTCGATAAATCAGATAACTCTCTGAAAAATCTGGGAATTTTTGATTTATCTGGCGGAGAGGGTGGGATTCGAACCCACGGTACCCGCGAAGGCACAACGGTTTTCGAGACCGCCCCGATCGACCACTCTGGCACCTCTCCGTACGGCTCTGCTGTTGCGCTGAACCTGATCGACGGAGGGGCTTATGACGGGCTTTATCCGATATTGCAAGAGGGTAGAAACGCCTTCCTGCGAGAAATATGGTTGCAGCGCGGTTTTTTAGTCGTTTCTGATTGACTGAAAGCCTTCATATCTGTATCGACCGCGGCTGTTCCATACGACCGCATTGCAGTGGTCGCCTTGGAGCCAACGACAAAAAGCGACTGGGTCGCGCCAGACCGGGACCACTCGGCAGCAGCGACCACGAGATCGGAACAGAGAGAGTTTCCAGAATGTACGCAGTCATCCGCACCGGCGGTAAGCAGTATCGCGTTGCTCCCGAGAGCATCCTCAAGGTCGAGAAGCTCGAAGCCGAAGCCGGCAGCACCATCACCTTCACCGACGTCCTGATGGTTGGCGGCGAAGGCACCGTGACCGTTGGCGCACCGCTGGTTGCTGGCGCAACCGTGACGGCAACCATCGTCGCTCAGGATCGTCTGCCGAAGGTGATCATCTTCAAGAAGCGTCGCCGTCAGAACAGCCGCCGCAAGAATGGACACCGTCAGCCGGTGACCGTCCTGCGTATCAACGCGATCAACGCGGCCTGATTGGCCAGACACTTTAGGTAAGGACAAACAGTCATGGCACAAAAAAAGGCAGGCGGCTCGAGCCGTAACGGACGCGACAGTGCAGGTCGTCGTCTGGGTGTGAAGAAATTCGGTGGCGAAAGCGTCATCGCAGGCAACATCATCGTCCGTCAGCGCGGCACGAAGATGAAGGCTGGCGCCAATGTCGGCATCGGTCGCGACCACACGTTGTTCGCTCTGGTGGACGGCCATGTGCAGTTCCAGCGCCGCGCAGAAGGCCGCGTCCACGTTTCCGTGGCACTGCCGGAAGCCGCTGAATAAGCAGCCCGCTGTTCCAGCGCGAGCAGAAAGGGCCGGTCCTGTTCGGGACCGGCCTTTTTGCGTATAAAGCGCCCCTCACCTTATTCTTTCGGACAATACGATGAAGTTTCTCGACCAGGCCAAGATCTATGTGCGTTCCGGTGACGGCGGTGACGGCGTGATCGCATTCCGGCGCGAGAAATACATCGAATATGGCGGTCCGGACGGCGGTGATGGTGGGCGTGGTGGCGATATCCTTTTCCGCGCGGTCCCCGGCCTGAATACCCTGATCGATTTCCGCTACACGCAGCACTTCAAGGCCCGTAAGGGCGGCAATGGTGCAGGTTCCAACCGGACTGGTGCTGCCGCTGCAAATGTTACTATCAATGTCCCGGTTGGAACGCAGATTTTCGACGAGGATCGCGAAACCCTGCTGGCCGATCTCGACGCCGAGGGTAAGGAAGTCCTTCTGTGCCGCGGCGGTGATGGCGGCCTTGGCAATACCCACTTCAAAAGCAGCACCAACCGTGCGCCACGCCGGGCCGATAAAGGCTGGCCAGGTGAAGAGCGCTGGGTGTGGCTGCGCCTCAAGCTGATTGCCGATATCGGCCTTGTGGGCCTTCCAAACGCGGGCAAATCCACGCTTCTTTCCGTCGCGTCCCGTGCACGCCCCAAAATTGCCGATTACCCGTTCACGACCCTGCACCCCCAGCTCGGCGTAGTTCGCCTGAACAACACCGAAGAATTCGTGATCGCCGACATCCCCGGCCTGATCGAAGGTGCCAGCGAAGGCGCGGGCCTTGGGGACCGATTCCTGGGGCATGTGGAGCGCTGCGCGACGCTCCTGCACCTGATCGACGGGACGGAAAGTCAGGTCGTCAAGCACTGGCGCCTGATCCGCAAAGAACTTGAGGCCTACGATCCGGAGCTTGCAGCCAAGCCCGAGATCATCGTTCTGAACAAATGCGACTCCCTGACGCCCACGCAGCGTTCCGCCAAAAAGCGGGCACTGGCGAAGGCATCCGGAGCCGAAGTACTGATGCTGTCTGGCGCGACGCAGGAAGGCCTGCCCGAACTGCTCCGGATGCTTCAGGATCGTGTCACGGCCGCCAAACAGGATCGGCAGGGATGACCGCTGCGGCTTGTGCTCCTCATCTGGCGCAGGCCCGCCGGATCGTCATTAAGATCGGAAGCGCGCTTCTGGTCGATTCAGCAAACGCGACCCTGCGCCAGCAATGGCTGCAGAGTGTTTGCGCCGACATCTCTGACCTGCGCGCGCAGGGCGCTGAGGTTATTGTGGTCTCGTCAGGCGCAATCTCTCTTGCCCGGCATCGTCTTGGCCTTACGTCCCGCAAACTACGTCTGGACGAAAAACAGGCGATGGCCAGTGTCGGGCAGATCGGACTGGCACAGGGCTGGAGTGCAGCGCTGGCGGACCACAATCTGGTCGCGGCACAGCTTCTCCTGACGCCGGACGATACGGAAAACCGTGAGCGCCACCTCAACGCCCGCGCCACGCTCCAGACACTGCTCGATCTGGGCTGCGTGCCGGTCATCAATGAAAATGATGCCATCGCCACCAGCGAAATCCGCTTCGGCGACAATGATCGTCTGGGCGCGCGTGTTGCCCAGATGACGGGTGCGGATTGTCTGGTACTGCTGTCCGATATTGACGGACTCTATACGGCCGACCCCCGACAGGACCCGTCTGCACGCCATATTCCCGTGGTCGAACAGATGAGCGACGACATCATGGCCATGGGGGGCGAGCCGCCACCCGGCTATTCGTCAGGCGGAATGCGAACAAAACTTCTGGCTGCAAAGATTGCAACGCGCGCCGGTGCGAACATGGTCATCGCAGCCGGACAGGAACACCATCCGCTGCGCAGACTGCAAAATGGAGGCCTCTGCACATGGTTCCTGGCTCAGACCGATGCAGGCTCAGCCCGCAAGCGCTGGATTGGCGGGAGCCTCCACCCCAAAGGCTCACTGACAATTGACGCAGGCGCATGCCGCGCTCTTCAGGAGGGCGCCTCCCTCCTTCCCGCAGGCGTAACCAGCCTTGAGGGCATGTTCGGACGCGGCGATCTTGTCGCCATCCGCGACGCTGAAGGCAATGTGATCGGGCGTGGCCTGATTGGCTATGACTCGGATGAGAGTCAGAAGCTGATCGGACACCGCTCCGGTGAAATGGAACAGCTTTTGGGATATCGCGGCCGGGATGCGTTAATTCATCGGGATGATCTGGCTCTCGATCATCCCTGACACGCCCTGCCCTGCTGTTCAGCCCCTTGGGGGCCAGCGCAGCTTGGGTTCGGAACGGGGCTGGTAAGCGTCACTCTCCGCAACTGTTTTTGCGGACTGCTTCTTGTCAATGGCGCGACTCAGAGGCTGGCGCGCAGTCTCTGTTGCGCCCTGCTCCCATGGCGCGCGCGACCAGACCCGCTCGGGCGCACTAGGCAGGTCGTCTCTCGCTGGAGTGGATGCCGCCTTAAAACCCCGGCGCGGCAGGGTCTCAGGGTCTGCCCGTCCCGTAATGCCCTGCCCCGAGCCACTCTGCCCAGGACCATCCTCATAGGACGGCAGATCAGGACGCAGGGTATGTGCGGGCATCAGATAGTCTTCATCTATCCGCGTCATGCGCTCCTGAGATGCTGTGACGGCCTGTGCCATTGGTTCAGCAGAAGGACTGTCGGGACGGCTCGAAACAGCCAGGCGCAGGTTCAGGGCCCGGAGTTCAGCGCGCATCTCGGCGATCTGAAACTCCAGATCCTGCAGCCGGGGCTTGGTGCCGAACACAGCGAACGGCATGCACAACAGTGCCAGCCCAAACAGTGCGGCCACCACGACCAGGCACCCGAAGGCCCAGCCTGGCAGCCATGAAAAATCAGACATCATGAGGAGGCCCGGTCCCGTCTGAAAGTGGCGTGTTCGATTGTCCGGCGGCCGGAATTACATTCCAAGGGCGCGACGGTAAATGTCGAGCAGGGTTTCCTGTTCCTCGATTTCCGCAGGCTCCTGTTTGCGCAGACGGATGATCTGCTTGATGACTTTTACGTCAAATCCGGCCGATTTGGCTTCGGAAAAAATGTCCTTGATATCGCCAGCCAGAGCCTTGCGCTCCTCTTCCAGACGCTCGACACGCTCGATGATGGAGCGCAGACGGTCCGCAGCGATCCCGCCCGTGGCAGCGCCTTCGTTCTTGATTTCTGCATCCATGGTCCGGTTTCCTTATGTCGTCTGGGCTATGTTTTGCCGACGCTGCGCAAACACAGCATCCGCCGCGCGGCTTATCGTGATGAGGGTCGGACGGTCAACGGAATTATGCGCACGTTTCATGAACGCGTGAACATGACGAAGCTTTTCTCCCGATGTCGTGCACGGCTCATCCCTTGACAGAAAGCCCCCCGACAGGGAACTAGACGGTGCCTGAAACGGCCTGAACCTTAACCCTTTTTTCCCGGTCTGCGGGTTCGAGAGGTCAGAGAGTCTCCCATGGAACATTTTCAGCAGGTCGAACCTTTCGACTATGTCATCTTCGGCGCCACTGGCGATCTCACGATGCGCAAGCTGCTGCCCGCGCTCTATAACCGCCTCCGGCTGGGGCAGATTCCGGATGATGCCCGCATCATCGGAGCCGCCCGGACAGAGCTGAGCCGTGAGGCCTATGTCGCGCGTGCCCGTGAGGCGCTCGAGCGTTTCCTTCCTTCGGATGTCCTGAGCCCCGGACTGGTGGACCGTTTTCTGGCCCGTCTGGACTATGTGACCCTCGACAGCAGCCGCCAGAGCGAGCAATGGGACAGCCTGACGTCCCTGTTCGCCAAGGCGCAGCCTGACCGGGTACGGGTCTTTTATTTCGCAACCGCGCCGCAGCTTTACGGCAGCATCTGCGAAAATCTGCACCGGTATGGGCTGATCACGGCCAACTCGCGCGTGGTGCTTGAGAAGCCCATCGGAACGGATATGGCGACCGCAACCGCCATCAATGACGGTGTGGGCCAGTATTTCCCGGAAAAGCAGATCTACCGGATCGATCACTATCTCGGGAAAGAGACGGTCCAGAACGTTCTTGCGCTGCGTTTTGCCAACCCGCTCATCAATGCGGCATGGTCAGCAGAGCATATCGAGAGCGTGCAGATCACCGCTGCCGAGACGGTCGGCGTTGAAGGTCGCGCCGCCTATTACGACACGTCAGGCGCACTGCGCGACATGATCCAGAACCATCTGCTTCAGGTGCTGTGTCTGGTCGCCATGGAAGCGCCGGATTCCCTTGAGGCCGATGCCGTCCGCAACGCCAAGCTGGCGGTTCTGAATGCGTTGCGCCCGATCACCGAAGCTAGCGCAGCGAGCGAGACCGTGCGTGCGCAGTACACGGCTGGCGTGATCGGCGGCGAGAATGTTCCGGGCTATCTTGAAGAACTGGGCACCCCCAGCTCCACGGAAACCTTTGCCGCAGTCCGGACCTGGGTGGATACGCCCCGCTGGAAGAACGTACCGTTCTATATCCGTACGGCCAAGCGTTCGGCCCGCAAGGTCAGCGAAATCGTCGTGACGTTCCGCCCGGCTGCGACCACGATGTTCGGTGCCACTCCCGCCAGCAACCGCCTCGTGCTGCGTATCCAGCCCAATGAGGGTGTGGAACTGCGCCTGAACGTCAAGAACCCCGCGCTGGACGTGTTCAACCTCCACACGGCGGATCTGGACACCTCCATCCGCATGGAAGGTGGCATGCCCTTCCCCGACTCCTACGAGCGGCTGCTGCTTGACGCGGTTCGGGGCGATCCGGTCCTCTTCATCCGTCGCGACGAAGTCGAAGCGGCGTGGCGCTGGGCTGAACCGGTCCTTGATGCGTGGAAGCATAATAAGGTACCCATGCAGACCTACAGCGCCGGTTCCTACGGTCCGGAGCAGGCGACCCGTCTGCTTGCCGAGCATGGCGACACCTGGCACGAAGCCTCGGAGTGACCACATTTGAGTGATGATAAAAGCGCAACGCCCCGTCTGGGCCGCGCGCCTGGCAAAAATACACGCCGCCAGCCCCGCAGCTTCAAACAGCTTCTGCTGCGGCGGCTTCTGGTGGTCATCCCGGCTTTTCTGCTCATGTTCATCGCAGTCCGGAGCGGACTGCTGGACATGTCTTATGACAAGATCACGTTCAGCAAGCTGAGCTGGTTCGATAACACCGCTCTGGTGGAACATCTCCGTCTTGCAGTGGTGAAGGACAATCTGACGGATCTGCCACGCAACTGCCTCGTCTTCGTCGTTAACGGCAGCGCGTCCGACAATACACCGACGATGGACGTTCTCGGACGCCACGGTAATGGCTGCCCCGGCGAGAAGCCATCAGCCGACAAACTGTTCAGCCTGAAGATCAACCGGGCTGACCGGACGGTACAGACCGATGCGGGAACGCCCGGCTCCTTCCACGATCTGCCTCTCTGAGGTGTTCTAAAAAACGGAGCGCCCTAGGACGCTCTGTTTTTCTCCTGCGCAAAAGCCTCGCGCAGAAACAGTCCCCCTTCTCTCAACGCCCGCCGCCCATCCCGGAACAGCGCATAGCCGTTCAGGAAACCATGAATCATGCGCGGGAAGTTTTTCAGCACAACCGGCACCCCGGCCTCATTCAGGCGACGGGCATAAAGTTCGCCCTCGCCCCTGAGTGGATCGAACCCCGCAGTGACGATCATAGCGGGTGGCAGAGTCTCGAAATCGTCAGCCAGCAATGGCGAAAATTCCGGATCGAAAAGCTGCTCCGGACTCGCCAGCGTCTGGCCGCAATACCAGTACAGAAGCTCCACACTCAGCATGTACCCGTCCGCATAAGACTGACGGGACGGTGGAACAAACGGACCGCTCAGGGCGGGATAATACAAAAGCTGGGCGCTGAGCGGGCGTGATCCCCGCGCCCGCACCCATTGCGTGAGCGCGGCGGAAAGATTGCCCCCCGCACTGTCACCCGCCACAGCCACAGGCACATCAGTCGGCACAGTCGCGAAAATCCACTCCAGCGCGGCTTTGGTGTCATCCAGAGCAGCCGGGAAACGGTGCTCGGGCGCAAGACGATAATCCAGCGACAGCACCATCGCCCCTGAAGACGCTGCAAGGCGGCAGCAGATTCCATGGTGCGAGACGAGGTCGCAATGCACGAATCCACCGCCGTGAAGAAACAACACAATACCTCTGACTTTCCCCCGTGGCCGGTACAGACGGGCATTCCGCTCTCCCTCCGCTCCGGGAACACGGATCTCACGCCACCGCCGGATCCGCAGCGACGAAAGACTGACCGGAAAACTTGGCCGTCCCGTCACACGGCGGATCTGTCGCAGGACGTCCACAGAAGGCTGTGGGGCAGGGATGGGCGGAATTTCGTCAAGAGCGACTGTTCGCGGTGCAACACCACGTCTGCGGCTCTGTCGGGCCAGCCAGAACAGGAAGATCCGCAATGTCAGGGTCGGGCGCATTTATCCCTTATGCTCCGGTCATCAGTAAAAGTCTGCCCTTGACCCCGCAGGCGTCCCGGAGCAGTGTCTGCCCCGCCAGACGGCTGGACGATCGCTGTGTGTGCGATGAGGATCGCATACAGGGAGGAAAGTCCGGGCTCCACGGGAAAACGGTACCGGTTAATTGCCGGCGGGGGCGACCCTAGGGACAGTGCCACAGAAAACAGACCGCCCGCCGGACTGTTTTTTCAGCGATTTATCGCGGGGAAAATACGTTGCGGGTAAGGGCGAAACGGTGCGGCAAGAGCGCACCGCATCTCCGGCAACGGCGATGGTCACGGTAAACCCTACCGGGAGCAAGACCGAATAGGAACGGCAGGTTTCCGCAAGGAAGCCGGGGGCTTCTCGCCCCGTCGTTCGGGTTGGTTGCGTGAGGCCTGCAGCAATGCAGGTCCCAGAGGAATGATCGTCCCGCTTTCGGGCGGACAGAACCCGGCTTACAGGCCGTCTGGCACCCTCTGAAAATCTGTTCTTCCAGTAATTGTCCCCTCCCCCAAAGAAGAACAAAAACAGAACAAATAACGGCAGGTATAGATCCGCCTCCGCGATTATCCCTGATAAACCCTAACAAACAGCAAAAATTTTTGTCACATTTCAACTTTTGAAAATGCCGCAGTTTTCTGCGGTTTTTTGGCGATATGTGTTTGACGTCCCATGAAATCCCATGATATCCCAATAAAGACCAAGCCAAATAATCAGCAGCCGAATACCCGGTTTCTGAATGCAGGAAGGAGGCACATCGTTCATGAGCATGTTCCTCGGCACGCATCAGAACCGTTTCGATGCCAAGGGACGCGTCTCTATTCCTGCACCTTTCCGTGCTGCTCTGAAATCTCAGGCCCAGCCGGGCGACCCGCTGGTTATTCTCCGCCCGTCCCATCTCCACCCATGCATTGAGGGTTGGACGGCTGGCGCTTTCGCCTCCCTTGCCACTCCGCTTGACGAATACGACCCGTTTTCGGAAGACCACGAAGATCTGGCCGCCAGCCTCTACGCGGATGCCTATCCGCTGGATAGCGACAAGGAAGGCCGCATCATTCTTCCCGAAACCCTGCGCAACCACGCAGCGTTGACGGATGAAGTCTCTTTCATGGGGTTGGGACGGACATTCCAGATCTGGCATCCCGCCGCTGCCGAAGAGCGTCGTCAGGCCGCCCGCAGCCGTGCAAAAACGCTTGCAACGAGCCGTCGCCCCATCAGCGCGCCCGCCGCTACAAACACTGCGGGAGCAGCCGAATGAACGCGATCACTCTGGTTCACTCGGGCCACGTCCCGGTCATGCTGCACGAGGTGCTCGAAGCCCTAGCACCCCGCGCTGGTGGCCGGTATCTGGACGGTACGTTCGGCGGCGGCGGCTATGCCCGTGCCATTCTGAACGCTGCTGACTGCACCCTCGACGGCATCGACCGTGATCCGGCAGCCATCGAACGCGGAAACGCCATGGCCGTACAGGCCAACGGACGGCTGCGGATGCATCAGGGCACGTTCGGTGACATGGAAGCTCTGGTCGGTGCAGAAGGCCCGTTTGACGGCATCGTGCTGGATCTGGGCGTCTCGTCCTTTCAGATCGATCAGGCCGAGCGCGGCTTTTCATTCCGGAACGATGGCCCACTGGACATGCGCATGGGTTCGGACGGCCCTTCCGCTGCCGATCTGGTCAATGACCTCAAGGAAGCGGACCTTGCGGACATTCTTTACCGATACGGCGAAGAAAAACTCTCCCGCCGCATCGCACGCGCCGTTGTGGCGGCCCGTGCTGAAGCTCCGATCACCACGACTGGCCAGCTTGCCCATATCATCCGCTGCTGCGTTCCCCGTGACCGCGCCAATATCGACCCCGCAACTCGCAGCTTTCAGGGGTTGCGGATTGCTGTGAACGACGAGCTTGGCGAACTGGAGCGGGCTCTGGAAGCAGCGCCGCGCCTTCTGGCGCCGGGCGGTATTTTCGTGGTCGTCACCTTCCATTCCCTCGAAGACCGTCTGGCGAAACGTGCCATGGCTGTTCTCGCAGGACGGACGGGAAATCCTTCCCGCTACGAACCGGCTCCGCTTCGCCAGAACGCGCCGGCTTTTTCCCTCCTCCATTCCCGCCCCCTCTCCGCTACGGACGAGGAATCCCGGGAAAATCCGCGCGCGCGCAGCGCCCGTCTGCGTGCACTGGTCCGTAATCCCGCCTCAGGAATCTCCTCATGATCCGGCCCTTCACCGTCGCCTGTGCCGTCCTTGCCGCAGGATCCGGCCTGTTTCTCTATACGAAGAAGCATGAGACTACGGTTCTGGACCAGCAGATCACGAAAATCGTGCAGGACACACAGCGTGTGCGGAGCCAGACCGCCATGCTGCGGACGGAATGGGCCCTTCTGAACCAGCCGGACCGCCTCAACACGCTCGCCGCCCGTTTCGTCCCGGCACTGCATCCGATGGAGCCGGACCAGTTCATCCGCATGACGTCTCTTGAAGCGCATCTTCCAGCCCCCGGCTCGAAAGCGCAGGCGGCAGATCCTCGCGAAGGACTGCATGAAGTCGTCAACAGGGCCGCAGAAGCCGCACATCTGCCCCTGCCCGCCCCGCAGCAGCCTGTTGTGCATACACAGCCTCCTGCCCAGAGTGCACCAGCACCCCGACCTGTGGTCATAGCCATGGCAAATCATCCTGCCCCGGTCGTCGGCAAACCTGCTGCGATTCCGGCACACTCTTCCCATGCCCATACTGCGGACGTCCAACTCGCGTCTACAGCTCCGCATCCGACTACAGTGTCCGTTCACAGCCATGCGGACACGGCGCCGAACGTGCATCTCATCAGCTATCGTGAGAGCCACCCTACTCCGCTGATGGTGGCCGCCTGGCATCCGCAAACTGTTCATGTCAGCCATGCGCCTGTGACGACCCGCCTTGCGGAAGAGCGTCCGCGGGCGCATCACGCTCAACTTTCCGCTCTGGCAAATGCAAATGACGCATTGCCCGCGCCGGTGCCGTTGGCTAACTGAAAGCCCTTCCATCGTTAACCGCTCGTTCAGCATTCTCGGATAGCTTAGGGCGAGCCCTTCAACAGGACGCACCCCCGCACGATGCCCCAGGACGTGCCACCTTCTTCCGGTTCGCAGCGCCCCGCGCGTCAGGATGTCCCGCCAGGACGTCCCCGGAAAGGTGCGGCATCACGAAGAGGCAGCCGCCTGAATCTTGACCAGATGCACGGACGCCTTCTAGGCGTCGGAATGGGGTTTCTGGCGATTTATGGTGCCGTAGCGCTCAAAGCGACCGTCGCCACGGTCCTGATGCCGATGGAACCGGAAAAGCGTCAGATCGCCCCGCAGGTTCCCGAAATTCCCAAAAGCGATCCGCGCGGGGAAATGTCCGGTGATTTCGTGCTGCCAACGGTCAAGCGCGCCACCATCACCGATCGGACGGGTCAGGCGCTGGCACTCTCGCTGCCCGTGGCGCAGGTTTACGCGAACCCGATGGAACTGATCGACCCGGCAGACGCGGCAGACAAACTCCGCAAAGTCCTCCCACAACTGGACCGGGATGAGACGATCCGACGTTTGTCGCTTAAAAAACAGTTCGTTTATCTGGCGCGCGATATTTCCCCCGTTCAGGAAATCGCCATCAATAATCTGGGTATTCCGGGCATCTATTTCGAAGCGGGCGAACGCCGTCATTATCCGTTGGGCCGGACCGCCGCACAGATCATGGGCAGCGTCGATATCGACGATCATGGCATCGCGGGTGTGGAGCGGTATTTCGACAAGCGCCTGAATTCCGACAAATCTCCGCTGCGCCTGTCTCTGGACGTTCGCGTACAGACCGTCGCGCATGACGAGCTTCAGGCCGCGAAAGACGAATTCTCCGCCATCGGTGCCAGCGCGATCGTCATGGATGTGCGTACCGGAGAAATTCTGGCGATGGTCAGCCTGCCCGATTATGACGCCAACGATTTCGGACACGCCCCCAGCGACGCCCGCTTCAACCGCGCTGTCACCGGCATGTACGAGCCCGGTTCGACCTTCAAGCTCCAGACCGCCGCGATGGGCCTTCAGCTTGGTGTCGTTCATATCTGGGACCGCTTCTCGACCATTCCGATCAGGGTCGGGCGCTTCACCATCCGGGACATGAAAACGGACCATTTCGCCCCGTGGCTCTCGCTGCCCGGCGTTCTGGCGTTTTCGTCAAACCCCGCCGCCGCGCATATCGCACTTGATGTTGGTGCCACCCGGCAGCAGGACTGGCTGCGGAACATGGGCTTCTTCAACCGTGTTCCTGTCGAACTGCCCGAAGCCGGACGACCGCTCGTACCAGCCTCGCGCAACTGGGGCATCTCTACCGTTATGACAGTCGGCTTCGGTCATGGCGTGGCCGAACCACCGCTTGCAATCGTGCGTGGAACAGCCGCGACCGTAAATGGCGGCATCCTGCTCAAGCCAACACTGGTGGCCCGCGACACCGAAGACGATAGCAAACCAACACCTGACGCCGACACGGCACAGCTTCGCCCGGTCGCGTATCGTCCGGGCACCGACAGCGACGAAATCGGCGCTGAAACGCCTGTGGGCACAAGAGTCCTGTCTGAACAGACGTCAGCCCTCCTGCGCAAACTTCTGCGCCTCGACGTCACGATGGGAAGCGGTAAGTCCGCTGAAGTTCCGGGCTATTATGTCGGCGGGAAAACCGGCACTGCGGAAAAGATCGGCGCGCATGGCGGCTACCTGAAGCACGTCAACGTCTCGGCCTTCACCAGCGTCTTCCCGATGAACAACCCGCATTATGCCGTCTATGTCATGCTCGACAGCCCGCAGGGAACCGCTGCGACCCATGGCTGGACGACGGCCGCCTGGAACGCAGCCCCGACCGTGAAAAAGATCATTTCCCGCGTAGGCCCGATCCTGAACCAGTTCCCGGATCTTACGAACAAAGATGCCATTGATGCCTCTCTGGCCATTCCGATGAACCCGGTTGTTCCCGCCGGGTACCATGCCCTCGGCCCCGGAAATGACCCCGGAGACCCGCGTAATCAGCCTCACGAACCCAAGACCACCTCCCCGAAGACCAAGACACAGCACTGAACCGTCCCATGCGCCTCTCACAGCTCTTCGCCCTTTGCGGCACATCGCAGTCCCTGACGGACGATCCTGACATTCTGACCGTCACTGCCGACAGCCGCAGGGTCGGACCGGGCGCACTATTCTTTGCCCTGCGCGGCGCAAAACAGGATGGGAGCGCCTTCATCGCACAGGCTCTCTCGCAAGGCGCCGCCGCAGTCATCGCAGATCATGATACAGCAGAAATCTCGGCCCAGATCCCTGTGATCGTGCGCCCGGATGCCAAGCATCTTCTGGCCTGCATGGCCTTCGCCCTCGCCGGTCCGCAGCCCTCCTGTATCGCGGCGATCACCGGGACAAACGGGAAAAGCAGCACGGCCGATTTTCTCCGGCAACTCTGGATCCTTCAGGGAAACCGCGCGGCCAGTCTGGGAACGCTTGGGCTTGTGTCGGACACAAAAATCCCCGCCCCTCCAAGCCTCACCACCCCCGATCCCGTCTCCCTCGCCCAGACTCTTGCCGCACTGGCCCGGAACGGGGTGGACCACGTCGCGCTCGAAGCCTCCTCGCACGGGCTGGAGCAGCACCGCCTGGACGGCATCACCCTGACAGCCGCTGGCTTTTCCAACCTGACGCGCGATCACCTCGACTATCATCTGACGCTGGAAGCCTACCGCAAGGCCAAACTGCGCCTGTTTGGCGAAGTCCTGCCCGAGGGCGGCATTGCAGCCGTCAACGCAGATATGGACAGCGAGACTTTCGCAGCCCTTCAGACGATTGCAGCCCGAAGAACCTTGAAACTTCGTAACGTCGGGCGCAACGGCACGGCCCTTCGACTGATAGAAGCCCGACCCACGCCCTCCGGTCAAATCCTCCGTCTGGCCCTGTATGGCGAGGAACTACCCGAAATGTCCTTGTCGCTGCCGGGACGCTTTCAGGCCGATAACGTCATGCTGGCAGCGGCCATGTGCTGGACGGACGATTCCGATGCCAAGCAGGTCGTCGATCTTCTGCCACGACTGACAGGTGTCCACGGCCGCTGCGAACGGGCGGTCGAGCTGCCCAACGGTGCCGCGGCCTATGTGGATTACGCCCACACGCCCGATGCCCTCGACTGCGTCCTGTCCAGTCTGCGCCCGCATACGACCGGCCGTCTGGTCGTAGTATTCGGCGCAGGCGGGGACCGTGACCGGGGCAAGCGTCCGCTGATGGGAGAGGTCGCGGCACGTATGGCAGATCTGGCCATCGTCACGGACGACAATCCCCGCACGGAAGACCCCATGACGATCCGTTCCGAAATCCGCGCGGCCTGCCCGGACGCTCTGGAAATCGCAGACCGCCGCAGCGCCATCGCAGCCGGACTTGAGGCCCTGAAGCCCGGCGATATTCTTGTCGTAGCGGGCAAGGGACACGAACAGGGGCAGATCGTAGGCACGGACATCCTGCCTTTCGACGATCGTCTCGTCCTCCGCGAACTTGCAGGTGCAGCATGAGCGTTCTGTGGACCAGCGCAGACCTGCGCGCAGCGACAGGTGGCACGCTTGAGGCCGATGTCCATGTCACGGGCATCTCAATCGACACCCGCACGCTTGCGCCCGGAGACCTGTTCATCGCCCTGCGCGGCGAAAGCAGCGATGGCCACGCTCATGTCCGACAGGCTCTGGACAAGGGCGCGGCCTGCATCCTCGTGCATGACACCGCCGGTCTGAACGATTCGCGCCTCCTGATCGTTCCCGACACCATGACCGCACTGGTGAATCTGGGCCGCTATGCCCGCTCCCGTTTCCGCGGGAAAGTCGTGGCCATCACTGGGAGCGTCGGCAAGACAACGACCAAGGACATGCTGACCGTCGCCCTGTCCGCGATCGGCCCGACACACGCCGCCGTCGCTTCCTACAACAATCACTGGGGCGTTCCCCTCACGCTGGCCCGGCTGCCACAGGATGCCCGCTTCTGCATCAGCGAGATCGGCATGAACCATGTGGGAGAAATCGCGCCCCTTGCCGCGCAGGTCCGTCCCGATGTGGCCATCATCACCACGATCGGAACCGCGCATCTCGGTCATATGGGCAGCATCGAAGCGATTGCGCGGGAAAAAGCTTCCCTGTTCAGCGCTCTTCCTGCCCATGGGATTGCAATCGTCCCTGATGATGCTCACGGTCAGACAGTCTTTACAGACGCTCTTCCCACAGGCTGTACCCTTTGGCGGTCTGGCCTTTCCGCAACAGCGGAACTCCGCCTTGAAGCCCTGAACTGCGCGGCGGAAGGCAGTCATTTTTTGCTCCACACACCTTGCGGCAAGCAGAGGGTGACGCTCACTGCACCCGGCGAACATCTTGCCAGAAACGCAGCTCTGGCCCTCGGCGCAGTTGCAGCCCTCGGCGAAGACGTTACAGCAGCATCGCGCGCTTTGCATGCTTTCGTGCCCGGCGCGGGCCGAGGGCAGATCCGCACAATCCTGAACGACGTACGCCTGCTGGATGAGAGCTACAACGCCTCCACACCCAGCATTCGCGCCGCTTTGGCGACGCTTGCCCTCCTTCCGGCCCAGCGACATGTTGCGGCCCTCGGAGACATCCGCGAACTCGGCACATTCGCCGATGCCGAACACCGCTCTCTGGCAGACGCCGTGCAGGCCGCAAGCGCTCTTACATTCTGCTGCGGCCCCCATATGCGCGCTCTTTACGATGCGCTTCCCTC
Organism: Gluconobacter sp. Dm-73; assembly: GCF_018256215.1. NCBI lineage: Bacteria > Pseudomonadati > Pseudomonadota > Alphaproteobacteria > Acetobacterales > Acetobacteraceae > Gluconobacter > Gluconobacter sp. Dm-73. The sequence goes on along the minus strand of NZ_JAERLW010000002.1, from coordinate 108,662 downwards.
CGAACTTCAGGGAGGATACGCCGCTGATGCCGCCTCCCTGGCTCCCATTCTTCTTGATACCCTCCGCCCCGGTGATCTCCTGCTCGTGAAAGGCAGCTTCGGCAGCCGGATGCGTGACGTGATCTCAGCCCTCGACAATGCCTCCAGCCCGGTTTCTGCCTGATGCTCTTCAATCTTATTGCCGCCCACGACACGTCCCATGGCGGGTTCTTCAACCTGTTCCATTACCTGACGTTCCGCTCGGGCTGCGCCTGCCTGACGGCACTGGTCATCTCGCTAGCTCTGGGCAAACCTTTCATCGCGCAGCTAAAACGCATCCAGCGCGAAGGTCAGCCGATCCGTTCCGTCGGCCCGGAGCGTCATATTCTGGAAAAAGCCGGCACACCGACAATGGGCGGCATGTTGATCCTGATTGCGCTTTTCTCGGCAACACTACTCTGGGCGGATCTCACAAACGGCTTCGTCTGGGCCGTCATGCTGACGACGGCCGCTTTCGGCGCCGTTGGTTTTGCGGACGACTATCTGAAGCTCTCCAAGCGCAACACGACAGGCGTCTCCAAGCGCACCCGGCTGGGCTGCGAATTTCTGACATCGCTGATTGCCGGCATCTGGCTACAGCATCTGACGCCACCAGAACTGCGCAACATGGTGGCTTTTCCATTCGTCAAGGATGTGCTGCTTCCGCTGGGCTATGCGTTTCCGATCTTTGCGATGATCGCCATTACCGGTTTCGGTAATGCCGTGAACTTCACAGACGGGCTCGACGGACTGGCCATCGTTCCAGTCGTCATCGCTGCACTGGTTTTCGCCCTAATTTCCTATCTGGTCGGCAATCACGTTTTTGCGGACTACCTGCAACTGCATCCGGTTCCGGGCACGGGCGAACTGGCAGTTTTCTGCGCGGCCCTGATCGGCGCGGGTCTCGGGTTTCTATGGTTCAACGCCCCCCCTGCGGCCGTTTTCATGGGCGATACCGGCTCGCTGTCTCTCGGCGGAGCACTGGGCGCCATCGCCGTCGCCACCAAGCATGAACTCGTCCTGTGCATCGTGGGCGGCGTTTTCGTGGCCGAAACCCTTTCGGTCGTCATTCAGGTCTTCTGGTTCAAACGAACGGGACGCCGCGTGTTCCTCATGGCGCCGCTGCACCACCATTTCGAGAAAAAGGGCTGGCAGGAACCTAAAATCGTCATCCGCTTCTGGATCGTCTCCATCGTGCTCGGCCTCTGCGGCCTTGCGACCCTAAAACTACGATGAACGGCTTCTCACCTAGCCTTCTGGCAGGCGAGCGTTATGCCGTCTGCGGTCTGGGGCGCAACGGTGCGGCTGTCGTCCAAGCCCTGCTCGGAATGGGCGCAGAGGTTCAGGCCTGGGACGATCGCAACGCCGATCTGCCTGCACATCCGAACCTGACTCTCGCGCCCTTAACCGATCTGTCCGGGATGACGGCCCTCATCCTGTCACCGGGTATTCCGCATCTGCTGCCGAAGGCGCATCCTGTCGCAGATCTCGCCCGCACGCAGGGCGTCCAGATCCTGTCCGATGCCGAAATCCTGTATCGGGTCGTTCGGAAATCCGGCTCAAAAGCCGCGTTCGTGGCCGTCACCGGCACAAACGGCAAATCGACGACAACAGCCTTGATCGCCCATCTTTTTACGATGGCCGGGCGTGCCTGCGTGGCAGGTGGCAATCTCGGAACGGCCTCTTTGGCCTTGCCGCTCCTGTCCGATGACGGCGTCTATGTGATCGAAATGTCATCCTACATGCTCGAACGGTTGGACCGTTTCCACGCCAGCGCGGCCTGCCTGCTGAACCTAACGCCCGATCATCTGGACCGGCACGGCGACATGACCGGCTATGCCGCAGCCAAGGCACATGTCTTCGACAATATGGGCTCCGGTGACCTCGCCGTGATTGGCACCGATGATGACTGGTGCCGCGCTATCGCGTCACAGGTCGCAGCGCGCGGTGTGCAGGTCATGGAACTGGACGCCGATGCGCTGCCCCCCTTCGACGGTCCGGCGCTTCCGGGCCGGCACAACGCCCAGAATGTTGGTGCAGCCTGCGCAATCGCGCGTCATCTCGGCCTTGATGAGGCAGCACTTCGCGACGGTCTGAAATCATTCCCCGGTCTGGAACATCGTCTGCAGAAAGTCGCGGAATGCGATGGTGTGTCGTTTATCAATGACAGCAAAGCCACAAATGCCGAAGCCGCCTCCAAGGCTCTTGCTTCCTATGACAGGGTCATGTGGATTGCAGGCGGCGTCGCAAAAGCGGGCGGCATCGAAAGCCTTGCACCGTTCTTCAACCATATCGCACAGGCCTTTCTGATCGGGCAGGATGCGGACACTCTCGCTGGGACACTGGCCATGCACGGCGTGCCTTTCCAGCAGTGCGGAACGCTGGAGAATGCCGTTCCGGCAGCCTTCAACGCAGCTCTCGCCCAGACTGTCCCGGTTGTTCTGCTTTCACCCGCCTGCGCAAGTTTTGATCAATTTCGCAGTTTCGAGGATCGTGGGTCACACTTTCTTCATATTTGCGATAATATTGTGAAATCAGGCCATTCGGGCACCACGCTCACGCAAAAGCTGGAGAATTGACACCATGTCGGGACTGTCCCGTGTCGAGACCTCCGCTGTCGCCCGCTGGTGGCGAAACCTTGATCGCGTCACGCTGGCCTGCGTCGGCCTGCTGATTGGACTTGGCTATGTGCTGATGCTCGCCGCCAGTCCTGCGGTGGCGTCGCGTATCGGCGCTTCACGCAACATGTTCATTCTCAAGCAGGTGATCTTTCTGGCGCTGGCTGGTGGGATCGTGCTCGGCACGTCGTATCTGTCCCGCAAAGCCATCAAAAGACTGGCGATCATCGGCGGGATCATCGCACTCGGTGCTACGGCCATGACGCTGGTTCATGGTATGGAAATCAAGGGCGCGCGCCGATGGATCGCGCTGCCGATGATGTCCGTGCAGCCCTCCGAATTCCTCAAGCCCTGTTTTGCGGTCGTGACAGGCTGGCTGCTTTCCGCACGACGTTCGGTCGTCATGTGGGGCAATATCGCCTTTCCGGGCATGCTGATTGCGTTTCTGTGCTTCGGCTTCATCCTGCTCCTGCTGAAATCACAGCCGGATATCGGGATGCTCTCCGTCATCACAATGGTCTTCATGACCCAGCTTTTCGTGGATGGCCTCAAACTCTACTGGGTCGGACTGTGCGTTGCAGGCATGGCAGGCGCCTTCGCGGTCGCCTATATCGTCTTTCCGCACGTCCAGTCCCGCGTCCAGCGCTTCCTGCATCCCGATGTCGGTGACCATTACCAGATCGACACCGCACTGCGCGCTTTCGGAAACGGCGGCCTTCTGGGGCGCGGCCCCGGCGAAGGGCGGGTGAAGGACCTGCTGCCCGACGCCCATGCTGACTTTGTCTTCGCCGTTGCTGGTGAAGAATACGGCCTGATCCTGTGCGTGATCATCATTCTGCTTTTCGGAACAATCGTTTTACGGACCCTCCTCAAGCTGATGCATGAAGACGATCCGTTCGTCATCGTTTCTGCTGCGGGGCTGGTGACCGGTTTTGGCCTTCAGGCCTTCGTCAACATGGGTTCGACATTGCATCTGATCCCGACAAAGGGCATGACCCTCCCCTTCATTTCCTATGGTGGCAGTTCGGCAATGTCGGTCGCCCTGACCATGGGAATGGTTCTGGCCCTGACCCGCCATCATGTCGGCCAGAGCAAAATCGCACAAAGAGCCGCTGCATCTTACGGCCAGAACCCGTTGTTTGAGAGGAATGCGCCGTGAGTCGCCCCATCGTTATTGCCGCCGGTGGCACCGGGGGACATTTCTTTCCAGCCGAAGCCGTCGCAACCGTTCTTGCACAGCGAGGCCATGACCTCGTTCTCATGACCGACGCCCGGCATGGACGCCGAGACACGGGCCTGTTCAAAGATCTTCCGCAATATGTGCTGGATGGTGCAGGTGTGGCAGGCAAGGGTCTTGGCGGAAAAATCCGTGGCGTGCTCGCATTGCTGCGCGGCATAGGAGAAGCACGTCGCGTCCTCAAATCCCTTGATGCGGCAGCCGTTGTGGGATTTGGCGGATATCCCTCCATTCCTCCCCTGACCGCATCCCGGTTTCTGCCCTCCGCAAAACGGCCACGCATGGTCGTTCATGAGGGCAATGCGGTTCTTGGACAGGCCAATGCTTTTCTGTCCCGCTTTTCTCCGTTGATCGCCACATCCTACGCGACGGTTGCGCGCCTCCCGCAAAACGCACAGACGACACTCACCGGTATGCCTGTCCGCGCAGGCATCGAAGCGCTCTTTGAAAACGCCTATGCGGCGCCCGAAGAGCAGATCAATCTTCTGGTTTGGGGTGGCTCTCTCGGAGCGCGGGTCTTTTCCGAGATCGTCCCACAAGCCCTTGCTGCTCTTCCCGAAGAACTCCGCAAGCGCCTCAAAGTGACGCAGCAGATCAAGGCTGACGATCTGGACCGCGTCCGCGCCATCTATACGGAGGCCGGTATTGAGGTCGAAGCCGCCCCGTTTTTCACCGATGTGCCAACCTGCCTCAGAGACGCACATCTCGTCATCGGTCGCGCGGGCGGCTCTTCGGTCGCGGAACTGACCATGTCAGGCCGCCCCTCCATTCTCGTTCCGCTGCCCATCGCGGCCTCCGATGAACAGGGCGCGAATGGTCAGGCGCTCGTCGATGCAGGGGCCGCCTGGCTGATCCGCCAGCCGGATTTCACGCCCACAGCGCTGACCACTCTGCTGACAGACCTGTTTTTCCATCCTGAAAAGCTCGAAAATGCAGCAAAAGCCGCTCATTCCTGCGCGCGCCCTCATGCTGCCGCAAAAGTCGCGGATCTGATTGAATCCGCTCTTCGTCCCTGATCCTCCGCTTCTACCCAAGAGTACCTGCCCCATGCGCGCCCTGCCCCTGAACATTGGAACCATTCACTTCGTCGGTATCGGCGGCATCGGCATGTCCGGCATCGCCGAAGTGCTGCATATGCTGGGCTACAGGGTGCAGGGTTCAGACATCGCGGAGGGCGCGAATGTGCAACGCCTGCGACAGTCCGGAATTGTCGTTCATATCGGCCATGACGCTGCCAATCTGGGTGATGCACAGGTTGTCGTAACGTCTACGGCGGTGAAGAAAGACAACCCCGAAGTCGTGGCGGCGCGTGCCAAGCTCATTCCGGTCGTCCGACGCGCAGAAATGCTGGCCGAACTAATGCGTCTGCGCTGGTCCGTCGCCATCGGCGGCACACACGGCAAAACTACCACGACCAGCCTCGTCGCCTGCGTTCTGGAACATGCAAAACTCGATCCGACCGTCATCAACGGCGGCATCATCGAAGCCTATGGCACCAATACGCGCATGGGCTCAGGCGACTGGATGGTGGTCGAGGCTGACGAAAGCGACGGCTCCTTCCTGCGTCTGCCCGCCGTGATCGCGGTCGTGACGAACATGGACCCGGAACATCTGGATCACTGGGGCACGGAAGAGGCCATGCAGGCCGGTTACGACCAGTTTGTCTCCAACATCCCGTTCTATGGTTTTGCCGTCCTGTGCGTGGACCATCCGCAGGTCCAGCAGATGATCCCGCGCCTGTCCGATCATCGCGTCATTACCTACGGCTTCAGCCCACAGGCCGATATCCGCGCCGAAAAAGTCGTTATGGACAAGCGCGGTGCCACGTTCGAGGTCGTGGTCACGAACCGCCAGCGCAACCGCTCCCGCAGGGCGGGTCCGTTCCGTCTGCCGATGCTCGGGCACCATAACGTCCTGAATTCGCTGGCCGCCATCGCCGTCGCTCTTGAAATGGAAATCAGCGATTCCGTCATCGCCTCCGCCCTGACGACATTCAAGGGCGTCAAGCGCCGCTTTACACGCACCGGCGACTATAACGGCATTTCCATCATCGATGATTACGGCCATCACCCGGTTGAAATCGCCGCCGTTCTGAAAGCCGCACGTCAAGCGGGTGCGAAGAACGTCATCGCCGTCGTGCAGCCGCATCGCTATTCGCGTCTGAAAGTCCTGTTCAACGAATTCTGCACCTGCATGAACGACGCCGATACGGTCATCGTGGCAGACGTGTACGCTGCGGGTGAAGCCCCTATTGAAGGCGCGGGCCGAGATGCACTCGTCGAAGGTCTGCGCGATCGCGGCCACCGCTCCGTCGTGCCGCTTCCCGATCCCGCACATCTGCCGGAAATGATCAACGCCATTGCCAAGCCGGGCGACTATGTTGTCTGCCTCGGTGCCGGAACCATCACCCAGTGGGCTCAGGCGCTCCCTGCCCAACTCGAAGCGCTGAACCGGCAGCCCGCAACCGAAGGCGCGGCATGACAGACAGCAGCGATTTTCCGGTCAAAGGCCTGCGGGGAAGACTGGTGCCAAACGCCCCTCTTGGTCCGCGTGCGTGGTTCCGCGTGGGCGGCCCGGCGGACTGGATGTTCATCCCTGAAGATCAGGACGATCTGGCACTTTTCTTGCGTGAGAAGCCTGCGTCTATGCCCGCTACGGTTCTGGGGGCATGCTCGAACGTCATCATCCGTGATGGCGGCATTGCAGGCACGGTCATTCGTCTGGCGCGTGGCTTTGCGGATATCGACATACAGGGCAACAGCCTGATCGTCGGGGCCGCAGCCCTCGACATCACCGTAGCCGAACACGCCGCCGTAGCCGGTCTGGCCGGTCTGGAGTTTCTGGCTGGCATTCCGGGGTCGATCGGCGGCGCTGTCCGCATGAACGCAGGCGCCTACGGATCGGATCTTGATGCCATTCTCGAATGGGCCGAAATCCTGACGGAAAAAGGCGATCTGCGACGCCTATCACATGACGAACTGGGCTTTGCATATCGCCATTCGGAGCTTCCCCCAGGGAGCGTGGTGATCCGGGCCTGCCTGCGCGGAACGCCGGATGATGCGAATGCCATCCGCAGCCGCATTGCGGACATTCGGGCCTCCCGCGAGGCCTCACAGCCCGTCCGTGCACGCACAGGCGGCTCCACGTTCCGCAATCCCGAAGGCCACAAGGCTTGGCAACTGATCGACGAAGCCGGATGTCGCGGTCTTCGGATCGGAGATGCGCAGGTCAGCGAAAAGCACTGCAATTTCCTGCTCAATCTGGGGCAGGCCAGCAGCGCTGATCTGGAAACGCTGGGAGAGACAGTGCGCGAAAAAGTTCTGGCACAGAGCGGCGTCAGTCTGCATTGGGAAATCAAACGGATCGGACGTCCGTCCAAAGGAGACCAGACGTTATGAAAGTCGCAGTCCTGCTGGGCGGAACATCCAACGAGCGCCCCGTCAGCCTCGTGACCGGCGATGCCGTGATCAAGGCCCTGCGCGACACAGGCCACGACGTCACGCCGATCGATGTCGGGCCCGACATCGCCGCGACAATCGCCAGCCTGAAATCCGCAGCTCCGGACGTTGTCTTCAATGCGCTGCACGGCCCACGGGGCGAAGATGGCGCCATTCAGGGCGTTCTGGAATGGCTCGGCTTGCCCTACACGCATTCCGGAATCCGCGCCTCTGCCGTCGCAATGGACAAGGGCGCTACCCGTATCCTTCTGGCGGCTGCCGGTCTGCCAGTGGCGCAGGGGCGTGTGGTGACGGTTGAGGAACTGGCCGAAGCCGACCCTCTTCCCGCCCCCTATGTCATCAAGCCCGTTGCCGAAGGCTCTTCCGTGGGCGTCGAGATCGTCCGAGCGGGAGACAACCGCCGTGCGGAAATCGCACAGACCTGGCGTTTCGGAAAAGACGCACTGGTCGAGAGCTTCATCCCCGGCCGGGAACTGACCGCCAGCGTCATGGGAAACCGCGCTCTCGCCGTCACCGACATCCTGCCCTGCGAAACGGCTGCGTTCTACGATTTCGAAGCCAAGTACAAGGCCGGCGGTTCGCGTCACGTTGTTCCTGCGGTTCTGCCCCAAGCTGTAACGGATCGTGCGCTCGACTACGCCTTGCGCGCCCATCAGGCGCTAGGCTGTCAGGGCGCTAGTCGTACGGATTTCCGTTATGACGAGAAGACCGACACGCTGATCATTCTCGAGGTCAACACGCAGCCAGGCATGACACCCACATCCCTGCTTCCGGAACAGGCTGCCTATTGTGGCATTCCCTATCCGGACCTGTGTGACTGGATGGTCCGAGAGGCACTGACACGCTGATGCGGGAAGACCCGTCCTTTCAGAAAAACGATTTTGTCCGGGAGCGTTATTCCGGGGCCATGCCGCCTCAGGAAGACCGCCCTTCCCGGGCCAAGCTGTTCTGGCGCCGACAACGGCGGCTGGTCCGGCCTGCGATCGTGTTTCTGGTCGTGATGGGTCTTGCAGGTGCGGGCATGCGCCTGCTGTACGACGCAGCTTCGGAAGAACGCTTTGCACCCCTGCGCGAACGTCTGGTCGCAATGGAGCCGCTGCCGATCCGGCATATCGTCATCAATGGTCGCGGCATGACCAGCGAGGCCTCAATTCAAGACGCGCTGGGAACCTCCATCGGGCATCCGATTTTCGGCTTCTCCGTCGAAGCCGCCCGCCAGCGACTGGACGAGCTTCCCTTCATCGACCACGCGACGGTCGAACGGCACATGCCCGATACCGTCATCATCACACTGGTCGAGCGCACCCCGATTGCCGTCTGGCAGGACCGCGGGCATTTCATGCTCATCAACCGAGCCGGTGAAGAAGTTCCCGATCAGGGACTGACGGGAAAGAATGCGCAGGCCTTTCTCCAGCTTCCTCTCGTTGTGGGTAAAGGCGCGAATACTGCCGCCGCAAGCGTTATTGACGCGCTCAACCACGAACCGCTGGTCAAGGCTCAGGTCACGGCCCTGATCCGGGTCGGAAGCCGCCGCTGGAATGCAACGCTCAAGGATGGCACCACTGTTTTGCTGCCTGAAGGCGAAGAAGCTGCAGCTTTTGCGCGTCTGGCGCGTTACCAACAGAGCATGCGCCTGCTGGAACGTCCGGTACAGTCGATTGATCTGCGCCTCCCGGACAGAATGGTCGTCCACCAGCCTCCACAGGTCGCCCCAGTTGCAGCCACTCCGCCTGCCGAAGGAGCAAAACCCGATCCGTCTCCGTCCTCTCCTCCACCCCCAGCAGACAGCACGAAGCAGCCATGAATGACCTTACCTCCATATCAGATCTTCCGGCATTCCGGCGCCGGGGTGGTCTGAGAGGCCGGTCCCTCATCCCCGTTGGCGGCGAGCGTGACGTCAGCGTCAACCGTGTCCCGCGCGACATCCTGCCGCTTCCACCAGAAGAGACGCATCGTAGTATCGCATGGCGTCCGGGGATTTTCGGCGCGCTGGATATCGGCACGACGAAAATGACCTGTCTGATCGGCAAGGGCGAGGCCGACGGTTCCATTCAGGTTCTGGGTCACGGATGGCGCCGTTCTCACGGTATCCGTTCAGGATCGATCGTCGATATCCGCGAAGCCGAAGCCGCAATCCGGGCAACGGTCGGTCAGGCCGAGGAAGCCGCCGAACGACGCATGGACTCCCTCGTCGTCAACCTGTCTTGCGGCAGACCGCTGAGCCGGTTGGTGGACGCCCAGATCCCGATCGGTGGACGTGAGGTAACGGCCGGGGACGTTCAACGCCTCATTGCGGAAGGACAGGCCCGCGCCTGGATGGAGGGCCGGGAGGTCATCCATACGCTCCCCATCGGATATGTCGTGGATTCCATTCCCGGAATTGCCGATCCCATCGGCCACCAGTGCGAAGAACTGGCGACCCGGATGCATGTCGTGGACATGAACTCCAGCGCCCTGCGCACTCTGGACGCCGTTCTGCAACATGCAGAACTCAAGCTGGACGGGCTGGTTGCAAGCCCCTTTGCCTCGGGCATTTCGGTTCTCGCGGCGGAAGAGCGGGAGCTTGGCGTCACGGTTGTGGAAATGGGCGGTGGCACCACCTCTCTGGCCGTTTTCTGCGAAGGCAAACTGCTACACACGGCCCAGATCCGCGTCGGCGGCCTGCATGTCACGCGCGATATCGCAGGCGTCCTGTCAACGTCTCTGGAAACGGCCGAACGTCTCAAGACGATGTATGGCGCAGCCCAGATGGGTTCTGACGACCAGCGGGAAATCCTGTCGGTTCCCCTGATCGGCGAAAACAGCGACCGTTTGGTGCGCCTACAGCGTTCCAAGGTCATTTCCGTTATCCAGCCCCGGATTGAGGAAACCCTTGAACTCGTCCGACAGTCCCTCGACAATGCCGGACTGGGCCGACTGGCCAACGGCAGGGTCGTCCTGACAGGCGGAGCATCCCTACTTGAGGGGATCGTACCTGTCGCTACCCGTATTCTGGGCCGTCCTGTCCGGATGGGAAAACCCCAGAACATCTACGGCCTGCCCGAGACAGCCGCGGCTTCGGCAGGCTTTTCAACCGCTGCGGGGCTTCTGGCCTGGGCAGCGGGTGCGGATCGGGATTTCGGAGATATTTCCGCACCCGAACCAAGACCTCGCGGACTTGTTAAACGTCTCGTAGGCTTCATACGCAATAATGTATAAGCTAATACAGATCATAACGCCCTCACCTGTCGCTTTCCTGAAGTTCCGGACCAGATCATGACGCTGAACCTTACCCCTACTCCCAATTCCCATGTTGAACTGGCACCGCGGATTACCGTGATCGGCGTTGGCGGCGGCGGGACGAACGCCGTCGACAACATGATTGCGTCTGATCTCAAGGGCGTCGAATTCGTCGTTGCCAACACCGACGCCCAGCAGTTGGCCCATTCCAAGGCCGAACGCCGCGTCCAGCTCGGCCCACATCTGACGCGCGGCCTGGGTGCAGGCGCAAAGCCGGAAATCGGTCGTGAAGCCGCCGAAGAAGCCGCTCAGGAAATCGACCGGCAGCTTGAAGGCGCGAATCTGGTCTTCATCACGGCTGGCATGGGCGGCGGTACGGGTACGGGTGCGGCTCCGGTCATCGCGCGCATGGCACGCGAACGCGGCGTCCTGACAGTCGGCGTCGTCTCGAAGCCCTTCAATTTCGAGGGGCGTCGCCGCACAACGGCTGCTGAAAAAGGCATTGCCGAGCTTCAGAAGCACGTCGATACGCTGATCGTCATCCCGAACCAGAATCTTTTCAATTCCGCAACGCAGAACACGACATTCCGCGAAGCCTTCCGGATGGCCGACAACGTTCTGAACATGGGCGTTCGCGGCATTACGGACCTTATGGTCTCCCCCGGCCTGATCAATCTCGATTTCGCGGACGTCAAAGCCGTGATGGAAGAGATGGGCAAGGCCATGATGGGTACGGGCGAAGCTTCCAGCGAAGAAGACGCTGAAGACCGCGCAGTTCTCGCAGCCGAGCGTGCGATTTCCAACCCGCTGCTGGAAGACGCCTCCATGGCAGGCGCACGCGGCCTTCTCATCAATATTACTGGTGGCGAAGACCTGACGCTGTACGAAGTCAACGCCGCCGCAGACCGTATTCGTGAGGAAGTGGCCGACGATGCAAACATCATCTTCGGCGCCCTGATTGACGAGAAGCTGAACGGTCGCGTGCGCGTCTCGGTTGTCGCAACCGGCATCGACACCCAGCCCTCTCAGGACCCGTCAGCTCCTCCCGAACCTGTTCAGGCCTCCGCGCCTCACGCAAACCCCATGTCCCAGCCTGCTGCCCGGGAAACATCGTCTTCCCGTGCCAGCGCACCGTCTTTCCAGCCCGGCTCGACCTATGCTGGTGGCCCGCCGCGCCCGAATTTCGCACTCGACGCACAACAGACACAGGCTCACAACACAGCTCCTCTGTCCGCGCAGGAAGCCCCTGCTCCCGAGCAGACTGCCCCTGAAAACCCGACGCACAGGCAGGAGAGCGCTCATCAGCCTTCTCCGCGGGCTGGTCTGTTTTCAGATCCCTCCCGCCACGCTCCCCAGCAGCAGGCCGAACCGCCCCGCAGCCTGTTTGGCATGGTCACAGGTGCCTTCCGCAGCCGTCCGCCCCAGCCGCAACAGGGCCAGCAGCCCACGCAGCGTGCGGAACCCAGCACACGCGACAATTATCAGCATCAGGCCCCGCAGCATCCCGAACAGCCTTCGAGCGGCGGCGATGATTCCAATCTGGATATCCCAACCTATCTGCGTCGCTGATCAACACCCCCTCTTGCTCGCAGGGCAAGAGGGGTAATATCCGGCAACAATCGTTGACTGGAACCAAAGTCCAGTATCTGTTTTCTAGTCTCCGGAACCAGATTTTTCGGAGGCTTTATGCAGGTGACGCCCAAGCAAGGTGTAAAAACGGCGCGTGGCGTTGATATCATAAAGCCAGAGACGGCATCGGGCCTTGATGGTTCGCCTTCCCGCACTGAGCGCAGCGTTTCAAAAAATCTGCAGACAACTCTTGCACACCCCATTCACTGTCAGGGGATCGCCCTGCATAGCGGTCTCACGGTCGACCTCCATCTTTCTCCTGCTGCTGCCAATACGGGAATCCGGTTCCAGCGTTCCGACAGAGAAGGGTCACCTTCTTTTACGGCGACCTATGACCACATCGTGGACACGCGCCTTTCAACTGTCGTCGCGTGCGAGGCCGATCCCTCCCTGCGTGTCGCGACGATCGAACATTTGATGGCGGCACTCAATGCCTGCGAGATCGACAATATCCTGATTTCGGTCAGCGGTCCTGAACTGCCGGTTCTCGACGGCTCTTCTGACGCCTTTGCATTCCTGATCCAGTGCGCTGGTCGCAAGATCCTTGATACACCTCGCCAGGTCATTGAGATCCTGCGTAATGTTCGCGTCGAAGGCGAAGACGGAGCATTTGCCGAACTGCGCCCTGCCCAGCGCGGACTGTCACTGGCCATTTCCCTGAGCTTTGCAGCACAGGCCATCGGAAATCAGCGTTACGCCATGCAGCTCAACGAGCAGCGCTTCATGGAAGAAGTGGCGTTCTGCCGGACATTCGTTAATCGTCAGGATATTGAATATCTTCAGAGTATTGGTCTTGCGCGCGGTGGATCACTGGAAAATGCCGTCGTCGTGGATGGCGAAAACATCCTCAATCCTGCTGGGCTGAAAATCGAACGCGAGTTTGCCCGCCATAAATTACTTGATGCCATTGGCGACCTTTATTGTGCCGGACACCGGATGCAGGCTGGATTTATTGGCCATAAATCCGGACATACGCTCAACAACAAGCTTCTGCGAACCGTTTTTTCAGATGCTTCCAACTGGCGTTTCGTTTCCACAGCCCCTTCCCGGTCCGTTACAAAAGCTTTGCGCACGCGCGTTGCCGCTTGAGGCCGCATGGCAGGTCTTTCGTCAGCGCATTCCCGTGATATAAGACGGGCTTCCACGGGAAGAGCAGGTATGACAAGCAGCACTCAGCGTCATTTTGAAGCATCGGTCACGAATGGTGGTTTCATTCTGAGAGCTGCGGCTGTCAGCGGGCTTCTGCTGCTGTCCGGCTGCTCCCTGTTTTCGCATCAGCACGAAAAACCCGCGATTCCAAAAACCGCTGATGCCGAGACTCTGTATAATTACGGAATCGATGCGCTGCATACGGGCCATTACGAACTGGCTGGTGGCGAATTCGAATTGCTTCAGCAAAATTACCCCTATTCCGGCTTCACTGGAAATGCGGAGCTGATGGAGGGATATGCGTATTACCTTCAAGGCGAATACGCACTTTCGGTTCAGCAGCTCGAACGTTATCTCCAGCTGCATCCGACCAGCCCTGATGCAGCCTACGCCTTTTATCTGCGCGCCCTCTGCTATTACGAACAGATCGCCAATGTCGAACGTGACCAGCAGGGTACGGTTGAGGCACTCGACGCACTTGAAGAAGTGATCACCCGCTTCCCCCAAACCTCATATGCCCGCGATGCCCAGCTGAAAATCGATCTATGCCGCGACCATCTGGCTGGCAAAGAAATGCTTGTTGGCCGCTGGTATCAGCAACAGCGCAACTACGAAGCCGCCATGACACGTTACCAGCGCGTCGTGCAGGACTACCAGACGACCAACCACGTTGCCGAGGCTCTTGAGCGTCTCGTGGAAGTCTATCTGTCCCTTGGTCTCAAGGATCAGGCCCGCCAGACTGCTTCCGTTCTCGGCTACAACTATCCCGACAGCCAGTGGTATCGTTATGCCTATAATGATCTTCGGGAGAATAAGCTGCTCAATGGCGATCTCAAGAAGCCTGTCGTCCGTCCGGGCCAGCAGGACCATCGTGGATTTTTCTCCCGGATGTGGCACAGCGTCTTCTGATACCAGCCCTTTAAAACTGGTCACACCACTCCCAACATTGCTGTCATGCTGACCCATCTCTCGATCCGCGACGTCGTTCTGATCGAAAAACTCGATCTTGGTCTCGCCCCCGGTCTGACCGTTCTGACTGGCGAGACCGGGGCAGGAAAATCCATCCTGCTCGACAGTCTGGGGCTGGCCCTCGGAGAACGCGCCAGCGGTGGCCTCGTACGCTCAGGCGCCACGCAGGCCAGCGTTTCGGCTATTTTTGAAGTCGACACCCGTCACCCCGTTCTTGCCCTGCTCGACGAACACGGCATTGTCCGCGAAGACCCGTCGGACCCGATCGTCCTGCGACGGATCGTAACGCCGGATGCCCGTTCCCGAGCTTATGTCTGCGACCAGCCGGTCGGCGTCGGCCTGTTACGTCGCGTGGGCGCCCATCTTGTGGAGATTCAGGGCCAGCACGAACAGATGGGGCTTGCCGATCATAGCACCCATCTCGATCTGCTGGACGCATTCGGAATTGCCCCGCCGCTGCGGGAAAAAACAGCCAGCACCTTCCGGCAATGGGCCGCAGCACGCAATGCCCTCAAAGCCGCGCGCACCGACATGGAAGCCGCAGCACGCGAGGAAGAATGGCTGCGTCAGACAGTGGACGACTTGGAGCGTCTGGCCCCACAGGAAGGCGAGGAAGATGCGCTCGCGGCCACGCGCGTCAGCCTCCAGCGTGATGAACGCCGAGGCGAAGCCGTTGCTGCCGCCCTGTCAGAACTCACCCCCCGTGACCGCCGCTCATCCGCGCCTGCTGCCGCCCTCCGTGCAGCCAGCCGCGCGCTCGCAAGACTGCTGCCAGCCCCGACAGAAACGGAAACCCTCTCAGACAGCCACCAGACACAGGCACAGGACGCGCTCGACGCCCTCGGAAAAGCTGAAGAAGCCCTTGCTGAAGCCGAGATGCTGCTGAGCCGCCTTGCCGCAGACACGGAAGGGGATCCGCGCCTGCTGGAAGAAACGGAAGAGCGGCTATTTGCGCTTCGGGCAGAAGCTCGCAAACACAATATTTCCGTGGCCGAACTGCCCGGCTTTCTCGCCGCTCTGAAAACACGACTGAGCGCACTGGATTCCGGTAACGCCGAACTGGCCCGCCTTCAGACAGCCCTGACCGAAGCCCGTCTGGCCTATGAAGACGCTGCCCGCACCCTCTCTGCTGCTCGCCAGAAAGCAGCCGAAAAGCTTGAAAAAGCCGTCAGCATGGAGTTGCGCCCCGTCAAACTGGAACGCGCGCGCTTCATCGTCTCGCTTCTGCCTTTGGAACCCGATCACTGGAACAGTCAGGGCATGGAACAGGCTTCGTTCCTGATCGCTGCCAACCCCGGACAGTCTCCCGGCCCGCTCGCCAAGGTGGCATCCGGTGGCGAGCTATCACGCCTGATGCTGGCATTGAAAGTGGTGCTGGCAGAACGCTCCGATATCGGCACACTGGTATTCGATGAAGTCGATTCTGGCGTAGGCGGTGCCACGGCATCCTCAATCGGCGACCGGCTTCACAAGGTCGCGCAGGACGTGCAGGTTCTGGTCGTCACCCATAGCCCACAGGTTGCGGCGCGTGGCGACCACCATCTGCGAATCGCCAAACGTGTCCGTAACGACCGGACCGAAACACTGGCCGAACCTCTGCCTCATGACGCCCGGCGTGAAGAAATCGCCCGGATGCTTGCGGGTGACATCATTACCGACGCGGCCCGCGGGGCCGCCGACAGCCTTCTTGGACATCAGATTTCATGACCACTGCCCCAGTCTCCGCCGCCGAGCGTCACGCTGAACTCGAAGCGGACCTCGCACGGTGGGACGAGGCCTATCATGGGCGCGACGAGCCGGAAGTGTCTGATGCCGTCTATGATACTGCCCGGCGCGAACTTCTGGCTCTGGAAGAGGCACACCCGGACCTTCGATCTGAAAATGGCTTCAGCCAGCGGGTCGGATCGGCGCCTGATTCCGCTTTCGGGAAATACCGTCACCTCGTTCCAATGCTGTCCCTCGACAACGTCTTCGACCCGGAAGGCTTTGACGGCTTTGTCTCGAAGGTCGGGCGCTTTCTCGGGCTGGACGAACAACGCCTTCAGGCCCTCCAGTTCGTTGCTGAACCCAAGATCGACGGCCTTTCCATCAGCCTGACCTACGAACACGGTCGTTTCGTCCGTGGCACCACACGCGGAGACGGTATCGAAGGTGAGGATGTTACCGCCAACCTTCTGACCCTGAACGATATTCCTCACGAACTCACCGGCCCTGTTCCCGAACATCTCGAAATCCGTGGCGAAGTCTTCCTCTCCAAAAGTAGCTTCCTCACCCTAAACGAACAGCAGGTCGCACGCGGCGCACGTCCCTTCGCCAACCCCCGCAACGCAGCCGCGGGTTCTCTGCGACAGCTGGACGCCGAAATCACCCGCAGCCGACCGCTTTCTCTCTTTGCTTACGCTCAGGGCTATACATCCTCGCCCGTTGCCACGACGCACTGGGACTATCTCGAAAAACTGCGGAGCTGGGGCTTCAGGGTCAATCCACTCTCTGAAATGATCAGCCATGCCAGCGACATTCCCGCCTATGTCGACAAGCTGGCCCGCGAGCGGTCAGGGCTGGACTACGATATCGACGGTATCGTCTTCAAACTGGACGATATTAGCTTGCAGGAGCGGCTGGGTTTCGTCGGTCGGGCGCCGCGCTGGGCCGTAGCCTGGAAATTTCCGGCTGAGCAGGCCATCACCCGCCTACTGGAAATTGAAATTCAGGTGGGCCGCACAGGTGCCCTGACGCCAGTCGCGCATCTGGAGCCGGTGAATGTCGGCGGTGTCATCGTCTCCCGCGCCACGCTGCATAACGAAGACGAAATTGCCCGCAAGGACGTGCGCATCGGCGATCTGGTCCGCCTTCAGCGCGCTGGAGACGTCATCCCGCAAATCCTTGGCCCGGTGCCAAGCGAGGAACCGCGCTCGGAACCGTTCGTCTATCCCGATCACTGCCCGGTCTGCGGATCTCTCGCCGAGCGTGTTCATGGGGAAGTCGTCCGTCGCTGCACGGGTGGTCTGACCTGTGAAGCCCAAGTCGTGGAACGGCTGATCCACATGGTCTCGCGCAATGCCTTCGACATCGATGGCCTTGGCGAACGCAGCATCCGCGAATTCCACGACGCTGGATATATCCGCACACCGGGCGACATTTTCCGCCTGCGAGCGCATGAAGACGCCCTGCTCCAGCGCGACGGCTGGGGGCGACTGTCGGTCGACAACCTGTTCCGTGCAATTGACGAACGACGGACGATCCCGCTGGCACGTCTTGTTTTCGGCCTTGGCATCCGTCGCATTGGCGAACGCAATGCCCAGCTTCTGGCACGACACTACCAGACTTTCGAAAACTGGCGCGACGCCATGCTGGCCGCCCGCCCGGATTCAGAAGAGCGGGCCGCCCTCGGCGCGATTATGGGCGTAGGCGATGCGATCGCCGACGAACTGTCCGCCTTTTTCGCCGAAAGCCATAACGTCGAAACTCTTGATGATCTGGCAACGGAACTAACGGAGATCACTCCCGAAGACGCCCCTCAGGAAGGCCATCTTTCCGGAAAAGTCATCGTGTTCACAGGGACCATGACAACCATGTCCCGTCCGGAAGCCAAAGCCATCGCCGAACGGCTGGGCGCGCAGGTGACGGATAGCGTTTCGAAAAAAACGTCTCTGGTCGTCCTCGGTGAAAAAGCAGGCTCGAAAGCCAAGAAAGCCGCCGAACTCGGGATCGAAACCACGGATGAGGACGGCTGGCGCAACTTGGCAGGGCTGTAACAGAACTGCAAAACCAAAACCGTGAGAAAGTTGGTAATATTTCACTTTTTCAGGGTATAACGCCTCCCGCATGTCAGTCCTTCCTTCATCCCAGCAACAGATCGTTTTCCTCCTGCTGGGCTTAGCCGCCACGGTCGCGCTGATTGGCGTCTCCATCCTGATCTCGCTATCGGAGATCTCTTTTGCTGCGGCACGCGATGTGCGCCTTCGCTCCAGAGCCGAAGCAGGAGACCCCCGTGCTGTCGCGTTTCTCAAACTGCGACGCAACAGCGGTCAGGTCATCACGGTCCTTCAGATCTGCCTGAACGCGGTCGGCGTTCTGGGCGGCATCATCAGCGAATCCATGCTGAGCGACCCGATCGCGGCAGGCTTTCGTGCGATGGGCACACGCCCAGCACTTGCCAGCAAGCTGGGTTCAGCCTGTTCCTTTATGCTGATCACCGGCCTTTTCGTCCTGTTTGCGGATCTTCTGCCCAAGCGGATTGCCATGAACGCGCCCGACCGGATCGCGCTCAAGGTCGGCTGGTTTCCTGCCATCGCCCTAAAAATTCTCTACCCGGCGGTTCTGGTTTTCTCGAAAATCTCCGACTGGCTGCTCAAACTTCTCAAGATCCCGGCCGCCGCAACCGTCGAGCCCGTCACGCCTGAAGACCTGCGCGCCATTCTCGCGGCCGGAACAGCTTCCGGCGTGCTTTTGGAAGAAGAGCACCAGATGATCCAGAACGTGCTCGGCCTTCAGGACCGCGCCGTCACGTCCGCCATGACCCCGCGCGACGAGATCGTTTTTCTGGACGTACAGGAAAGCCCTGAAAGCCAACGCGACAAAGTGCGAGTTCGGCCCTACTCGCGCTACCCGCTCTGCGACGGCGGTCTCGACAAGGTCATCGGCTCCATTCGCGCAGAAGACGTTCTGGTTGCCGTTGTTGACGAACCCCAGCCCAAAAGCACGGGTCTGACCACCATCGCCAGTCAGATCTTCCGCATGCGCCGCGATGTCCTCTCGCTCCCCGACACCCTGAATTTGTGGGAAACCCTCGCACAATTCGAGGCGCACTCGGCAGGCTTTGCCCTGATCGTCAACGAATATGGTCTCGTGGTCGGCCTCATCACCTACAAGGACATTATGGGCGCCCTGATGGACGGTCTGGTCAGTCCGTTTGAAGAACAGGCCATCGTCCGCCGTGACGATAAATCCTGGCTGATCGACGGCGCAGCCCCTATCGGCGACGTCATCCGCGAACTGGACATTCCCATGTTCGACGATGCCCAGAACTTCGACACGGTCGGCGGCTTTGTCATGAACCGCCTGCGTCGCATGGCCCGCAAGGCGGACAGTGTGCAATCGTCCGGATTCCGGTTTGAAGTGGTTGACGTGGAAGGCTTCAGAATCAACCAGTTACTGGTGACACGTTTGAACTGACTTCCTCTGCTGGACGCAGACTGCTTAGATCGTGACATGATCGATCTCAGTTGCTCCGCTCTTATCCTTGTCGATATCCAGAATGATTTCCTGCCCGGCGGTACCCTAGCCGTACCGGACGGCGACAGCATTCTTGAGGCCGTCAATACGCTTGCCAGACACCCCTTCAGGGCAGTGATCGCAACGCAGGACTGGCACCCTTCCTATCACTGCTCCTTCAGCTCTCAGGGCGGTCCTTGGCCGGTTCACTGCGTTGCAGGCACCCATGGAGCTGATTTTCCTGAAGCACTCACGCCCGAGCCAATAACGCACATTATCCGCAAAGGCGTTCTGAAGGAGCGGGACAGCTATTCCGGGTTTCTCGACAATGATCGTGCAACTTCAACAGGGCTCGACGGGTTATTGAAAGGTCTTGGCATAGACCATGTAGTCGTCTGTGGGCTGGCTCTGGATTACTGCGTCATAGCGACAGCGCTGGATGCCGTAAGTTGCGGCTATCAAACCGACATAGTGCCGGAAGCCTGTCGAGGGATTTCGACTGATCCAACGGCCACCTTGGAAAAACTTGAAGAACAAGGCGTTCGGTTGAAAAACCTGAATACCTTCTGAAGGGCACAATCATGCATATAACCCGACTGCTTCCTGCAATACTTGCATGTGCGGCATTCCAGACTGCCTCGGCAGCGACACCTCCAATAACGGCAGATCTGGCGAACACGCAAGGGTTTCGACAGGCCTATCAGGCTATGGTGACACTGCCATCATGGGTGATGACGGCGCATGCGACCTCCGTGCCGGTTAGCGATTTCAGCATCGGGGGCAAGGCTTATCTTCTGGGGCATATGTGCCGCCAGCATGACTGTGCAGCAGAGCAACTTGAGGTTATTTTTGCGAAAGACCATTCAGCCGCATGGGGCCTGCTGAGCATCAAACGGGAGGGGCCTTTGAAACAGACTTTTCTGGGCGCACCCGATGCCGAGATGCAGAAAGTGCTTCTCAAAGCCTATCAGGACAATAATCCAGCAGACTGAATTTAAAGGAAAATGGAGCGCCAGCCGATGTCTCTGAAATGGCTGGTGCGCCCTGATGGATTCGAACCATCGACCCACAGCTTAGAAGGCTGTTGCTCTATCCATCTGAGCTAAGGGCGCATCAATTGGCCGTTAACTGGTCGGGGCGCCCGGACTCGAACCGGGGGCCTCTTGTACCCAAAACAAGCGCGCTACCAGGCTGCGCCACGCCCCGAACCGGCCGGAACCTAGGATGTCTGGCCGGTCGAGGCAAGAGGGTTTTTTTACTCGCCTTCGCTTCTTACGAGCGGCGGCACGAAAAGCGGCGCTGTGTCCCACGGAAAGAGCACCCAGGTGTCCTGCGCAACTTCCGTCACATAATGATCCGTGAAGGGTTTGCCCTCAGGCTTAGCATAGAGGCACGCGAAGACTGCCTTGGGCAGCAGTTCGCGCACGATACGGGCGGTCACACCCGAATCCACGAGGTCGTCCACGATCAAGAAGCCATCGCCATCTCCCGCAGCAACAGGCGGCTTGACGACTTTCGGCTCATGCTGCGTGCCTTCTTCGCCCGCATAGCTGATGACCGAAACGCTTTCGATCAGGCGGCAGCCCATCTCGCGGCCAAGAATGGCGGCGGGGATCAGGCCACCACGGGTAATGGCGACGATCCCGCGGAAAGGCCCATGTTTCTGCATGAGGGTTGAGGCCAGAAGACGCGCATCACGATGGAGTTGGTCCCAGGTGACGGTCGCATAATGAACGGTTTGGGGGGGCTGATTGGCTGTCATGATCTTCCTCTGCCTTCCGTCTCGCAATTTTGCAATAAACTTGAGAGACGGAAGTGCCTAAAGTGCCGCAATGATCGATCCGGCCCTGCGCACCCTCCCCGGCCTTCCGGCTCTTATCGTCGGAAGAATTTTCTCACAGCTTTCCGCGACCACCATGACGATCGCCATCGGATGGCAGATCTATGCGCTGACGCATGACGTAGCCTCTCTGGGCTATCTGGGGCTGGCACAGTTCCTGCCCATGATCCCGCTGACATTCGTCGCAGGACACGTTGCGGACCGCTTCAACCGGCGCACCATCGTCCTTGTCTGTCAGATCTGCGAAATTCTTTCTACGGCCGCCCTTGCCGTTGCCGCCGCACTTCACGGGCTGACGACGGGCGGCATCTATGCGTTCGCAGCCTTCTATGGCGTTCTGCGCAGCTTCGAGATGCCCTGCCAGCAGGCATTTCTCCCCGCCATCGCACCTCCATCCCTTCTGCCCCGCGCACAGGCCCTACTCTCCTCGCTCTTCATGACAGCCTCCATCGTCGGCCCGAGCCTTGGCGGCCTGCTTTACGGCATTGGGCCAGTCGTCTGTTATGGCCTTTCAACCATCGGGTTTGCCGTGGCTTTCTCGGGAACATTTTCCCTGAAACTGGTGCACACCGTTCCTCCAAAAGAACCCATCACATTCGCCTCGGTCTTTGCCGGTCTCTCCTTTCTTAACCGCCGCCGTGACCTGCTGGGGGCGATTACGCTCGATCTATTCGCCGTTCTTTTGGGCGGCGCTACAGCCATGCTCCCGGTTTATGCCGACGGCATCCTGCATGTCGGTCCGGTCGGGTTGGGACTGCTTCGCGCGGCTCCGGCGATTGGCGCACTCCTGATGTCCTGGGGCCTGTCCCGTTACCCCCTCAAGGGGCGTGCAGGTCTCGTCATGTTCGTGTCGGTCGTCGTGTTCGGCATAGCGACGATTGTCTTTGGCGCGTCCCACACGGTCTGGGTCTCGATTGTCGCATTGATGATCCTTGGAGCTGCTGACGTCATCAGCGTCGTCATCCGTTCCTCGTTGATCCAGCTTGCAACACCGGATTCGATGCGTGGACGTGTCTCAGCCGTCAATACGCTGTTCATCGGGTCCAGCAACCAGCTTGGCGAATTTGAGAGCGGGATGCTCGGAACGGCGATCGGACCAGAGGCAGCCGTGATCGCGGGCGGCGTTGGCACCATTCTGGTGGCCGCCGCATGGGCGCGGCTTTTCCCGCGACTCTGGGCGCTGGATCGTCTGGAAGACGTCTTTCCCGAAGAACAGTAAGGCCAGAAACGCAAAAAGCTCCCGAAAGGGAGCTTTTTATTGCGGTCGAAGCAGCTTTTCAAAAGAAAGGCTGGCTCCCGAAGTAGGACTCGAACCTACGACCCAGCGATTAACAGTCGCTTGCTCTACCAACTGAGCTATTCGGGACCGGCGAGGTGGTATGTAGCCAAATGACCGGGGTCGGTAAAGCCCCTAAATGAACTTTTTTGGAGATTTTTTCGTTTTTCTTCAAAGACCTGAGAAAAACCGCTATTTTCAGAGCTCTTCACGTCCCCGCGTTGCAAGCTGATCCACGCGTTCGTTGTTTTCATCGCCCGAATGCCCTTTGACCCAGAGCCATTCAATCTCGTGCGGCTTCGCAGCTTCCAGAATACGCTGCCACAGATCCATATTGGCGACAGGGTCCCCAGCCGCATTCCGCCATTTCCGGCGCACCCAGCCCGTATGCCAGCGGGTGATGCCATTCCGCAGATATTCGCTGTCCGTATGCAGCGTCACGATGCAGGGGCGTTTCAGAGCCTCCAGCGCCTCGGCGGCAGCCGTCATTTCCATACGGTTGTTGGTCGTTTCCGGATGCCCGCCCAGAAGCTCTTTTTCCTGACCGCGGCAGACCAGAAGCGCACCCCAGCCCCCCGGGCCGGGATTGGGTTTGCACCCGCCATCCGTCCAGATTTCCACCTGAGGCCGCTCCGCAGAGGCCTCAGACATGGGAAACACCTGCGAAATGCCGCAGGCGCACCAGATAGGCCAGCGGGTCTTTGCGAGTCACGAGTGCATTGGCCGGAGTGTTGATCCAGTCATACAGACGCGTCAGCAGAAAGCGGATCGAAGCCCCCTGACACAGCAGGGGAAGCGCCGATTTCTCCGCCTCAGTCAGCGGGCGAACACTTTCATAACCCTGAAGAATGGCCGCAGCGAATGACGGCGCGAATGTCTTTTCGTCCCGGAAACACCAGGCATTCAGGCAGATCGCCAGATCGTAAGCCAGAAAATCCGTACAGGCGAAATAGAAGTCGATCAGCCCCGACACCTGCCCGTTCTGGAAGAAAACATTATCCGGAAACAGATCCGCATGGATCTGCCCACGCGGCAGTTCATCCGGCAGAGGCCATGCGCTTTCGATCAGCTGCAGCGCAGCCCGCACTTCAGCTGTCAGGCCGGGCGACAGTACGTCTCCACTCTCTCCGCAGCTGTCAAGCAGCGGCCCCCACGCCGCCGGAGACAGCGCATTCGGACGAACAGCGCTATATCCCTCACCAGCAATATGCAGCCGGGCCAGCGCCTTGCCGAGTTCCAGACACAGCCCCCCATCGAGCTGTGTGGCGGACACACCGGGAAGGAATGTCGTGATGGCAGCCGGACGGTCTGCCAGTGTCCGCAGCGCGGTGCCATTCCGGTCGGATACGGGAAGCGGGCAGTTCAGGCCCCTGCCCGCAAGATGCTGCATAAGCCCCAGAAACCATGGAAGCTCACTGGCATTTACCCGACGCTCGAACAGCGTAAGAATAAAATCCCCCTCCGTCGTACGGAGGAGGAAATTGCTGTTTTCGACACCCTCGGCGATGCCATGAAATGAGACCAGAGTGCCGATCGCGTAAGTGCCAAGAAACGCTTCAAGCGTCTCGGCCGCCAGTTCCGTATAGACGGCCATGAGAAATCAGTCTTCCTCGCCAGCCAGCGGACCGGGCAGACGGAAGTTGATGTTCTCTTCCTTGACGATCCGCTCTTCGATCTTGAGCGAATATTTCTCGGCCAGAGCTGTCACCATTTCCTGCACAAGGCTCTCGGGAGCGGATGCACCGGCACTGATGCCCAGCGTTTCCACGCCTTCAAGGACGCTCCAGTCCAGATTTTCGAGCTTCGGCACCAGAAGCGCGCGCCGCGCACCCGACCGTTCAGCCACTTCGCGCAGGCGCTGCGAGTTGGACGAGTTCGGAGAACCGATCACAATCACCAGATCGCTCTCAGGCGCAATCGCCTTCACGGCTTCCTGACGGTTGGTCGTCGCGTAGCAGATGTCTTCGCGCTTCGGCCCCTCGATGAGCGGAAAGCGTGAGCGCAGGATGTCCACGATCTCGGCCGTATCGTCGACCGACAAGGTGGTCTGCGTGATGAAGGCCAGTTTCGCGGGGTCTTCCGGCTGGATCGTGCGGGCTTCTTCCGCATCATTGATGAGCGTGACGGCGCCCGGCGGGAGCTGCCCCATCGTGCCAACAACTTCCGGATGGCCCGCATGGCCGATCATGAGGATATGGAGCTGGTCCGGACCACCGCCCGCAAAGTGACGCTCGGCCTCACGATGGACCTTCGACACCAGCGGGCAGGTCGCATCCAGATACAGCAGGTTCCGGCGCTGGGCTTCGGCGGGAACGGATTTTGGAACGCCATGCGCAGAGAAAACAACATGTCCGTCCTCGGGCACCTCGTCCAGCTCCTCGACGAAAATGGCCCCCTTGGCCTCAAGCCCCTCAACGACCGTCCGGTTATGGACAATCTCGTGACGGACGTAGACCGGAGCGCCATAACGACGCAGCGCTTCTTCCACGACACGGATGGCGCGGTCCACACCGGCACAGAATCCACGCGGACCGGCAAGCAGGACGCGAAGGGTTGGAGGAGCGCCCACACCATTGGTGCGGGCAGGAGCGAAAGTCGTCTGTTCTGACATGGTGTTCCCCAAGCGGGCGGAGTTCGATATGTAGGACCAGTATCGACCGGATTGCCTCTCGTCGCAACGTCCGGGCTTCTTTGCCGAGCCTCTTTGTAGGAGTTTCTTCAGCTGATGCCAGCCATCCGGCGCTTCGCCTCGCCCCTGTTTGCTCCGGCTTTCGCCCTCCTGGCCCTTTCGAGTCTGGCCGGCTGCGACGAATCCAACCAGAGTTTCTTCGCCCCCGCCTGTCCGGCGCTCGATATCCCAGGATCTGCAGCGGACCAGTTCGTCTATGACGGCAAGAGCGCGGATATCGGAAGCCTCGTCAGCCACGCGCAGATCACATCTCTGTCCGGAGACTGCGAGCGCGGTCCGGAAGGGCCACATGGCCATCAGACGGTCCGCACACGCCTGAGCCTTGCCATGAACCTGACCCGTGGCCCGGCGGCGACCAGCAATACGATCGATGTGCCGTATTTCATTGTCATCATGCGGGACGGCAAGATCGTGGACAAGAAAGTCTTCACGGACACGTTCCGCTTCCCGCCGAATGTCAGCACACAGTCCGTCCGCACGGACCTGCGCCTGATCGACCTGCCAGCCACCGACAACATGGCGCAGGAAAATCCTTATACGCTCGAAATCGGGTATCAGCTGACACACGGCGAACTGGGCTATAACCGCGAACACCTCTCCCCGGTCGCTTTCCACAGCCACACCCAGTAAAAATACCAATGAAAATCGGCGGGGCTGAAGCATCAGCCCCGACATGCAGTCACAGCGAGCTGCTCTGTGCCTGCCATCATTTCGGAACAGAAATACATGGACAATCGCGAACTGACCCTCCGGGGGATTATTCTCGGAGCCCTCATCACGGTCGTCTTTACGGCAGCAAACGTCTATCTAGGCCTAAAAATCGGTCTGACTTTCGGCTCGTCCATTCCAGCCACCATCATTTCGATGGCCGTCCTGCGCCTCATGGGCGGCGGGACCATGCTGGAAAACAACATGGTCCAGACGCAGGCTTCTGCTGCCGGTACCCTGTCCTGCGTGTTTGCGGCCCTCCCGGCCCTCATCATGGTCGGATACTGGCATGAATTTCCGTATGTCATCACTCTGCTGCTGACGATGGCGGGCGGTATGACGGGCGTTGTCTTCACCATCCCGCTGCGCCGGGCCCTCGTGAGCAACTCCGATCTGCCCTACCCAGAAGGCACAGCCTGTGCGGAAATCCTGCGCGCCTCCTCGCCGGAAGGTGATGCCCGGAGCCTCAAATCCCTCACGCTCGGCACTCTTGTCTCGGGTGCTGTGGCGTTTGCCACATCTGGGCTGCGCCTTCTGTCGGACGGATTTTCTGCTGCTACCGTCGTCGGGTCATCGGCATTTCGTCTGAACGGAAGTTTTTCGCTGGCCCTGCTGGGCACCGGCTATCTGGTCGGCATCGGCGGCGGTATTGCGATGCTCCTCGGCGTGTTTCTAGCCTGGGGCGTCATGGTGCCGGTTCTGGGCCACCTCGCCCCCTCAGCCACGCCACTGGCCGAAGCCTCGGGACTTTGGCTAAACAAGGTGCGTTTCATCGGTGCTGGCACCATTGCGGTGGCAGCGGTCTGGACGCTGCTCGCTCTTGCCCGTCCGGTCGCACAAGGGTTGAAAGAAGCGCTTTCCGTCACCCATCTGGCAACCGGCGATGACAGCGACCGCGATCTTTCTCCTCCTACACTGATTGGTCTTTGCGCAGGTCTTGCAATACTGCTCGCTGCGCTGTTCGGCTATTTCCTGTGGCCTGTCATGCCGCATGGTGGCGCTTTGGGAACACTGGTCGTTCTGGGATTGATCGCCTGTTTCGGGCTGGGTTTTCTGGTCGCCAGCGCGTGCGGCTATATGGCTGGTATCATCGGATCGTCTTCGTCACCAATATCCGGTGTTGGTATTATCGCCATCATTGTTATTTCGGTTGCCCTCTGGGGGCTGGAGAGCGGCGGTATCCTGACGGTGGACCAGCGCCCGATCGCCATCGCGTTCGGCTTGTTCGTCCTCTCCGCCATCACTGCCTCAGCCGCCGTTTCCAACGATAATCTGCAGGATCTCAAGACAGGCCAGCTCGTCGGTGCGGCGCCTTGGAGGCAGGAAGTTGCCCTGCTTATCGGCTGTGCCGTTGGCGCGATTGTCATACCTTGGGTGCTTCAGGTGTTGTATCACGCCTATGGTTTCGTCGGCGCGATGCCGCGCGCCGACATGGACCCGACGCGCGCACTCGCCGCACCCCAGCCCGCCCTGATGGCTGCTATCGCCACCGGAATCCTGACACATCAACTGGACTGGGTGATGCTGGAAATCGGAGCAGTTATTGGCATCTGTCTGGTCGTAGTGGATATCGTGCTGAACCGCCGCAACCTTGCTCTCCCGCCCTTAGCCGTAGGAATGGGCATCTATCTCCCAGCAGAGGTCTCGGTAACCATCGGGATTGGTGCGGGGCTTGCGTGGCTTCTACGCCGTTTCCCACGGGAACAGGGAACGATGATCGCCTCAGGTTTCATTGTCGGGGAAAGCCTGATCGGCGTAGCACTTGCGGCGATGACAGGCGCTACGGGAAGCTCCGATACTCTGGCGCTTCCCGTTCCAGCCCTGTTGAATGCCGGATTAGGATGGGCTGTTTTCTGTGGTGTTCTGCTCTGGTTCGGACGCCGGGTCAGACATTCAGAGTAAATAAATGAAGGCCTGAGTTCAGGCCTTCACCCACCACTGCACAGGTTCCTGTTCGGCAATCTCGGCTTCCGCCACATCCACCACCTGCGGAGCAGGCTCCTTGCGAGGACGTCCAACAGGGCGCGGTGTACGGCGTGCTGCTTCGGCAGCCTGCTCACGCGCCTGATGAAGAGATGCCTTCAATGTCTGGATCGTGTCCTGATTTTCGCGTAACTCGCGGTTCAGTTCACTGATCTGGATTTTCGCATGGGCTTCGCGCGTCTCGAACGCCTTGAGCTGGCTGCGAATTTCCCCGAGGCTCCGCTCGGCCTCTTCCCAGCGACGCTGTTCACGCTTGACCGACTGACGAAGACGCTCAAGTTCTTCCTGATCGTCTTGCCCGACATTACGCGCTGCAATTCCACGACCGCCCTGATGTTCGACCACAACCTGCCCGTCGCGGACGAAACGACGCCTGCGCTCGGCAGTCGGGGGAACGGGCCTTGACTTGTTTGGAGTGCGTGAGGACGCCCCGGCACCCAGACGGGCCAAAGCCTGTCGCAGTTTGTCTTCTTCGTTAGCCTGATGCTCGTCCTGCATTCTGTATTCTTCAACCAATATGATATTTATGGATTTTCCCCTGCAAAACAGGTCTGCCGAAAGGCAGAAAAGCTGACCGGATTTAAACCCGCTCAGCCGAAACATGTCCTGACAAGGATATGAAAAGTCGACTCGCCTAGAGAAACCCCAGCGTTCTGACGAGGTTTTCCTAGCACTTCACGCCCATTCTGTCCATCGGGGCAATAAGCGTTTATTTATATTTTCTTTTCATGCCAACGACCCGGCGACCAGAGAATATCGGTTTCACCATGATTGTTCGCGTGACGCGCAAGAACAAAGAAGTAATCAGACAATCTGTTCAAAAAACGAAGTCCCTCTACCGGCCTCTGTTCAAGAAGCGCAACACGCCGTTCTGCCCGGCGCGCAACGGTTCTGACAAGATGTGCCTGAGCCGCGACGGAACAGCCCCCTGGCAGCACGAAGCTTCTGAGTTCCTTCTGGTGTCGGCGCAGAGCCTCCAGCCTGCTTTCCAGCCATATAATGGCTTCCGAAGGCAGGCTGGGGGTACGTTCTGGGTCAGGCAGACAAAGGTCCGCACCAAGATCGAACAGACAGGACTGGATCTGACGGATCTCGTCTTCAAGCACAGCCATCCGGGAATCCTGCGCCATGGTACAGCACAAAATTCCCAACTGGGCATTCAGCTCATCAACAGTCCCCATCGCTTCGATCCGGTCTGAAGACTTGGGGACGCGTGTGCCATCTCCAAGAGACGTCTGCCCGCCGTCTCCACCCCGTGTTACGATCTTATCGATGCGGATCGTCATGACCTGTCTAATCCTCCGCGCTGGTCTCAGTGGCTTCTTTTATGCTTTGCGTGATGACCGATGCTGCGATCGCCCATCAGATCACGGGCGCGGGACGTGTGATCCGTCAGCATTTTGTCCGTGTCCGTAGCGAGGGTCTTGATGTCCGGCGAGCCGCCCGAAGCCTGAGCCGTCGCGATGGCCTTGCTCAGATCCGGTGTCCGGATACTGACGATATCGCGCAGGAACATCCGGTCGAATGCAGCACCGTAAAGATGGGAAAACGACTCGACATGCTCCTGATCGGCCGCATCAATCTTGGCGGCAACCGTCAGATTGGCGTCTGAGGCGATCTTGGCGACGGCTTTCTGATTGGTCGTGTAATCACCCTGAACGGTCGAACCGAAGGCTTTGACCACGTCACTGTTGCTATGGGTCGCGGCCAGTGTCGCAATGGCGATCTGGGTCTGATCCATCTCATCCACCTGCTGGAGGAACGCCGCATCTGCCGTCGTCAGCTTGTAAGTCGAAGCGACGCTCGGCAACGCCGGCGCAGGCGGCGCATCGGGAGCGTTACAGGCCGCAAGACCGACCAGAAGGCCCGCGGACAGACACAGGCGGAGATACGAAACAGTCATCGAAGCTTCCTTTTTCAAACGCGCCTGCCTCGAAAAGACAGGCCGCGACAGACTGACAATGCACTCATGACAGTCTCTCATTCGCTGTTCAGACAACACATGATACATTCACGGCATGTCCGCAAACCCCATCCAGCCCGGTACACCAGTTCTGCTTCGAGGCAGTTTCGTTTTCGCTGCCCTGTCCGCAGCGTTCGGCGTCATGCTTGGCGCCCTGTCCGCCCATCTGCCGGACCGGCTGTTTGCCGTTCCGGGCGGCAGGGCCATGCTGCATTCCGCAGTGGAAATCCAGATGTGGCATGCTCTCGGGCTGTGTCTACTTTCTCTGAACGCAGCTCGCCTGTCGCCGCGGCTGATCCGCATGGCGTGTCTGTGCATGGCAGTCGGCATGGTTCTGTTCTGCGTGCCCGTCACCCTGCTTGCGCTGTTTGACCTGAAGCTGGGGCCAGTCTCGATTGGCCGGATCGCACCTTATGGCGGGACGATGCTCATAATTGCTTGGTGTCTGGCAGCCGTTTCGGCCCTGAAAGTCAGGCCCGGTTTTTTCTGAGTCTCCGAAAGATCAGAAATCCGATGGACTGGACGGCAAGTGCCAGCAGAAAACAGGCCACCATGATTCCGGTCAGAATCAGTTGCTCGCGCCCGACCCCTGAGTCGATATGAAACAGGCTGTAGAGTTCCTGCCAGACAGACGTTCCAGCGATATGCTGCGCGGCCTTGATGGCCGGTTGCCAGAAACGGAAGACCGATGCAAAGGCCAGCGTTAACGCCACTAGGATTGCTGTCCGGATCAGGGTTTCCGTAACACTGACTTCACGCGGAGACGCGACTTGCGGGCGGGGTGCTGCTTTTTTCAAACGCATGACCTTTCCTGAAAATTGGGCTTTAATCATCTGTTCCTGTCATTCTGCGTTATGGCATGCAGAGGACAACATCAATGAAAGCCTTTTTCATGAACCGTTCCCTTCTTGCCGCCGGCCTTGGTCTGGCGCTGACTGCAACCCTTCCGGCACATGCCGCGTCCACAACGCCAGCAGTCCCTGCCCCCAAACTGACCGAAACATCCGCTCCTCCCGTCGCCGAACCCTATCCTGACACGGCTGTAGCGCACGAACAGGTGGAACAGGCCTTCGCGCTCGCGAAGAAAACGCATCGTAAGGTTCTGCTCGATTTTGGCGGCAACTGGTGCCCGGACTGCAAAATGCTCAGCGGTATTTTCGCACTACCTGATGCGGCACGTTGGCTGGACAGCCAGTTCGTGGTGGTGCCGATCAATGTCGGGCGCATCAACACCAATCTCGATCTGGCGGAACGCTATGGCGTGACCATCAAGGCCGTCCCGACCGTCATTATCGTAACACCGGAAGGCCATGCCCTGAACGGCGACGGCTCCAAGGCGCTTGGCAATGCCCGCAGCATGTCACCGCAGGCTGTTCTTGACCTCATTTCCGATTGGAACAAACGCGGATAAGTCCTTGAGGCTCCGGTTTTTTCCGGAGCCTTACAGAATTTTCAGAGCGCGAGCACCTGCTCGGCTTCATGGACGACTTCAGCGAGTACATCCGCTTCAAACGGAGAGGTCAGCCCCGCTTCGGACACAAGTTGCGCGAACGGTTTCGACCCACCTTCGGCGCAGAGCCTGCGGTAGATTTCCAGCGTCCCTTCCCGGTCCAGACGCGACCCCAGCCAGAGTTGCAGCGCACAGCACTGTGCTAATGCATAGTCGATATAATAAAACGGCAGCCGGTAAATATGGAGCTGGGCCTGCCAGCGGCCACCCTTGGCCGGATAGGCCAGATCGCCCCAGTCCCGCCAGGGCATGTAGAGTTTCTCAAGCCGCTCCCAAGTCTGATGCCGTTCTTCTGGCGTCATGTCAGGATGGGCATAAATCTCATGCTGGAAGTGATCCACACAGACGCCATAGGGAAAGAACGACAGCGCATCAATCAGATGCATGCGCCGATATCGTTCTGCCGCGCCATCCTCGACCAGGTCTCCAATCTGCGGCCAGCTCAGGAACTCAAGGCCCATGGAGTGGATTTCCGCCGCTTCCATGGTCGGCCAGAGTTGATCGATCCACGGCAGATCACGGCTTTTCCAGTTCTGGAACGCATGACCCATTTCATGGGTGAAAACGCCGATATCGTTATGGGTGCCATTGAAGTTAGCGAAAATATAAGGCGTCCCGACCGTCGGAAAAGACGTACAGAAGCCGCCTCCCGCCTTGCCCTCTCGATTTTTCAGATCGAGATACCCAAGATCGCGCATCTGGACGTAAAAATCCGCCATTTCCCCTGAAGGATCGAGGTCGCGGAACATGGTTTCAGCGTGCGCCACCAGCAGGTCATGATCGCCAGCGGGCTCGGGATTACCCTGAAGGTCAATCAGAGCCTCATCCCACGCCATCACCTTGTCCCAGCCCATTTTCAGACGACGACGCTCCATGAGCGCGCTGATCAGGGGTGTGACATAAGCCAGAACCTTCTCCCGAAAGGCTGCAACCTGCTCAGGACCATAATCTGTCCGGCGCATCCGGCGATACCCGAGTTCGATATAGTTATCGAAACCAAGGGTTTTCGCCATCCGGTCCCGCAGAGCGACCAGTTTGCCGTAAAGGGCATCCAGTTCAGCGCCGTTCTGCTCGAAAAAATCCCAGCGCGCCTTCTCAGCCGCATGACGGACATCCCGATCCATGCCCTGAAGATAAGGCACCAACCCCGACAGATTCAGGACTTTGCCATCGAAAGAGATTTTCGCAGCCGCCAGAAGCGCCGTGTATTCCCCTGAAAGACGGGCTTCCTCTTCCAGATCCGTACTGATACGCGGATCGAATGTGGTCGTATCAGCTTCCCAGAGCCGCACCACATGTGGCGTTACAATGGCTTCCAGGCCCGCGCGATCAGGATTGGCCAGAAGGCGCTTCTTGACCGTCACCTCATGATCAGTTGCGACCGGAGACAACCGATCCGCATAATCCCGATCTGCCTTGGCGGTCTCATCCTGTGTATTGCGCGAAAATTGCAGATGAACGTGCGATGCCCACGCCTCATACTCGCGTCGGACAGCATCAAAAGCCTTCAGGGCTTCCACCCGGTCCCCGGCATCCAGCAGAAACGCGATGGCATCGTAGCGCGCTTTGAGCGACTGCTCGTCAGGCCGGGGGAAAGACAGTTCGGAAAAGGGAGGGAGTGTCTTCGTCATGATGCAAGTCTGACACTCCCCTGCTTCTGCGTCCATGCCCTGTCTTTGTTGCCGTCAGACTTGCCGGATCTCGCCCACAAACTGTGCAATACGGCGGCAGGCTTCTGCAAGCTGCTCATCAGACGCCGCAAAAGACAGGCGAAGATACGGGCTATATCCGAACGCCGAACCCGGAACCGTCGCGACATGCGCCTCTTCAAGAAGGGCTTCCGCGAACGCCACATCCGTCTCCAAAAGACGCCCCTGCCCGGATGTTCTGCCGATCAGCGCTTCAATCCCCGGATAGGCATAAAACGCCCCTTCCGGCATCACGCAGGTCAGTCCGGGCACGTTCTGCAAGGCACCTACAACCAGAGCCCGACGTCGCTCATACGTCGCCAGCATGTGTGCAATTCCGTCAGCGTCCCCATCAAGCGCGGCCACCGATCCGGCCTGTGCAAGCGTGCAAACGCCCGACGTGGAATTGCCCTGCACTGCCACCATGGCTTGAATCAGCGGGGTAGGACCACAGGCAAACCCAACGCGCCATCCCGTCATGGCGTAAGCTTTCGCCATCCCGTTCACGATCAGAATCCGATCCGCAAGATCAGGCGCGACATTCAGCAAGGAGAGGTGTTTGCGGCCGTCGAACGTCAGATGTTCATAGATCTCGTCGCTCATCACGAGAACATGCGGCGCTTTACGCAGCACGTCCGCTATGGCTTCAAGGTCCTGCCGTTCCAGAATGGCACCGGTCGGGTTGTTCGGAAAATTCAGAATCAACCATTTCGTACGCGGCGTAATCGCCTCGCGGATAGCTTCCGGGTCCGGGCGAAAGCCGTCCTCTTCCCGGCAGCGGATCTCAACCGGAACCCCGCCCAGCATCCGGGTGATCAGCGGATAGCTCACCCAGTACGGCGCAGGAATGATGACCTCGTCGCCAATTTCCAGTGAGGCCATCAGTGCATTGAAAATGATCTGCTTGCCGCCATTCGCAACCATGATCCGATTAGGCGCAACGTCCAGATCGTTATCACGCCTGAACTTGCGGATAATGGCATCGATCAGTGGCTTCTGCCCGGGAATTGGTGGATAGCCCGTATCCCCGGATTTTGCGGCTACATAAGCGGCTTTAATCGCCTCTGGAGGAGATGGAAAGTCTGGCTGTCCCAGAGCGAGCGAAATGACATCCGCGCCCTGCGCCCTCAGTTCACGGGCGCGGGCAGCCATAGCGATCGTTGCAGGGCGCGGCAGGTCCGCAAGGCGTGATGCGATGGTAAAACTCATGAAAGACCCTGACAGAACTTCTGAATCCGTGTGCAGGCTTCGACCAGCAGATCCGTGCTGGTGGCATAGGAAATCCGGAAATATCCCGGGGTCAGGAACGCCGTTCCATGCACGGCCGCCACGCCGGTTTCTTCCAGAAGAGCCGTTACAAAAGCCTCGTCACTATCAATCAGGCGACCGCCCTTGCTGGTCTTGCCCAGAACGCCAGCAATGGACGGAAAGGCGTAGAACGCCCCTTCAGGGAGAGCGCAGGTCAGACCGGGTGCATCATTGAGCATGCCGATCACCAGATTGCGCCGCTCCTGATAGACCGCCACCATCTCCGAAATGAAATCCTGCGGGCCGGATACGGCCTCCTGCGCTGCCGCCTGCGCGATGGAACAGGGATTGCTCGTGCTCTGTCCCTGCAGCTTGATAAGCTGTTTTGTGAACTCCACCGGCGCTGCGGCAAACCCGATCCGCCAGCCTGTCATGGCATAGGCTTTGGAGACACCATTCATCGTCACGGTCCGGGACCGCAGACGCGGCTCGACCTGCACAACGGTCTTGGCAACAGCCCCATCATACAGGAGCTTGGCGTACATATCGTCCGTCAGGATCCAGATATCCGGATAGTCCAGCAGGACATCCGTCAATTCCTTCAGGGCTACCTCGTCATACGCCGCCCCTGTCGGATTGCAGGGCGAATTCAGGCAGAGCCATTTCGTACGAGGCGTGATGGCCGCACGAAGCTGTTCTGCCGTCAGGCGAAAGCCATTTTCGGGGGCCGTCTGGATAATGACAGGCGTTCCATCGGCCAGCGTTACGATGTCGGGATAAGACACCCATGCAGGAGCCGGGATGATGACCTCATCGCCTGCGTTCAGGGTCGAGACCATGACATTATAGATAACCTGCTTGCCACCCGTGGAAACGCAGATTTCCTCGGCCTTGTAGTCTAGATCGAAGTCGGCGTTCAGACGAGCCGCGACAGCCTTGCGCAGTTCGATCGTGCCCGGAACATCCGTATATTTTGTCTTGCCGGCCTCGATTGCCCGAATTGCCGCACGCTTGATGAAGTCGGGGGTATCGAAATCCGGCTCACCCGCAGAAAGGCTGATGATATCACGGCCCTCTGCCTTGAGGGCACGCGCTTTCTGGGTCACGGCAATCGTCTGACTGGGAAGAATGCGGTTCAGACGGTCGGCAATAAAGGACATGACAGGGTTCCGGATCATTTCGATGACGCGATCCTAGGCATGTTCCAACAGTTTTGACCACAGGCAGCCGGGCTGCGACCAACAAAAAAGGCACCTTCCCTAAGGAAGGCGCCTGATATGTGCCAGACAGGTCCCGTAAAAAGTCAGGCGAGCTTTTCCATCTCGCGCAGGACGGCCTGCCCCATCATTTCGGTTCCGACTCGAGCCATACCCGGAGACATGATGTCTCCGGTCCGCAGGCCCGAAGCCAGCACGTTCGACACAGCTGTTTCAATCAGATCCGCATCCTCGGCGCGATTGAGCGAATACCGCAGCAGCATGGCGAAAGACAGAATCTGGGCCAGCGGATTGGCAATCCCCTTGCCTGCGATGTCCGGCGCGCTGCCATGGATCGGCTCATACAGAGCATTGCGTTTGCCATAGGCGCGAACCGGGCCAAGCGTTGCAGACGGCAGCATCCCGAGTGAACCCGTCAGCATCGACGCCAGATCGGACAGGATGTCTCCGAACAGGTTCCCAGTTACAATGACATCAAACTGGTTCGGGTCACGCACGAGCTGCATCGCGCAGTTATCGGCCAGCATATGCGAAAGCTGAACGTCGGAATATTCGCGCTTGTGAAGGTCGGTTACGACCTCCTTCCACAGAAGGCCGCTTTCCATGACATTGCACTTCTCGACCGAACACACGCGATTGTCGCGCTTGCGGGCCAGATCGAACGCTACACGCGCCACACGCTCGATTTCGGACGTTGTGTAAACTTCCGTGTTAATGCCGCGACGGGAGCCGTCAGGCAGCGTTTCGATTCCACGCGGCTCACCGAAATAAATGCCGCCGACCGTTTCGCGAACGATCATCAGGTCAAGTCCGCGCACCACTTCCGGCTTCAGCGCGGAGGCGTCAATCAGGGCATCAAACAGCTTGGCCGGACGCAGATTGGCGAACAATTCAAGTTCTTTGCGGAGCTTAAGGATCGCCACTTCCGGGCGCTTGTCGAACCCGACATGGCTCCAGGCCGGATCGCCCACAGAGCCGAACAGCACCGCGTCAGACTGACGGGCCAGTTCAACAACCTCATCGCGGATGGGGACCCCATGCACGGCAAGCGAGGCTGCACCAACGAGTTCTTCCGTGATTTCAAGCTTCAGTCCGCGATGCGCACTCATCCAGTGCACGATCCGCGCAACTTCGCGCATGACTTCCGGGCCGATTCCGTCTCCGGCCAGAACCAGAAGCTTGTGTGCGTCGCTCATTTCACAGTCCCTATGGTAATTGACGGCACCCACGCACGGCTGGTGCGATGTTCGAAGCTGCTGATTTCGGCATCATGGGCCATGGTCTGTCCGATATCGTCCAGCCCTTCCAGCAACATGTGGCGACGAAACGGATCGACCTCGAACGCGATGGTCTCGCCATTCGGACGCACGATCACCTGACGCTCCAGATCCACCGTCAGACGCGAATTCGACCCCTGACGGGCATCGTCCATCAGTTCGTCGCAGATCTCGCGCGGCAGCGGGATCGGCAGGATACCGTTCTTGAAGCAGTTATTGAAAAAGATATCGGCAAAGCTGGGCGCGATCACACAACGGATCCCGAAATCCAGCAACGCCCACGGGGCATGCTCGCGCGAAGATCCGCAGCCCAGATTGTCGTAGGTAATCAGGATTTCGGCGTGCCGGTATGGTTCCTGATTAAGCACGAAATCCGGCTTTTCATTGCCATCGGCGTCATATCGCTGGGCCGCGAAAGCATTCTTTCCCAGACCGGTCCGCTGGATGGTCTTGAGAAAGCGGGCTGGAATGATCTGGTCCGTGTCGATGTTCTCGGTCGGCATAGGCGCCGCAATGGCGGTCAGTTCCGTGAACTTGTCCATCAGACAGTCTCCTTCACCAGTTCACGCACATCGCACAAACGTCCCGTCACAGCCGCGGCTGCCGCCATGGCAGGCGAGCAGAGATGCGTGCGACCATCCGGGCCCTGACGGCCTTCAAAATTACGGTTGGATGTCGAAGCACAGCGCTGGCCCGGCGTCAGACGATCCGGGTTCATCCCCAGACACATCGAACAGCCTGCCTCACGCCATTCAAAACCGGCATCAAGGAACACCTTGTCCAGTCCTTCCACTTCAGCCGCATGTTTCACCAGACCGGAGCCGGGAACGATCATGGCCCGAACGCCCTCGGCAACATGGCGACCACGCACCACGTCCGCAGCAGCGCGCAGATCTTCCAGACGGCTGTTCGTACAGGAGCCGATGAACACGACATCCACTGGCGTCCCGGCAATTTTCTGCCCGGCTTCAAGACCCATATAATCCAGAGCACGCTGGATCTGGGCAGCACGGGCCGGATCGGCAACGTCTGACGGAGACGGAACGGAACCATCGATCGGCAGCACGTCCTGCGGGCTGGTACCCCATGTGACGGACGGGATGATCTCCTCCGCAGCGAGCGTGACTTCGGTATCGAAATAAGCACCTTCGTCAGACGCCAGACTACGCCAGTACTCACAGGCCTGCTCGAACGCTTCGCCCTTCGGCGCGAACGGCCGCCCCTTCACATAAGCAAAGGTTGTCTCGTCAGGCGCAACCAGACCAGCACGCGCACCGGCTTCGATGGACATGTTGCACAGCGTCATACGCCCCGCCATGTCCAGATCGCGGATCGCAGATCCTGCAAATTCAATAACATGACCTGTGCCACCGGCGGTACCGATGCGGCCGATGATGGCCAGCATGATGTCCTTGGCCGTCACACCCGGACCGACCTTGCCTTCAACCGAAACACGCATGTTCTTCGCGGGCTTCTGCAGGATCGTCTGGGTCGCGAGCACATGCTCGACCTCGGACGTGCCGATCCCGAACGCCAGCGAACCAAGAGCGCCATGCGTTGACGTGTGACTGTCACCGCAGACAATCGTCATGCCCGGCAGCGAAATACCCTGTTCCGGCCCGACAACATGCACGATCCCCTGAGAGGCGGAGCGCAGCGGGAAATAGGGGATGCCGAATTCGGCAACATTCTTCTCAAGCGTTTCGATCTGGAGGCGGCTCTGCGGCTCCTCGATCGGCTTGGAACGGTCGGACGTGGGGACATTGTGGTCCACCACGGCCACCGTGGCATCCGGACGACGCACGCGACGCCCGGACAGCCGCAGACCTTCAAAGGCCTGCGGGCTTGTCACCTCGTGAACGAGGTGCCGGTCGATGTAGAGGATGCACGTCCCGTCTTCGAGACGTTCGACGACATGATCGTCCCAGATCTTGTCAAAAAGGGTTCTGGGCGAATTGGTAACGGGCATCCTGTCTCTACTCCGAACGGTTTAGGAAGCGGCCTTGCTGTCCGCCTTCGGCAGATCGCGGGGACGCTCGGCAATACGGGCGGACTTGCCCGAACGGCCACGCAGATAATACAGCTTTGCGCGACGGACCTTACCGCGACGCACGACTTCGATGCTGGCGATCGACGGTGCATACAGCGGGAACACGCGCTCAACGCCTTCACCGTTGGAGATCTTGCGAACCGTGAAGTTGCTGTTCAGACCCTTGTTGGAACGGGCGATAACAACACCTTCGAAGCTCTGGACACGCTCACGCGTGCCTTCGACAACGCGGACGCCAACGCGGACCGTGTCACCTGCAATGAACTCGGGAACAGCGCGGACGCCGGAAAGACGCTCGATTTCGCGCGCCTCATACTGCTGGATAATGTTCATGACCAAACTCCTGAAAACAAAACTTCAATGGACCTGCTGTCGTGCCAGATACGCATCCCAGAGGTCCGGGCGGCGCGCCTTCGTGACGGCGATTGACTGTTCATGGCGCCAGCGGGCGATGGCACCATGGTTGCCGGAGAGAAGAATGTCGGGCACGTCCCGCCCGTCCCACACTGCCGGCTTGGTGTATTGTGGATATTCAAGAAGCCCTTCGGCGAAGCTCTCGTCCTGACCGCTGACATCTGACCCCATGACGCCGGGAAGGAGCCGTACGCACGCATCCAGAAGAGTCAGGGCAGGAATTTCTCCGCCCGACAGCACGACATCGCCCATGCAGAGCTGTTCGATATCGTGCTTCTCCAGAACGCGCTCGTCCACGCCTTCAAAGCGCCCACAGAGAACGACGACCCCCGGTCCGGACGACAGGCGCTCCGCATCTTCATGCGACATGCGCTTCCCCCGTGGCGTCGGGTAGACAACCGGACGCCCATCCAGCGCGGGAAGCGCCGAGAGGGCCGTATCCAGAACGTCTGCCCGCATCACCATGCCGGCTCCGCCACCAAAAGGCGTATCATCGACGGCCCGGTGACGTCCCAGTCCATGCTGGCGCAGATCATGCGCTTCACAGGACCAGATCCCCCGCTCCAGCGCCCGGCCCGCAAGGGAGAACCCCAGCGGCCCCGGGAACATGTCAGGGAAAAGGGTCAGGATGTCCGCGCGCCAGCTCATGCCCGCACCTGGACCTCGCCGGAGAGATCCCCTTCGACCTCGACTTCAACAGGAGGGACAAGCGTCACTTCCCGTTTCGCAAGATCAACGCGCGGTACGCAAGCCAGCGTGAACGGCACGATCAGACCACGATCCACTTCGAGGCTGACGCCTGCGCCGTAATCGTGAACGACCGACACCGTCCCGAGAACCTCTCCGTCTTCCGAGACAGCCGTCATGCCGATCAGATCGGCATGATAGAATTCGTCGTCTCCGGTTTCTGGAAGAACGGTGCGCGGAACATACAGCTTGGCATTAACCAGACGTTCGGCGGCCGTACGGTCAGGGAGATCCTGACCCTCGGCATCCGTCAGTGCAGCCACGCCCGCCGAAATCCAGCGTGCCGTCCATGCCCTGCCCTGCCCGTCATGCAGCACGCCCAGCGTCTCGACCGAAGCCGGATCATCTGTGGCAGCATGCAGATGCACCAGACCGCGAACACCGTGCGGACGACCGACGGTGGCAATCAGGACATCGCTGTCAGGGTTGAAGCGGGGCACGTCTCGGGCTTCCTGAAAAGCAGCTCAATCAGGCCGCAGCAGCGGCAGCAGCAGCCTTGGCGCGTTCCTGAGCCTTCGCCTTCGGAGCGGACTGCTTGGGCTGCTCGTTGTAGGTCGGCTTCGGAGCCAGGCCTGCATTGCCGAGGAAGCGGGCAACACGGTCCGTGGCGAGGGCACCGTTGGACAGCCAGTGCTTGATGCGCTCGTCAACCAGACGGATACGGTCGGCGTGATCAGCCGGCAGCATCGGGTTGTAGGAACCAACCTTCTCGATGAAACGGCCATCGCGCGGGCTGCGGCTGTCGGCGACAACGATGTGGTAGTAGGGACGCTTCTTGGCACCTGCACGTGCAAGGCGGATCTTGAGGCTCATGAAATACTCCTGAGAGACAGAACTTGTAAAAAAACGGGACAGATCAGGCGAAAGGCGGGCGTCCGCCGGGTTTACCCCCGGGGCCACCCATGCCCTTCATCAGATCCGCCAGACCTCCTGCACCACCCATGCCGCGCATCAGGCCACCAAGGCCCATCTTGCTGATGCGTTTCATCATGGTGGACATGTCGTTGAACTGTTTGAGCAGGCGGTTGATCTCCGGAACCGTGGTTCCCGAGCCTGCCGCAATGCGCTTTTTGCGGGACGCCTTGATGATCTCCGGCGTCTTGCGCTCCTGCTTCGTCATCGAGGAAATGATGGCTTTGTGACGCTTGAAGATCGACGTATCGAGCTCCTTGTCGCCCAGCATATCCTTGATCTTTCCCATCCCCGGCATCATGCCGAGAATGCCGGAAATCGAGCCCATGCGGTTGATCTGGTTGATCTGGGACACATAGTCATCCAGATCGAACTTCCCCGCGAGCATCTTCTTGGCGACGCGCTCACCTTCCTCGTGATCGAGGGTTTCAGCAGCACGTTCCACCAACCCGGCAACGTCACCCAGGCCGAGAATACGGCCCGCGACACGCTCGGGATGGAATTCTTCAAGCGCTTCGAGGTTCTCGCCCGAACCGGTCAGCTTGATCGGCGCGCCCGTGATGGCCTTCATGGACAGGGCCGCGCCACCGCGGGCGTCGCCGTCCATCCGGCTCATGACAACACCGGTAATGCCGACAGCTTCGTTGAAGGCCTTTGCGGTGTTGACGGCGTCCTGACCGGTCATCGCATCAACGACCAGCAATGTCTCGGCAGGCTTGGTGAGCGTGCGGATTTCCCGCACTTCATCCATCAGCGCTTCGTCGATGGACAGACGGCCTGCCGTATCGAGAATGACGACGTCATAACCTTCGAGACGACCGGTCTCGAGCGCACGCTTTGCGATCTGGACAGGCGACTGTCCGGCAATGATCGGCAGAGCCTGAACGCGACCCGTCTTGGCGTTGACGCGCTCGGCCAGCTGCTGAAGCTGAAGCTGCGCGGCCGGACGCTGGACGTCGAGACTGGCCAGAAGGACTTTCTTGTTCTCACGACCGGACAGGCGCAGGGCGATCTTGCCGGACGTCGTCGTCTTACCCGAACCCTGCAGACCCACCATCAGCACCGGAACCGGCGGATTAGCGGACAGGTTCAGCGGAACCGCCCCTGCCCCGCCCAATGCGTCGATCAGGGCATCGTTGACGATCTTGGCGACAGCCTGACCAGGAGAAACGCTTTCCAGCACTTCCTGCCCAACAGACCGCTCACGAACCTTGTTGACGAAGTCCCGCACCACAGGCAGAGCAACGTCTGCCTCCAGCATGGCGAGACGTACTTCACGCATGGCCTCGGTGACATCAGCCTCCGAGAGCTTCCCGTTCTTGGAAAGCCCTTCGAGGACACCGGACATCTTGCCTGAGAGTTGATCGAACAACGGGTCACCTTAAAAGCAAACAGAAACACGCCACTGCGCGAGTCTTCGCGAGGTGGCGTGTCCGGAAACAGAGTTCGTCTATCGCCTTGCCGCCGAGGCGTCAAGCGATAGACGCAGAAACCTCGGTTTTCAGGGCATGTCGTCCGGTTCGCCTTCTGGCGGATGCCCCATCAGAGCCTTCATCTGTTCATGAAGGTCCTTGAGCTTGTCCATGGTCTCTTTGCCCTGCTGGCGCTGAGCAGGCGTCAATAGATCATGAAGCTGCTCCATGGTTTCGAGATGCAGCGCGGAGACTTTCGCCTTGAGGGCGTTTTCCTGCCCACTCAGATCCGTCAGCGTTACACGATCCAGATCGCCGACAGCACTGAGGG
Organism: Gluconobacter sp. Dm-73; assembly: GCF_018256215.1. Taxonomy (NCBI): domain Bacteria; kingdom Pseudomonadati; phylum Pseudomonadota; class Alphaproteobacteria; order Acetobacterales; family Acetobacteraceae; genus Gluconobacter; species Gluconobacter sp. Dm-73. The sequence goes on along the minus strand of NZ_JAERLW010000002.1, from coordinate 65,886 downwards.
CATCGTGGATCTTGTCCTCAATCGCCCGCCCTTCGAGACGAAGCGCGCGCTCATCCTGATGAGCCTTTTCAAAAATGGCCTTGAGCTTTGTTTTCTGAGCCGCCGTCAGCGTAACGCCGGGAGGAACAGGAGGCATCATATGGCCGGGAGCGCCACGCGGACCTCCCGGAGGCGGCTGAACCCAATCGGACGCATGGTGCGCCTGCGCCGAAGCCAGAAGAGGAGTTCCCATCAGGCCTAGAGCCGCAATGACGGGAAGAAAAACAACAGGACGAAGGATCGTCATGGACGTCATATCCTTGGAGGTTATGGCAGCCGGAAACGCACAAGGCGCCTTCCATGACGTTCTAGATGGCATGCTTCAATGTTGCTGAGTTCCCCCTCCTCCGTTTCAAAGAGTAAGGAGAGAGGGTATATGTAACATAGCGACTTGACGGCAAATGCTTCCCGTCGCATGAAGCATCCAGATCCGAACAGAAGTCTTCAGAAATGAAGTCTGCCGGATGGAGAGGTGGCCGAGTGGTTGAAGGCAGCGGTCTTGAAAACCGCCGTGCGTGGAAGCGTACCGTGGGTTCGAATCCCACCCTCTCCGCCAGATGAATCAAAAAACCCAAAATTTTTCAGGCAGTTATCTGATTTATCAAAATCGATCCCATCTTGGGTCCCATCTTAAAAAATGCGTCATCGTGCAGCGCCCGGACGCGATATGCGTCGTCCTGTAAATTTATCGATGCGACCTGTGACTGAAATCCTGTGTTTCTCAGGGGCATCCAGATAATCTGAGGACGCAACTGAAGCAGCGATCCGCAAAAACTCGCTCAGAAATTTCTTGAAATCGTCGTCCGTGTTCGGCTAACGTTCTTAAGTTAGCTGACACTACAGTACGAAAAACTTCTAGCAAGCCCAGAAGGCTCTCTGCCACCGCTTCAAGCAGAGACCCTGTAGAACACTGAACGCCGAAAAAAACCAAACGAAATTAGTATCATCGTTAGTCCCCTGAGGGGCTGGTTGGAAAGGCGTATCATGAGTTCTGTTTTCCCCCTTCGTCGCTCTGACGACATCTTCATAACGCGTCGGGAAGCTTCTGAGCGACTACGCGTGTCCCTCTCGACGATCGACAGATATGTCGCTGCGGGCGAGCTCGAACGCTTGAAAATCGGTCCAAGGCGAACTCTGTTTCGACTGCGCGATGTCGAAAGACTCGTCCGTCGTGACGGCAGCGCTTCTTCCGCCATGCAGACCACACTGAGCAACGTCTGGTCGTAGCTGCTGATTTTATCAGCGCAGGATATCTGCGGATCTTTCCTTTCCATGATGAAAGCTAGCGCTATGTTTGACGTCGCTGAGATTGACTTTGCTTGGGACAGCCCTTGGGACTCCCTGGAGATGAAATGCGTCTATCAGGATATTGTTTTCTGGATCCTGTGTGATGTTACTCGAGAGATTGACCCCTATTACAAGACTAATTGCTACAAAGTAGATGATCCTGATAATATATTTGCAAGACCAACTACCGTAAATGACTTACATAAATTATTTGAGGCATGTCCTTCGGATATTTCTAAAGGATGGTTCCTATTCAACAGAACAAGCAGTAATTTTTCAGACACTAAGGTTTTTGAGATACTTAACACATTTCTTTTCCTGAAAGACAAATCTACGATTGCACAGCCAACGGTAGATGAAATCATGGAGCTTTTGTTTGCCAGTGCTTCGCATTGGTCAGATAAACTGACGATTAAAGATCTCCTGCCGCAGCTGGCTTCTGGCAGGATGATCCAGGTCCATGATCAGTCCCCGTCTGGAGGGCTGCCGCTGAACGTTATCGCGGAGCAAGTTCTGTTTTATAAAAGGCCGATACGATCTGACGAGCAGCTTATTCTTGCCCGTGCTTTGACATATCTTGGATGGCGACGGCATCGTACCGCCCAGACGCGCCGATGGATTGCTCCCCCTGATTTTCCGAAGAGAGATCCTGGTAAACATCGGTGGTATTACAGGTGAACACGTCCGCCAAAGCACGGCGACTTCGCGGGTACCTTTGCACGCGAGAAAGCATCACGCAGGCGACTATCGCGGCGTTTGACGGTCATCATAGCCCTATCGCCCGGGTTTGACCTGACCAACATGAGGATCGATAGATACCAGCAAAAACGGCTGGTGACTGCGGGAATGTCCCTGATGGAACATCGAAAGACGATCCAGTTGCGCGACGGGCAGCCAGAGACGACCGTCCGGAGCAAGGCAAGGTGCATCAGCCCAGTGCAGACGTGAATCCGAGATCAGTTTCGTGATCTTTCCGGAAGCGTCCCTGCGATAGACGCCGTTATCCTTCAGATTGGTGAAGTAAAAGTTTCCTGCAGCATCCATGGCGCTGCCTCCGATCGGAGGTAAATCTGCCCAGGGTCTCACAGCCGCAGACAGATCGGTTGACGACACATTGGGATCATCGAGCAAAGCTGTCGGAACTTGAGAGCACGGCCCTTCAAGCGGCCCGAAATACAGCCATTTCCCGTCCGGACTGACTTCAAGCGGATCGACGTTCACCAGAAGCGGCTGATGCGGGTGGCTCTCCACGACGTGTCCGTCCATGACAATCGGTCGATCTGTCCGTGCGCGTGTGGAAACATCGTTGTCCAGAACACGACGTGCCTGACCTGTTTTGATATCAAGAACGATCAGCGCTGCTTTGCCCGCATCCGTCAGATAAGCATGCCTCCCGTTGAAACGGATATCGTCGATATAGCTGCCTGCCTGCGCGATCTCTGGCCCCAGAGGATAGATCCGCAGCACATGACTTGTTGCCGGATCAATGCGGACCAGTTTGGCTCCTTCAGGTATGGGAGCACCTCCAAAAGACGGAGTTCCAGTATCAACAACCCAGAGCGTGCCGTCAGGAGCAACGTGGAGGGCATTGACGCTGACAAACCGATGCGTTGCATCCTGCCCGGGTTTCCAGCCATTCCAGTCAGCATCTGGAAAAGGCTTTATCTTTCCATTCTTTGTCAGAAGACCCACGGCCGGTCCGGAAAACCCGCTCCAGCGAGGGCCTGAGACAAACACATGACCGCCAGCAAGCGCTACGGCGTTCCAGTCTATTGCGTTAGTAGTCGCCTCAATCCTGATGGTCTGAGCACGGGAAGGATCAGGATGCCCGCATACCCCAACGAAACCCGTGAAAACGGCAATGGCGATCCTGCGCAGGCCTTTTTCTAGGAAAGCATGCCGTGGACGTTGCTTCATGACTCCCATGATGTCAGATCCCGGCAATAAAACCGGACGGCGTACCGTCAGCAGGATCGACGAACACCACGTCGTCTGGAGCCCGTCGCGGCGTATCAATGGCCAGAAAAACGACTGGATGGCTCAGAATGCGGGGTACGGCATGCACGGCCCGACGGGGGAACACCAGAAGATGGCCGGGGGCAAACGGCGCCTCCTCCTTGGGATCATCTATCCAGAATGTGCCTGTCCCGGACAGGACATGAAGCACTTCATCGCACTGGGTATGGTAATGCGGCGGCACCTCCCGATAGATCCGGAAGACCCGGATGCTGGCTTCCGGCTTGTCCGTCAGATAAGTGTCCAGCAGCATCGTGTCTGCCGTTTCGGGAAACGCCGTCGCAATTTTATTGAGATCGAAGCGACCTCCCGTCCGGTTCAGGGTCATCAGATGCTCTTCGTCATTCATGAGGTCTGCTCCTCTCAAGCGCTTTGACTGTTTTCGCCATGATCGTCTCCGTTCAGGCAGGAAAACCTTCGAGCACGATCTTGCCTTTTGCCTGACCACTCTCGATCAGAGCGTGAGCCTCCCTCAGATTGGCGGCGGTGATATGCCCGAGATTTTTGCCGAGCGTCGTGCGAAGACGGCCTTCATCTATTAGACGCGACACATCGTTCAGGAGTTTCCCCTGTGCGCTGATGTCTACCGTTCCGAACAGTGAGCGGGTAAACATCAGCTCCCAGTGCAGGGAGAGGCTTTTGCGCTTGAGTGATACGGCATTGAGTTCAGCAGGATCATCAATCAGGCCGAAATGTCCCTGAGGGGCAAGAAGTTCGACGATCTCTGCCAGATGCCGATCTGTCTGCGTCGTTGAAAAAACAAAACCGGGGGCACCCGTAGGAAGGGCAGCAACCTGTGTGGCCAGAGGCTTACTGTGATCGATTACGTAATCTGCCCCGAGAGATGTGACCCAGTCCTGCGTTTCGGGGCGCGAAGCCGTGGCAATGACCGTGATATCAGTCAGAACCTTGGCCAGCTGGATCGCCATGGAACTGACTCCACCTGCGCCTCCAATGATCAATATGGACGGCGTCGCTCCCGGGACAGGCCGACGAACGTCCAGGCGATCGAAAAGCATCTCCCAGGCGGTGATTGCTGTCAGCGGTAAGGCCGCGGCTTCGGCCCAGTTCAGGGAGCGGGGTTTGCGACCGATAATCCGCTCATCGACCAGATGAAACTCCGCGTTGATCCCTGAGCGATTGATCGCCCCCGCATAAAAGACCTCATCGCCGACAGAGAAATCCGTGACGTCCGGTCCAGTGCCCACGACAACGCCTGCCGCATCCCAGCCCAGAACGCGCCACTGACCCGCCTCCGGTGTTGCGCTGCGGCGGACTTTTGTATCAACCGGATTGACCGACACGGCCCTGATTTCCACCAGAAGATCCCGGCCCGAAGGGACGGGTTTCGGTAGATCAATATCCTGAAGAGACGCCGGATTTTCGATGGGAAGCGGCGTCTGATAACCGATGGCCCGCATGATGTCTGCTCCTCTGTTGAATGAGGAGAAGAGTGAGCACTATGCTGTTTTCAGACAAGAACGCACTTTTAACGCCCATAGTGTCGGAAATGATACCGTTATGACCCGTATCCGCCATCAGTCACTTGATTGCAGCCCCGGCTGCGCTGTTGAGGCAACGCTTCAGCTCATCGACGGGAAATGGAAAGGCGTGATCCTCTATCATCTGCTTCAGAGGACCTTACGCTTCAACGCCATCCGCAAGCGACTGCCCAACATCACGCAGAGAATGCTGACAACCCAGCTTCGCGAACTGGAGCGTGACGGGTTCGTGTTACGGACGGTTTATCCCGAAGTTCCGCCCAAGGTGGAGTACAGCCTGACCCCACGCGGCCAGACTCTCGAACCCGTCATCATGGCGCTCAAGAAATGGGGGGACGAACATACGGTTTTCAAGCCCGATCCTGCGGGCTGCAAAGGTCAGGACGAAGCATTTTGGCCTGTCATTGACTCCTTTTCGGCCGCTGAATGAACACTCCGGAAATACTGGGTGAGAAGAAGCCATAGGGGATTTTCGATCCATCTCCATGGTTCGTGTTTCTTAGCGCGAAGTTTCACCACTGATGAGAGCTTGGGGAAGTATCAGCCCCATCAAGGCGACAAAGATGAGCAAAACCCCCACGCTTCCGAGCGCGATGGGAAGGTTTGCACTCTGGGCGACAAACCCCAGGGCCGCAGGGCCAACCAGAATTCCTGAATATCCGAGCATTGTTATGGCCGACACTGCAAGATGTTCTGGCATGAAAGTCTGTCTTCCAACGGCTGAATAAAGCACTGGAACTACGTTGGCACACCCTGCGCCAACCAGTGCGTAGCCCACAAGGGTCAGCTGCCAGACCGGAAACATCGTCACCAGAAACATTCCCATGGCAGCCAGAAGACTTCCACCTACGACCAGCACACGGCCGGGGATGTGGCGAACCAGCCGATCTCCCAGCAATCTCCCGACTGTCATTGTGGAAGCAAACGCAACGTATCCTAGCCCCGTATAGCGCATCTCGACGTGGCGCACTGTCGCTAGGAAGACCGCGCTCCAGTCGATGGCAGCTCCTTCCGCCAGAAAGACGATAAAGCACATAATCCCTATGATCAGAACGATCCCATGAGGGAGAGCAAAGGCGGTCCCGGCGTCCGAACTGGTTCGCCCGGTCAGTAGACCAGGGAGCGCCAGACATGCACTCAGAAACAGCAAAACAACAACGACAAGAGAGGCCTGAGTGGGCGTGCAGCCAAGGCTGAGCAGGCTGCTCACGCCTATGGCTCCGAGGAGGCCACCTACGCTGAAAAGGCCATGAAAGCCCGACATCATGGTTTTTTGGCACGCGCGCTCGACAATAACAGCCTGGACATTGACGACGCAGTCAATCGATCCAACCCCCGCGCCGAAAATAACCAGGGCAGCGACAAGGAAAGGCATAAAGTCTGAAGACGCCAGAACAGGCAAAGCGCAGCAGACGGCCAGGGTGGCCATTGCAATGATCCACCGGCAGCCGAAGCGTCCAGCCAGACTTCCAGCAACGGGCATGGCGATGATCGATCCCATCCCCAGACATAAAAGGAGCAGACCAAGATGGGCGTCTGTGAGGCCGCATCGCAGTTTGACATAGGGAATGATCGGCGCCCATGCCGCACCCGAAAAACCGGCGATGAGGAATGCCAAACGGGTCGAGTGCTGGGCCCGGAGCGAAGCTGGGTGAGGATTGCCCATCAATGACACGTCAAAAAACCTTTATTTTCATGCGGTAGGGAGGCCCTGATCAGAGGGGCTTCCGGCGTGATTTCACAGGGGCAAGCTGCCGGACCGTTTGATTTCGCGGATTGAGAAATGCGTATGCATTTCCTTGATGCACCCCAGCATCCGGATTTGCCGCATTGAGAGGTTATGAAAATCGTCCATGTCCCGGACGACGATCTGTAGCAGATAATCATATTTTCCCGAGACATTATGACAGGCGATCACTCCGGGCATTTTCGAGACTGCGCTTTCAAACCCGGTCATCGTTTCTTCTGAATGGTCGTCGAGCATGATGCTGAGAAACGCCAGAAGATTGAGGCCAAGCGCTTTTGCGTCCAGTTCTGCATGGTATCCCGCAATGCAGTCGGCTTCCAGCCGCTTCAGCCGTTTCCAGCACGCGGGCGCGGAAATACCGACCCGCTGCGCCAGATCGCTGTTGCTCAGGCGTCCATCCGCCTGAAGCGTCTGTAAAATCGTACGGTCGATCTGATCCAGCTTTATCATCGGGCAAAGTTAATATTCTTTCCCGAATACGTCGATGAAGTCAGATTTTTGAAAACACATTTTGTCAGGGATTTCCTACGTTCAAAGGAAATGGAGACAAAATGAGTAAGAAAATGAATGATCGCACGCTCCTAGCCCATGCTGCTGTCAATCCATCAGAGCACCATGGGTTCATCAATCCCCCCCTTTATCGCGGTTCGACTGTCGCCTTTCCCACTGTCGCTGCTCTGGCTGGGAGGACGCAGCCCTATCGTTACGGTCGGTGGGGTAACCCAACCTCAACCGCACTGTGTGAGGCTATCAACGCGCTGGAAGGAGCTATCGGCACGGTGCTCTGCCCGTCCGGTCTGACGGCCTGCACCACAGCGATCCTGGCGGTATGTGGTGCAGGCGATCATCTGCTGGTTCCCGACAGCGTTTACGGCCCGGTCCGACATTTCTGTGATACGGCGGCGCGACGAATGAATATCGAGACCACCTATTACGATCCGCGCGTTGGGGCTGGCATTGCCGAACTGCTCCAACCCAATACCCGTGCCGTCTTCCTCGAATCTCCTGGCTCTGGCACGTTCGAAATTCAGGATGTTCCCGCTATCGCCGCCGTAGCCCATGAGCGTGATATCTTCGTCCTGATGAATAATAGCTGGGCAACGCCTCTGTTCCTGAAGCCACTGGAACTGGGTGTTGATCTGTCCATCATGGCGGCAACGAAATATATCGGTGGTCATTCCGACGTGATGCTGGGCACGATCGCCTGTGGCCCCCGGGCGTGGGAGCAGGTCAGAGACATGCATTTCCAGCTTGGCCAGTACGTCGGACCAGACGATGTGACGCTTGTTCTGCGCGGGCTTCGTACCCTCGATGTCCGTCTGCAACGGCATCAGGAAAGTGCGTTGACCATTGCCCACTGGCTGGAACAGCGGCCTGAAGTCTCGCGTGTCTTTTATCCCGCGCTCCCGTCTCATCCGGATCATGCTCTGTGGCAGCGGGATTTCCGAGGGGCCAGCGGCTTGCTGTCATTCGTGACCCGTAGTCCGTCATCCGATTTCGTGGCAGCTATGATCGACGGTCTGAAGCTGTTTACGATCGGCTATAGCTGGGGTGGTTTTGAAAGTCTGGCGCTGCCCGTGGATCCCCGTTCCCTGCGCACTGCAACACAATGGACGGAAACCGGGCATCTCATACGGTTGCATATCGGTTTGGAAGACGTCGATGACCTGATGGCTGACCTTGAAGAGGGTTTCAGCCGCCTGAGAGCGATGGAAGCGCAGAAAAACCTATGACAGACAGATCATGCCTGACCCGGCCAAAATGTCTGGTGCAGACAGCATGCGGAATTGATTCGCGTGATGCCTGCACTCAATGATTTTTTTATAACCCATCAGGATGGGAAGGATGTGTAAGACATATCATTCCCGGATGGCACGCTTGGGTTAAGGAGAAACGGCATTATGACACTACACACTTGGTGGCTCTTTCTGGCAGCTGTTTTTCTACTCTCGGGCACGCCGGGCCCCAATATGCTGCACATTCTGTCGCGCAGTGTTGATCTTGGTATGAAGCGAAGCACTGCTGCCATGGCTGGGTGCCTCACAGCACTCGTGACTGTTTTGACAGCGTCATCTGTAGGATTAACCACGCTGCTTATGGCGCTTCCGGGCGCATTCGAAATTCTGAGATATGTCGGTGTCGCCTATCTGCTTTATCTCGGCATCAAAGCGTGGCGCAGCGATGTTGCACCTCTCGATGTCGGTGAGGACAAGCTCCCTGTGTCTCTCTCCCCGGCCATTCTGTTTCGGGGCGGCTTTATCATCGGTATCAGTAATCCCAAGCTTCTTCTGTTCGCAGCAGCTTTTCTCCCGCAATTTGTTAATCCCGCTGCCGCACAGGCCCCTCAGTTTGCAATCCTTGTTGCGAGCTTCTCGGCTGTCGAATGTTTTTGGTACGTCATTTATGCCGCAGGGGGGCGTTCGTTATCCCATTATCTGACCCGTCCCTCCATCAAACGCATCTTCAATCGTGTCACAGGAGTGATTTTCGTTGGGTTCGCAGCTCTTCTTCTGAAAACCCGCCCCAATTGAGTTTTGACATCAGATCCCCGCTTCGCCTGAATGATGACAGTCTGTTTTTGCGCGTTCGAATGATCTTTACGGATCAATGCTGCTTGGGTCTGGCCACGTCGCCAGCAGAATGGAGGGAAGCGCCGTCTCGATAAAAGTGCCGATCGGATCTGGCGTATCGAACAAGAGTGCAGGGCGGCCTTCTATCACCATATGCGCCAGTCCATGAGCCGTTGCCATTGCACTGGCCATATGGGGGCGAAAGACACGGTGATGCAGATTGGTTGGTTCGTGCCCGAAATAGGCTGCTGCGGCATGGGCATAGTGTGTCAGCGCTTCAAAAGAAGCCTTCATCAAATCAGCGTCTTTGAAATCAATCAGATCCACGCGGCAAATAAGCCGGAATAATCCGGGATTACGTGCGGCGAATGTCACGTAGCCCAGAGCCTGCGTCCGAAGATCCTGAGCCGGCATTCCGGATGACGGGAGAACATTCAGTTCCGCTCCGAGCTGCTTGAAAATCCGGATGGCAACAGCTGTCAGAAGCCCCTTTGTGCCATTGAAATGATGTGAGGGGGCTCCGGGAGAGACGCCAGCGGACTTCGCAGCTTTTCTCAGGGTAAACCCTTCAACGCCTTCGGCCCGGATGATGGCTTCTGATGCCACAATAAGCGCCGTCTTCAGATCACCGTGGTGATAGCTTTCCCGTGCTGTCACGCTCATATCACCTCCTGTGTGTTAATGTGAACATCGTTCAAATTGATGGTCGCTTCAATATATGCAATGTTCAGATGGAGAAATCACTCCACTGGGAGACGTTATATGACACAGCGCGCACTGATCGTAGGCCTCGGCATTGGCGGCATGTCTGCTGCCATTGCTTTAAAGCGTCAGGGCTGGACGCCTGTGATTGTCGAACGTGCTCCCGAGCGGCGGAAAGGCGGTTATTTCATCGGTTTGCGCGATGAAGGAAAAAATGCCGCCTCGGCTTTGGGTGTTCTGGATGTCATGGAAAAAAGAACCCCGGAAAACATTCGTTTCTGGGATGTGCGCAAGGATGGCACCCGCAGACGCATTGCCGATCTGACGCAAGAGACAAATGCGCCGATTGCTGTGCTGCGAGGGGATATCGAAGAAGCTCTCTGGTCCGGAATTGAAGGAAAGGTGGACGTCCGGTTCGGCACTGTCCCCGTGGCGATCGCGAATGGCGCCATGCAGGCTCAGGTCATACTCCGAACAGAAGGCGGTGGTGAAACGACGGAAACCTATAATCTTGTGATAGGGGCTGATGGCGTCCGTTCAACGGTGCGCAGACTGGTCTTTGGTCCGGATAAAGCGTTCTTCCATTCAATTGGCACGATGCTGTGTGCTTTTCCTTTGGCGCGGCCCGTCGAGGGCTTCAGAACTGGCGATGGCCTTATGGTCGCGGATGTAAAGCGCACTTTGACCGTCTTTCCTCTGGAAGGACGCCCTTCAACCGCACTTTTCTCGTACCGAACCAGAAATCCGGAAAAAGCTTCCAGAACAAATCCGCTTTCCACGCTGCGCCAGATATTTGCCGATCTGGATGTGGGCGGTATTATTTCCAAAGCTCTTGAGGATCTGGCAACAACAGACGACTTCCTTTTTGATTCCGTTCAGATGGTCAAAATGCCCCGATGGTCGAAAGGTCGTGTTCTGCTGCTTGGGGATTCAGCCTGGTGCCTGACACTGTATTCAGGCATGGGGGCTTCAGCCGGGATGCTTGGTGGACAGGTTCTCGGCGAAGCTTTCGCGGCTTGTTCGCAGGACATTGATGGTGCGCTGAAAATGTTCGAGGCCCGGATGCGTCCATTTGTCCGCAAGCATCAGAGATTCATCGCTCTGCGTTCCCAGTTGTTCGTCCCGTCAAACCGCTTTTCGCTCTGGGGGCGCCGTGTTCTGTGGCAGATCCTGCTGCGCTCCAGGAAATACCTCTTCCGCAAGAATGCATGAGGAAGGGGAAGGCAAGGCTGATATAGTCTATCTCTAGACCAGACCTTTCGTTTGTCTCTGAAAGCGGACGTTTGCCGAGAGATTGGGTGGCCGCCCGTGAGGCGCAGCATCGCAGTTTTATCGATTTTCATGGCGAATAAAAAAGGCATTAAGGGCAAGAAACGGAGTTCGTGAGGGCACCGAAGGCGACATAAGAATCCGTCTTTATCGCCAGGAATTTTTCGATGAACGATCCGCATCTCACGATTGAGCCGTCCATTCTTTATCTAGGGACTCCAGTTGTCCTGATCAGCACGGTTAATGAAGACGGAAGCTCTAATCTTGCGCCGATGTCAGCCGCGTGGTGGCTAGGCTGGAGAGCTATGCTAGGACTTCAGACGGCGTCAAAAACCCCACAGAATATGTTGCGCACAGGACAATGCGTCCTCAACCTGCCATCTCCGGCACAGGCTGAAGCAGTGAACAGGCTTGCTCGCCTTACTGGAAGCAAAAGCATTCCTGAATTCAAACAAAAACTGGGCTATACTTACGAGCCGTCCAAATTTGAAGTTGCGGGTCTTACACCCCTTGCGTCTCAAACGCTCAACGCGCCTCGTGTTCTGGAATGTCCAATTCAACTGGAAGCCGTTCTGGTCGCGCAGCACGGTATCATGGACGATGACCCTCAGGTTGCAGGCCTCATCTCGGCTTTCGAAGTGCGTATCACGCGTGTCCATGCGCATCCGGATATCCTTATGAAAGGATACGAGAATAGAATTGACCCGGATAAATGGCATCCTCTCATCATGAACTTCCAAAAACTGTACGGAGTTTCTGATGCTCAGATCGTGCCATCCCGTCTCGCCGAAATTGATGAAACAATTTATCGGATGCCTGATGTGGATCGGGCGCGTACAGAAAAGAACTGGCTCTGATGAAGAGCGCCGCAGCCGTGACAATGGCCTGTCGTCTTATCGAGGAAAGCGAAGAAAGCCTTTCGCTGACAGATCTTGCGCAGGCGGTTGGCCTGAGCAGCAGCTATTTTCATCGTACTTTTAAGGCCCATACCGGGCTTACACCCAAGGACTATGCTGCCGCACATCGTGCAAAGCGCGTTCGCGCGGCATTGGCGCGCGAGGCAACCATCACCAATGCGATCTACGATTCCGGCTTCAGTTCCAGTGGTCGGTTCTACGAAACGTCTCGCGCCATGCTTGGTATGACACCGTCACGTTACCGCAAAGGAGGAGCCGACGAAGATATTAAATTCGCGATTGCAAAGACAACGCTTGGTGATCTTCTCGTGGCTTCAAGTGCTGCGGGGGTGGCCGCTATTTTGCTTGGTGATGATCCTGAAGTGCTCCTTCGCCAACTTCAGGATATGTTCCCCAAAGCGCACCTGCTCGGTGCCGAAGCGGATTATGAAGCGGTTGTGGCTGAAGTTGTAGGATTTATTGAAGCACCTAAAATTGGACTTCACTTGCCGCTGGATATCAGAGGCACAGCATTTCAGCGCAGAGTATGGCAGGCCCTTCGCGATATTCCTTTTGGGGAGACGCGGTCTTACACTGCTGTTGCGGAATATATTGGTCTGCCACGCGCCACACGGGCAGTGGCAAAGGCCTGTGCGGCTAACAAGTTGGCTGTCGCAATTCCATGTCACCGTGTGATTCGCCGTGACGGCTCTCTGTCTGGTTATGCATGGGGCGTGGACCGTAAAGAGATCATACTGGACAGAGAGAAATTGCAAAAAGAGAATTGATCGTAAAATTATAACAATTAAAATCAAATACTAATTTTTAAAGTAATTGTATGTTTGTGCGTTAAGGATATTATTGATTTATAGATACAAAATAAATGCCCTTTTAGTCTGTGATGTGCTTCAGAGCGAACCGCATTGCACACCGGGAACCCTCTGGAAATCCATATGCCTGCTCCCTGTCGAGGATGGATATCAGGCGCTGATTCAACTCGTCATGCGTAAGGATCACGAAACCCATTTTGGAGTAAAATGGTGCATTCCATGGAATTTCCTGAAAAGTAGTCAAAGTTATATCTGCCAGCTCTTTGCGTAGAGCCCAGTGTTTAAGATGTTGTAGTAATGCTTTCCCGATCCCGCATCTCTGCCAGGACGACGCGACTGACATTTCAAGAATATGGACGTCCTTATGGTTCACAGAAGCTGTCAGAAAACCGACAGGCATATCTGCTGTATCCACAGCTACCCAGCATGTCTTTGTCTGTATAGAGCTTCGGTGCGCCTCCTCTGGCATCGTCTCTGAGGTCGCAATCCAGGCCAGTCCCGGCACAGACCTGAAAGATTGTGCTGCAGAAAGTTCAATGGCAGGCAGTTGCTCTATGTCCGTCAGACGTGCGTCACGGATCTGAAAAGTTTGCTTCTGGATGCGTGAATTCATGTTCAGGACTCTGCTGAGGCGTGTTGGCGCATATATACCGACGATATCAGGTAATGCTGGGCGGTATAGATGACAGGGCCAGAAAGCTGAGCGCCAGTAGCGTTACAAAATGAACTGAAATGGCATCAACCTCGCAGAACTGGTCGTGCAGTTTACCCAGATTTGTGATGGCAGACTGATACCTCTTCTTATTAAGACGACTGCCTTTTGATGATTGTTGCGGGATATAATGTGCCAAGAGCAGCGGGGGGTGCCGAGGGAAAATCGCGCTCAGTCTCTATAGAGGATCGCGTTGATAGGGAGTTCCCGGAAAACCTAAGAGCCTGTTTGGAAAATCGGTTTGATGTGATTCAAGCTCTGGATGTGGACGCCAGAGCAGAGGGGCCGGATGGCCAGGATCAGCCGCAAGACGAAACGCTACCCGTCTGACATGACGGACGAGGAATGGGAGCGGATTGCGCCATTGATGCCAGGCCCTGGGCGTCGTGGCCGTCCACGGGAAGTCGAATTCCGTGAGGTGATCAACGCGGTGCGTTATCTTGTTCGTTCAGGCTGCGGTTGGCGCATGCTGCCGATCCATTTCGGACACTGGCGCACGGTCTATGGCTGGTTTCGGGAACTGGCGCGACGGTTCCTGTTCCAGACCATTCATGACGTTGAACTGATGCTCGACCGGGAGCAGTCAGGCCGCGAGGCCAGTCCGACAGCGGCGGTGATCGACAGCCAGAGCATCAAGGCGCCTCATGCAAAGACAAGGGGTTACGATGCCGGCAAGAAGGTCGTCGGACGCAAGCGCCATATTGCCGTCGATACGGACGGGCGCCTCCTGATGGTCAACCTGACCCCGGCCGACATCTCCGACAGTGCCGGCGCCCAGATGATCCTGGATGCGATCCGCAAGCGTTGGCCATGGGTGAAGCATCTGTTCGCCGATGGCGCCTATGACCGCCTGCAGTTGATGGACAAGGCGACTTATCTGGATTTCATCGTCGAGATCATCCGCCGCCGCGACGGAGCAAAGGGCTTCGAGGTGCTGCCGCGACGTTGGGTGGTCGAGAGGACTTTCAGCTGGATGACCCGCTGGCGGCGGCTCGTGCGTGACTACGAACGCCGCGTCGACGTGTCACAGACCATGATCTTCGTTGCCATGGGCGCCAATCTCATGCGCAGAAATGCTCACCCGTGATTTTCCAAACAGGCTCTCAGCCCGCTTTAGGTCCTTGAATATCGCGCACTCTTGCGAGATTCAGGACCGAATGTGACGGGATATCATGAAACTTATCTTGGTGGCGGAGAGGGTGTCCGCCGATGTAGGGCGTCACGGAAAAGCAGATCAGCGTAATAACCCTTGTTTTTCATGGATTTACAGAAATTCATGCCATCCTGAGGAAGCAGATAGACGCATTGAAACCTATCCCGTAAGGTGGGACGGAAGATGGGACTGAAAAGCCATGAGCAAGCTTCCGCCGAACCAGCTGACTGTCCGCAAGGTCGCCTCCCTCAAAGACGGGGTCTATGGCGATGGCGGAAATTTGTGGATTACCGTCCGGGGCGACACCCGGGCTTGGACCTTCCGCTACAAAAGCCCTGAGACCGGCAAAAGACGGGAAATGGGACTCGGTCCCGCCCGGGATATTTCTCTGGCCGATGTCCGGCTCAAGGCGGCCGAGAACCGGCGCCTGCTTCTGGAGGGGATCGACCCGCTGGAAGAGAAAGCCCG
This sequence comes from Gluconobacter sp. Dm-73, assembly GCF_018256215.1. NCBI lineage: Bacteria > Pseudomonadati > Pseudomonadota > Alphaproteobacteria > Acetobacterales > Acetobacteraceae > Gluconobacter > Gluconobacter sp. Dm-73. The sequence continues at coordinate 50,695 of NZ_JAERLW010000002.1, read as the reverse complement.
GCAGAAGGGAGAAACCGTTCAGGAGCGCACCTTCGCGCAGGTTGCCGAGCAGTACATCACCGAACAGGCGCCGGGCTGGAAAGATCCGCGCTCGGCCCCTATGTGGCGCAGCTCTCTCGAGCGTCATGTCTATCCCGTCCTCGGCTCGAGGCCGATTGGCAGCGTCCAGACAGAAGACGTGCTCGCGGTCCTGCGACCGATCTGGGAGAGCACGACCGAAACCGCAACACGGCTGCGTGGACGGATAGAGCGTATTCTGGACTACGCGCAGAGCCATCACTGGCGCGAGGGAGAGAACCCGGCCCGCTGGAGGGGGCACCTGGCCAACATTTTCCCCAAACCCACGGCAGTCACAAAGGTGGTGCACCATGCCGCCTTGCCCTATCGCGACCTCCCGCCAGTCTACAGACGGCTCGGCGCCGAGCATGGTGTAGGAGCTCTGGCCGCACGGTTCGTCTGCCTGACCGCAACCCGCTCTGGCGAGGTCCGCAAGGCCCTGTGGTCGGAGATCGATCTGAAGAAACAGATCTGGACCATCCCGGCCGAGCGGATGAAGGCCGGGCGGGAGCATCGTGTGCCCCTGACGAGCGGAGCGATGGCGCTGCTGTATAAAGTCCAGACCCTGAGATCCCGTTCCGGTGAGGACAGTTTCGTCTTTCCTGGTGGCCGGGTCGGTTCGCCGTTGAGCGATGTCGCGGTCTCCAAAGCCCTCCATCAGGCCGCAGGCACGAAGGATGTGACGATCCACGGTTTGCGCTCCAGCTTCAGGGACTGGGCGGCCGAAGAAACCGACTTTCCACGCGAGGTCGCCGAAATGGCTTTGGCCCATGCCATCGGTGACAAGGTTGAGGCCGCCTATCGCCGCGGGGATCTCTTCAACAGGCGTGCCGAGATGATGTTTGCCTGGGAACGCTTCTGTGCCGGGCAATCCAGTGAGGCGGTTGCAAAGCCTCAGCGTCCTAATCCTGACAGCGCGCCGCTCTTCACCTGGAAAGACTCTGACATCGGAGATCCAGATGCCTGAAGGCCCGTCAAAAGCCCAATGACGCGTCACGGATTGCGTCGTACCGGTCCGCACAATCTCAGTGACGCGTCATCAATGCGCTATGTCGCCATTCCATGAGCAGCTCAAAAGCATGGCACTGCGCCATAAAATCGTGCTGCCAGATCGCTTAAGATGGCACGATACCGGGTTTTTGGAGCAAGGCTCCAAAAACCCTTTCAAAACAGTCCCTTAAAACCGTTTCATTTTCGTGCCCTGCTGAGGGCGTCCGCATCACGCTGTGACGCGTCATCCGGACCTGCACGCGCCCCCGTTCCGCGGTCGCGCCGCCCTGCGGGCGGCGGTGCAGAACTCGGCTTCTCTCCCTGTCTCAGGACTGAAAATGATCAGAGGGTTTCTGTTGTTTTTTTTGGCTTCGCAAGGGAGGACCGGGCTGGTCCTCCCCCCAGAGGGCTCACGCGGGGCGTGAGCTGGAATGGTCGCTGTGCGACCAGAGCGAGGGTTTTCTCTCGTGTTTTCTTTGGGGCTCTCTTCTCTTTGGAGCCTTTCGCAATGACGAGGTCATTCACCGAACTCGACACGCTTTTTGATGCCCATGCCGTCCTGGCAGGCGTTGTTCTTCCCACACTGCGCGATGTGATCGCACAGCGAGGAGCCTTCACCAGCGATACGCGGCTTGAGGGCACGCTGATCGTTCTGGCGCAGACAGTCCGTTGTTTGAACCGGGCACTGACCGAGAATGCAGGAGACTGGACATGACGCCCTTCCGGCGCACGGACCTGGCTGTCCGCCTGATGGGTCTTGTCTCCTCCCGTGATCACCCGGACGCTCTGGTCCGGCCAAGCGGGAGTGCGGTGTGTCTGTACGATCTTGTCCTGTCCCGGTCCGAACCCGTGCCCGTGGCTGAACGGTTGGGCCTGTGGTTTCCCTTTCTGTCCGCCGATCAGGACCCGGCACACAGACAGGCTCTGCGGGACCAGATCCTGCAGCAGCCCATGCCGGGTTTAACGAGTGCGGGAGAGGACGGCACAGACAGTATCCTCTCTTCTGCTGACCTTCTTCCGGATCTCGTCCTGCTCATGGGGGCGCAGGAGACGGCCTGGCTCGGGCCCTGCTTAACGAAAACACCCCGGGTCATGATCCTTGCCGATCTGATGCACCGGCTTGCGCCAGAGTTGGCAGGGATTGGAGATGATCCGGAAGAACTTCTGGCCCGGTTTGCAGCGGAAGACTGTTCGGGCGTTCATCCGGCTTCAGACCTCGTCCGCATTCATGCAGCAGCAAGACTGATCGAATGCCTCTGGACTGCCCGGGGTCCTGAGGTCGGCCTCCCGTATCGCCTGTAACGCCTGACACCGCCAAGCCGAACAGTGTCGGCCTGTCTTCTTATTTCATCCCCCGAAAATATGGAGGCTTCATGCTTCTCACAAAAACCCCGGTCGCTGCGGCGACCGTGTCTCGTCACGTGCGCTCTTTCTTCGAGCCAACGGACGACGATCTCGATCTGTATAGCGACATCAGTTTCAGACTGAAGGCGCAACCGCCCTCAAGTCTGTTCCGCTACCTCCAGCCAGAAGGACGACATCTGATGCAACTCGGCGATGAAGAACCCGGCGTCTGGGCCGGTCTCCTGCGCAGGGTCGAGCAGCGCTGGCCGTGTCTGCCCAGCCGCGGCCGCGTTGCTTCTGACGGAACCCTGCTGAATTCAGCACTCGAACGGATTGCCTATGAGGCCGTCAAACCCATTGTTCCGCGGGATGTTGCGCTGGATCTGGAAATCGCCCTCGACCCGTTGCAGCAGCCGCGGTTCTATTCCGATTTCGCCATCCGTTTCGGGTCACGTGTCATGCATATCGAGATCGTGGGCGCCTGCGGTGCGGACCGCGTGACACGCAATGACTGGGAAGCGCATCTGCTGGCCCAGTTTGACCGACGGCTGGAGGTGTACCGGCAGCAGCGCCTTACGCCCGAGATCTGGTATCTCAACGACCTCCTTGAGCCAGCGCAGTTACAGAAGCGTTTCCTCGCCCTGGTAGCGCAGCTTCGCGCGGGAGGCAGGTCATGACCCAGGGTCCGATCCATCTGCCGCGCTGGCCTGCTGGCCGGATCTGTCTCATGGACGTCACACCAGCCGCGTGGGAGGTGCCGTTTCACGGCGCCTCCATCACCCTGTGTTTTCGCGAAGGCTTCTTCGAGGACGACGCAGGGATGACGTGGCTCACGGAGGTCACCTGCCGACAGGGACATCTCGAAGAAAGTCTCGATGAGAACGGCCGTCCTCATCTGACAATCAGTGACAGGCTCTTTCGTAGTCTGATGCCTGTCGGACGCCCGGTGCCTCTGGTTCTGGCGGGCTATCACATGAACTTTCTGAGGCGTCTCATGGGCGGGCCTCATGACCGGCCCCCGTTCAATCTGTGTCTCTACAGAGGCCTTCGGCAACTCTGCCCGTGGGTGGCTGACTTCGGGCTGCAGCTATCCGCCATCGAGCTGGTGCCGGAAAACATTCCGTTGATGACTAGGTCCGGGCCTCAAGCCCGGTTCGCCTCTGCCGAAACCCTGCTGGATGTCCTGCTGGCCAGACTTCCAGTGAACCGACTGGTTGCGATGTCCAGCCTGGCTGTTCCTCCGCCACCAGAGGACGAACCGCTGAGCGGAATGTCCGGCTGGTGCAACATGACGGCTGACCGCGTTTTCACAGCGGACGAGGAAAAGGAGACCTGACAGCCTTTTCCTTGAATGCTTCCCTCTGCTTGTAACAGCAGAGGGGGCTCTCTCTTATGTAACCTCAGAACAACCCACTGCCGGTTTTGACGGCGGAGGCATTCATGGTGTGGTGCCAGACGACATTGCCGTTGAAGATCACCGTCAGGGTCTTTTCCGTGCCATGAGTGCCCTGATGCAGGTCGCCATAGAGCGGAATAAAATTGGCGGCGTCAGACGAAGCGTTGGTGAACGCATAGCGCCACTGCTCATGGCCGCTGTCGGTGAACGTGCTTTCGCGCGGGTCTCCGAACAGCGCCCGGATCTGGTCCTTCGTCGTCACGCCATCATGGATCTTCTGATCAATGGAGGCACCGGTTTCGTTTTTAAGAGCTTCGTTCCCTTCCGAGATGCAGCCTGTCAGGGCGACCAGCCCGCTGAGAGACAGGGTGACGGCAAGGGTTCTGAGAAGACGTACAGACATGCGGGATCCTTTGCTCTTTTTGCAAAACAGTCGATGACGGGACAATTGGAAAAAAGCGGTCGACCTGCCGAAAAACGAACGGACCGTCTCAGTCCAGCCCGCGAAGCCTGCGGCGGTCTTCAGCGGCTTTCAGTTTACGAAGAAGCGGTTCTCGCGGAGCCGTCCAACAGCTCATGCCTAGAACGAACGCAAAGAGCGGATGCCAGGGCAGAGCCAGCGCGATGCCGCACAAAAGACAAGCACCCACTCCGAACCACGAGACGTATCGCAGCAGAAGTCGTGTCTCGTCTTCCTCGGCACCATACTCTTCCAGATAAGCAGCCAGACGGGCCGCGCGTTTTGCTTCGGTCGCCTCGCTGTACAGACCGTCTGTTGAAGACGTCATGCGCGCTTATCTCCCCCAGTGGGCGTGGAAGACGACCCGGATCACCAACGCCGTGCCCAGCATCAGCGCCGCAGGCGGCAGAATGTCGCGGGCTTTCAGCCACGCGAACAGCCTGACCGACGATCCTAGGGCCAGAACCAGCAGGAGAAGAACGATCAGGACAAGAAGGAGAGAAACGACCATGTCAGACGCCCCCTGACAGGCAAGAACAGGGTACAGACCGGAAGACACAACGGGACAGAGACATCATCGCCAGCTCCTTGCAGTTCCCGTGTGGCAGGACGACCCTGCACACAAAGTGAACTCAACAAGTCAGATGATCTACGATTTCCCGTGCGCCGTCAATACGGATATACGCCTATTTATTCAAACAGGTTCCCGTATATCGTGAGCGCCTCAGGGATGAGGCACGCCGCCGATCCAGACCACTTCGCCGAGCAGTTTAAAGCAGTCCAGGCGATCAGCCTCGACATCCTGGGGCGGGTAGCGATGATTGTCAGCAATCACCCGGACCCCGCCACCAAGTTTGGGGTCAAGGCGACGGATCAGCACGGCGCCAGCGCTCTCCAGGGCATAGAGCGCGCTACCCGTCACAGTCGTGATGCTCCGGTCCACGATGACCAGATCCCCTGAGGACAAAGTCGGCTCCATCGCATCGCCTGCATTGCTGATGAGGCAGAGGGCTGCGAGGTCCCGGGGAATGACGCTCTGCAACCAGTCGCGGCCAATGCGCAGACCGTCTTCATGATGATCATACCAAGGCACAACGATCTGACGGGTCGAGGTGGTCTGGACCGCTGTCGCCCCGGAGGGTGAGCCGCCAGCCGTGCCAAAAGCGATCCAGTCCAGGGATACGCCGCAGATCCGGGCCAGTGACGCAAGGGCGGAGAACTTCATCTCCCCGCCATTCATATAGTCTCTCAGGGTCGTATACGGCACACCCGCCGCCTTGGCGGCATGGGTAATGCCAATACTCTGGGCCGCTTCGCGGAGGCGCTCGCCGCGCTCGCGCATCAGGCGGATCTGGTCGTCCATGAGTTTACGCTTTCGCCTGGAATGTCGGGGCACGCAGAGGATCCTCATTCGGAAATGAGGTATGAATACGATATTCCGCTTGATATGGAAGTCGGAAAACCGTATCTCTTGGCATCGAAATGTTGCGTGGCCCGTGACTCGTCATCGTCAGATCCTCGCATGAAACCGACATTTTTGTCCAAGGGATTGTCATGCCTGAAGATCCACTGTTGCCACCACCCCGTCCAGCCGGCCTCGAGGACCTGCATGCCGGTCTGCACGACGTGCTGCGTCTGATCGAGATCGAGCATGCGCTGCTCAAAGGACGCCTCGAGAGTCTGCGTGCCGATACGGAAGGCGCACGCCTGCTGGAGGGCGTGATGGTGCTGGGCGCCGTGCTGCAGCAGCGGATGGGCGGTCTGCTCCAGCTCTGCCGCGAGGTCGGGAAACTGTGACGGATCGGTCCGTCGGACACAGCACGTCCTGACCCTGCCGTCTGGCTTCGTCGAAGCCGCGTCGTTCCTTCCATACGGTCATCATCTCTTATGTCAGAACACCCAGACCCGTCTTCTGAGCACGTTGTGCTGGACGGACACGGCCCTGCGCGTGCCCTGCCTTTTGGGTCCTATCCGCTGACGGACGTGCAGAAGAAGATCCGGAAAGTCTTCTTCAACACGCCCTTGGGATACAGCCGTCTGCGTCGGCCATTCATGGAACGGTTCAAACGAGACTGCGCCTCAGGTCCTGTCGATGCGACCCTGTTCGGGCTGAAAGTACGGTTTTACCCGCAGGACAACCAGACGGATGCAAAATCGGCGGTATGTGGCGCGTGCTACAATCATCGTGAGCTGAAATGGCTGCGGCGTCATCTGCCCAAAGGCGGCACGTTTGTGGATGTCGGTGCGAATATGGGGTTCTTTTCCCTCTATGCCGCGCAGAGAGAAGCCCGTGTCATCGCCGTTGAGCCGAACCCAGTCCTGTTCGAGCGTCTGACGACCAATATGAGGCTGAACGGGATGCGGGCCGATCTCTTGCGTGTGGCCGTGGGCGATCAGGAGGGCTCTGGGCAGCTCGTGCAGGTGAACAGGGATTTTGGCGGCGGTCGGATTGGCGCGGGGCACGGTGCTGCAGTGCGGATCCGTCCGCTTCTGGACATTCTGCAGGCCTGCGATGTGACCGCCGTGCATGTTCTGAAAATTGACATCGAGGGCTACGAAGACCGGGCGCTGTTGCCGTTTTTCCGCGAGGCGCCCCCAGAGTTGTGGCCCGATTATATCATTATGGAAGACACCGAGCATGGCCGGTGGGCCCAGGACGTCTTTCCGGTATTGCGCCGCTGTGGGTATGAGCGCCGCTCCCGCAGCCGGGGGAATATCCTGCTCTCCAGGTTCTGAGGGACGCTGGAGAGGAGAAGCTTGTCAGCTTTGGGGGGATAGTGTTGAAAAAGTCGCGCTTGCTTTGAGAGTGAAGCACTGATTCATTCTTCGCAGGAGGACCCTGCAAATGATGGGTGATCGAACGAAAATACAGGAGGAACTGTTCTACGAGTTCCGTCTTGAAGATCGTGTGCCAGCTGGCCACCTTTTGCGTTCAATTGATCGCTTTGTTGATCTGGACGGCCTGCGTGAGCATCTTCGCCCATTTTACAGCGGCACGGGGCGGCCTTCGATCGATCCCGAGCTGATCATCAGGATGTTAATCGTTGGCTACGTGATGGGTATTCGGTCCGAGCGACGGTTATGTGAAGAAGTCCATCTTAACCTGGCCTACCGGTGGTTCTGCGGCCTTGGTCTCAACGGCCCTGTGCCTGATCATTCGACATTCTCGAAAAACCGGCACGGACGCTTCCGGGAGAGTGATCTGCTTCGCCAAATGTTTGAAATGACCGTCCGACAGTGCATCGCCAAGGGACTGGTGGGCGGTGAAGGCTTTGCGGTCGATGCCAGCACGATCAAGGCCGACGCTAATCGGCAGCGCAGTGTTCCGAGCCCAGATAAACTGCCAATCGAGACCGCCCATCGTACTGTGCGGGAGTATTTCTCGGTGCTGGACGATGCTGCATTTGGGTCTGCTACGCCCGTGCAACCAAAATATATCTCTCCGGTCGATCCTGCGGCACGTTGGAACGCTGCAAGCGGTGGCCTTGCTTATTATGCCTACTGCACAAATTACCTCATCGACCTTAAATCGGCTGTCATCATGGATGTAGAAACCACGACAGCCATCCGGCAGGCCGAGGTTACGGCGCAACGCAGAATGATAGAGCGTACGCAGGAAACATTTGGAATATGGCCCGAAAGGCTTGCTGCGGAATACAGCTTATGGATCCGCTGAAAATCTTGCGTGGCTGGTTCATGAGCGTGGCATAGAACCTCACATTCCGGTCTTCGACAAATCTGCTCGACAGGACGGGACTTTCGAACGCCGAGATTTCACATATGACCACGTGCACGATCTTTACGTCTGTCCTGGCGGACAGGAACTGAAGCAGCAGTGGCGCAAGATCAACTCGGATCGACCAAACGCCCCTCCCGACAACCTACTTCGATACCGTTCGTCGAAACTCGCGTGCGACGTATGCACTCTCAAACCGAAATGCTGTCCCGATCAGCCCAGTCGTAAGGTCCTGCGCTCCGTCCATGAAGGCGCTCGTGATCTGGCCCGCGACATTGCCTTAACTGACGCCTATATCGTCTCCAGACGAGAAAGAAAGAAGGTCGAGATGCTGTTTGCTCACCTCAAGCGCATTTTGAAGATCGATCGGTTGAGGCTCAGAGGACTAAACGGCGCCCGTGATGAGTTCCATCTCGCCGCAGCTGCCCAAAATCTCCGCAAAATGGCGAAACTGATACCTCCCGGAGCGCCTGCCTTGTCCACCTGAGGCAAGAAAGCTGCACTTATGCCGAAGTGGTTTGGCAACACTTTCACTCTTCACCATGAGTTTTTCAACACTATCGAGGGAAAGCGGAATGTCGGTTATCGGAAAGGGATGACCGAAAGTCGCCCCACGTTCAGGTGATGCCGATCGACACGATGGGTGGAAAGCGGAATGGCCGGTTTGGAGAGCACGCGACCGTTCCTCAACGTGCGCATGAATGACTGCTCCTGCCGAGACTTGCCATACCTGTCCCCTCGAGCGATCCGGCAGCAGCGTGCCCAGCTCCGGGCGAGGCGCGCCCGTTCCGCCGTTCAGACGCCGAGAACACGCTTTTTTCGGTTCAGATTCGCCGCGAATCTGATAAACAGCCTCTGGGAATTCGACGAGGCGTCAGATTGAGTTATAAGGCAGACATCGCGGGAGGATCGTTAAAGCTCTACGAATCACGCATTATCGCAGGCTTGCTGCTGAGCGACGTGAGCCCGAAGGCGTGGAAGACCGCAATTGAGGTCGAGAACGTCCTTCAAAAAACATCCCAAGGTACTGCCAAGCGTCAAGCCAGCCTCATTCGTGCGCGGCTCGTCACGATGACGTCCGACCATTGGTTGCTTGTTCGTGACGGGTCAAAGCCACTGGCTATCCAAGCCAATTTCGCGGCTGCGATCGCACATAGCTGCCTCCTGCGAGATTTTCTCGTTCACACCGTGCGCGATTGCTTTCGCACCGGCGATCTCGTGCTCACCCGCCGTCACTGGCGAAACTATGTGGAAACCTGCCGAGAGCGAGACCCCGACATGACTGCGTGGACTCAGTCGACCAGCGACAAATTAGGTGACAGCGTATTCCAGATTCTAGCTGAAGTAGGAATGCTTTCCGAGAGTAGCAAACCATCTCTGCAAGTCGTTCATTATCAAACTGAGATCATGGATTACCTCAGAGCGAGGGAACGCGATGAAATCGTGCATGCGATGCAGGCGTTCATATGAGCGATCTGCAACAGCGTTTGGATCGGATCCGCGGCCGGATCACATCGGACGAGTTTCTTCACGGACGCGGCCTCGGCAATGACGTGCCGTTTTACGCGTTCGACTACCCGAGCGCGTCGGAGGAACTGGTCAACAGTCACATCGAATGGCTCCTTGATGACCTTGCCCGGAAAACCGACCTGCATGTTGGAGTCGTCAACATGTTTGAGCTCGCCATAGCTCAGCTCCGAAAGCGGGACCTTTACACAAAGTCATTGGCGATGGAGAAAAACAAGGGTGCCGCGGCGCTACTCGGTGCTCTCAAAGGTCCGCTCGAGCCTGGTAAAATGGCGGCTGCGTTGCTGAAAAGATTTACCGAGCAACCGCTCGACATGCTGTTCTTGACGGGCGTCGGTCCAGCCTACCCCCTGATCAGGACGCATAGTCTGCTCAACAACCTCCAACCTCTGTTGGGAAATATACCATTAGTCCTGTTTTTTCCTGGTCGATTTAGTGGACAAAGCCTTCAGCTTTTCGGCGACATGCAAGAAACGCCGTACTATCGCGCCTTTAGATTGGTGGACTGACAGTCATGCATATTGAAAGCATTTTCGCCAAAGACGTCACTCGGTCTATTAACGGCGTGATCAAGGCCGATCAGCGCGACAAGGCCTACAACGAGCTTGAAGAGTATGTGATCACCAAAGAGGTTGATCGGCATTTGCGCCGGTTCGTAGACGCCTTCCTTCAGGGGCTTGAGAACAAAAACGATGCTGAGATTTCCACCAGAATGGGTGTTTGGGTCTCAGGATTCTTCGGATCGGGCAAATCTCATTTCATCAAGATCTTGTCGTACCTGCTGGCCAATGATGCGGTGGTTGAAGACGGCAAGCCCGAGCGCCTGCCCCTCGACTTCTTTATTGAGAAGGTTTCCGGCGACAGCGCCTTTCAGGGCGACCTGAGCCGAATGGCAAACGCCCAATCCGAGGTCATACTTTTCAACATCGACAGTAAGGCGGAACAAAATCACAGCCGCGATGCCATTCTCCAGGTTTTTCTGAAGGTTTTTAACGAGCACCTCGGATACTGCGGGGATCACCCGGAAGTCGCCCACATGGAACGCTTCCTGGACGGCAGAGGGAAGTTTCAAGAGTTTATCGACGTACTGGCGGCAGATCATAATCTTGACTGGCGAGCCGAGCGCGATTCGTACCAGTTCTATGGTTCGGAGGTGGCTGCAGCGCTAAGCAAGGTACTCAGCCAACGGATCGACAATCCACAAGCTTGGATTGATAATCTGGATAAGGGGCTGTCCCTTACCATCGAGAATTTTGCCAAGTGGGTCAGACAGTATCTCGATCGTTCAGGCGGGGCAAAACGCTTGGTCTTCCTCGCCGACGAGGTGGGCCAGTTCATTGGCGGCCAGTCGCAGCTAATGCTGAATCTGCAGACGATCACCGAAAATCTTGGCACTATTTGCGACGGGCACGCGTGGGTGGTGGTCACCTCGCAGGAGGACATTGAAGCGGTTGTAGGCGGAGCATTCGAGAAGGATCGCAGCAAGGATTTCTCGAAGATTCAGGGCCGCTTCGCCACACGCCTTTCACTGTCCGGAGCCAACGCAGATGAGGTGATCCAGCGACGTCTGCTAGAGAAAACCCCTGCCGCCCAAGAAGCCCTGAAAGCGCTCTTCGGCGAAAAGGGAGACATTTTGCGCAATCAGATCACATTCCGAGATTCCGGCATCACGCTTCGTTCCTTCTCGGATGCGGACGGCTTCGCCGAATGCTACCCCTTCGCTCCATACCAATTCCTGCTGGTCCAGAAGATATTCGAAGCCAGCCGCCAGTTTGGCGCGACAGGGGGTCACCTCTCGAAAGGTGAGCGCTCGATGCTGGATGCGTTCCAGACTGCCGCGAAGGCCATCAAAGACAGGCCTCTCGGCGCGCTCGTACCGCTGGACGCGTTTTACCCCGCAATCGAGAGTTTTCTAGAAGGTGTCGTTCGCACAGCGATCGGCCGGGTGGAGAACATTGCAGATCGCAGCGACTTCGATGCACGTCTTCTCAAGACCCTGTTTCTCATTCGCTATGTCGAGGAGGTTCCAGCCAACATCGACAATCTCGTCACGTTTTTCGTTGACGAAGTGGACGCTGACAAGCGAGCATTGAGGTCCGAGATCGAGCAGAGCCTGCTGCGGCTCGAGCGTGAAACGTTGATTAGTCGGAATGGCGATCTCTATTTCTTCCTCACGAACGAAGAGCGGGATATCAACAAGGAGATCAAGGATCAGGACTTCAGTCATGCGGACCTCAACCGCCTGCTTGGCGATGTCATCTTCGAAGACGTATTGCGGGATCGCCGCTATCGCCACGCCACCAACGGAAAGGACTTCGATCTCACTCGCTTGATCGATCTGACACCCTTTGGAAATCGGGTGGAGGGGAGCTTGATCCTCTCGTTTCTGACCCCTCTCGCGCCCGACTTCAGCACCTTTAACGACGCACGCTGCATCGAGTTGAGCATGGGTGGCTCCATCGGGCAGGTGGTGGTCAAATTGCGCGACGATAAGAAATTATCGGACGAAATCATCGCCTACATCAAAACAGAGGCGTATCTGCGCCTCAAATCTGATGGCTCCTTGCCACAGACAACCAAGCGCATCCATGACGACAAGCGCTTGGAAAACTCGCAACGCCGCAACCGTATCAACACCTCGCTCTCGCAAATGCTGGAAGAAGCGAAATTTTTTGTGCTGGGCAACGAGAAGAGCTTTCCTGGCACGCCGAAGGTCGCGGTCTATGCCGCGCTGCGATACCTCGTCGAAAACAGCTACAATAAGCTGTCCTTCATTCAGCATTCTCCGACGGATCAGTTGGCGGAATTGCGTCGCGTGCTGGCCGACCCCAGCGGCGAAGAGCTTGATCTCCTTGGCGGCAGCCAGAATGCTAGGGCGCTCAAGGAAGTGCTGGAATATGTCGAGCTGCTCAGCGGGCGCAGTCAGTCGGTCAATCTCGGGTCTCTTATCACCGAGCGTTTCGCGCGGCACCCTTATGGTTGGAAGGAGCTCGACACCTTGCTGCTCGTCTGCCGACTGTTCAAGGCTGGCCAAATCGAATTGCACGCCAACGGTGGCAAGCTTCAGGCGAGCGACGTTTACGCCCAAATCGACGGATCAAACAAATGGAACCGGGTCAGCTTGTCACGCCGGAAGACGGTGGACAAGGCGGACATCCAGTCGGTCCGCGTTATGGCTCGTGACCTGTTTGGGGCCGCGGCTCCCGAGGGCGAAGATGATCTGCACAATTGGCTGCGCGATCGCTTTGCCAAGCAATCTCAGCTCCTGGCCCAATGGTCAGGCTTGGCAGCGACAGGGGCATATCCCGGTTCAGACGAAATCGCCGATCTGCAGGGCATGCTCAACAAGCTGCTCGCCAACCGCGACAGCTTCGGCTTCCTCGGTCACGCGAAGGCGCATGCGGTCGACCTTGGGGATTATGGGGAGCGCTTCCAGCGCCTGGAAACATTCTACACGCAGCAAAAACCGCAATGGGAAGCACTGCGGTCGGCCTTCCGCGGCGAATTTGAGCCCAACGCATTTTTCTTGAACCGAGACCCCGAAGCGGCGGCAGCGCTGTCCACCGTGCGCTCCATCCTGAACGATCCGCGCCCCTATGGCCGGATTAGGGAAAGTGCTCCGCTTATCCAGACCCTGCGGGACCGAAATGAAACCGTCATCGCCGAGCGGCGGGCAGAGGCACTTGCCAAGGTTGACCCGCAGATCGAGACCCTGCGGCTGGATCTGACGGGCATCGGCGTCGATGCCGACTTTTCAAACAAATGCCTCAAGCCGATTCAGGACATCCGCAAACAGATCGAGTTTGAAACCAACACCGGGCAGATCAGCAACCTGATCGAGGAGGCGGCAGAGGCCGCCAAGCTTGCGCATTCCGATATCGAGAAGGTGGTCGAAGCCGCAAAGCGGGCCTCTGCAACGCCGCCGCCGACCGAGCCTTCGATCGTCAAGCAGCCCGGCGCGACGCCGGTTGCGCCAGCGCCCAAGGTCAGTGCGCCGGAAAACTTCAAACCGCGCCGGCAGATTTCGACCAGACTGCCCGCTTCAAAGCCCTATCTCGAAACGCGTGAGGACGTTGACGAGTATCTCGCAGCGCTGCGGCGGCAGCTCGAAGAGGCCATCGCTAGCAACGTCCGCATCGAAATCCTCTGAAAGTTCTGCTTCCCATGGCTTCCAACTGCAACGCCTTGAAAAAATATGCCCCGCAGGCTCGGCTTGATTTCATTCAGGCAATGACGAACCGCGCTGCCCAGTTCGGCATTACCAAGGCGGGAAGCGCTACCGGCGACATTCAGGGCGAGCTTTTTGTCCTGAACGGGAAAGCATATCCCCGATTGGTGGCGGCCCAGCGCGGGCAACTCATCGCACGCATCGCGCGGGACGGCTTCGCGCAGGTTATGGAGGCCGTCGCTTATACCTGGTTCAACCGGTTCCTCGCCATTCGGTACATGGAACTGCACCATTATTTCGATCACGGTTGCCGCGTCCTGTCTCACCCGGCGGGCCATGATGAGCCGGAACTGCTGGAGAAGGCTGCAATAATCGCGCTTCCCGGTCTCGATCGGAACGAGATTGTCGAGCTCAAACTGGACGGCACTAAGGACGAGCAGATCTATCGCAAGCTGCTGATCGCCCAATGCAATGATCTGCACCGCTCCATGCCGTTCCTGTTCGAGAAAATCAACGACGAGACCGAGCTGCTTCTGCCGGAAAACCTGTTGCAGTCTGACAGCATCATCCGAAAGCTGGTCAACAGTATCGCCGAGCCGGAGTGGCAGGCGATCGAGATCATAGGCTGGCTCTACCAGTTCTATATCTCCGAAAAGAAGGATCAGGTGATCGGCAAGGTGGTGAAGTCGGAAGATATTCCAGCCGCCACCCAGCTTTTTACGCCCAACTGGATTGTGAAATACATGGTTCAGAACAGCCTCGGCGCGCAATGGCTGGCAACCTACCCTGAAAGTGCAATCCGGGGGGGCATGGAATATTACCTTGCTCCGGCCGAGCAGCCTACGGAGGTCCAGGCCCAGCTCGATGCAATTACGCCCAAACAGCTTGATCCCGAAGCCATCACGCTGATCGATCCGGCGGTTGGCTCGGGCCATATCCTGGTTGAGGCTTATGACCTGTTCCGTGCCATCTATCGGGAGCGCGGCTACACTAAACGCGAAGCGGCCCGCGCGATCCTGACAAAGAACCTGTTCGGGCTCGATATCGATGACCGTGCCGCGCAGATGGCAGGCTTCGCGCTGTTGATGAAGGCCTGCGCCGATGATCGCAGCATCCTCAACAATCCGCCTGTGCTAAACGTACTGGCCTTACAGGACAGCGCCGGGCTGGATGCCGATGCACTCGCCAAGGCGCTGCTGCAGCAGGAGCGGTTCGAGATGGTCCCGAGCGGGGACTTGCTCCCCGATACGTTAGCCCAGCTGACATTGGCGGCCCCGCAAACAACATCGCCAGAAGCCAAAGCGATCAAGACACTAGTCGCGCTATTTGGCGGAGCAAAGACTTTCGGCTCGCTTATCACCGTACCAGAAGCTGTGACGCAAAGTTTATCAGCGCTGGAAACTCTGCTGGCCGAGCCGCTGACCGGTGACTTGTTGAGACGGCAAGCGCAGGCGGATGCGCAAGACACCTTGCGCCCCTTGGTCGCGCAGGCGCGCCTGCTTAGTAGTCGCTATGATTGCGTGGTGGCGAACCCCCCCTACATGGGTAGCAAGGGCATGAACGCTAATTTGAAAGGGTTCGTCGGGAAGCGATATCCCTCTGGGAAGTCTGACCTTTTCGCCGCTTTCATCGAAAGAAATTTAGAATTAGCGGCTGACCGCGGCCTTGTGGCAATCATAACCATGCAAAGCTGGATGTTCCTGAGCTCCTATGAGGAACTCCGCGCGAAGATCTTGACCCGACAAACAGTAAGAACGATGGCGCATCTTGGTACGCGAGCCTTCGATAGCATTGGCGGCGCAATTGTATCGACAACCGCGTGCACCATAAACCGTAATCATATTCCAGATTATGTCAGCAGATTTTTTAGATTAACGGCTGGCGAATCCGAGACGGCGAAGCAGACGCAGTTTAAGAATGCACAACAGAACGATCCTGCTCTGGCCTACGAAGCGTCGATGCGAGTCTTCAACAAGATACCCGGACAGGCAATTGCCTATTGGGCATCGCCGGGATTTATCAAAGTCCTAAGCGATGCAGATCAACTGGGTGAGCGTGCATTCAAGGGCCTTGATACAGGAGGGAACATTGATAAATACATCCATTTCTGGTGGGAAGTGTCCACGAGGGATTTCAAGGTAAAAAACAAGGACTCCGATTTTTGGTATCCGATCGCGAAGGGCGGTGAGTTTCGTCGGTGGTACGGCAATAACGAACATGTGATCAACTACGCGAACTCCGGATCAGATCTAAAAGATAATTCCGCAAATCTAAGAAGCAAAGATAAGTATTTTAAAGAAGGTGCAACATGGACTGTTGTTTCCAATAACGGATTTGCCGTTAGATACCTACCGGAAGGATTTTTATTCGACCAAGGTGGTTCGGGTATTTTCGAAAATTCGAAAGACGATTTTTCTATCTTGGATATTATTGGGAGCCTTAACAATAAAATTAATCAGTCCGTTTCGCGAATGCTCTGCCCGACCACGAACTTCACTACTGGTGACGTCCGGAAACTTCCAATCTGGAATCAAAAAATACTCAGGGAAAATGTCTCATCTTTGATCGATCTGTCGAAGATGGATTGGGACTCCTTTGAAACATCGTGGGATTTCTCCCGTCATCCAGTCCTAGAAGACGCGGGCGCTGAGTGTATTGCCGATTCAATATCCGAAGTATTATCTTCTTGGTCCGATAGGATTCACACGATTAAGGAATTGGAAGAGGCAAATAATGCTTTCTTTATAAAACAATATAAACTTGAATCGGAAATTTCTTCTGATGTTCCGCTTAGAGAAATAACAATCAAGAAAAATCCATATTTCCGATACGACAAAGATCTAGATCATGAAGGCTACCAAACCCGTTTAATTTCAGATATGATCCGGGAGTTTATATCTTACGCGGTAGGCTGCATGATGGGCCGCTACTCTCTGGCGGAGCCGGGTTTGATCTATGCTCATTCTGGCGGCGTGGACTTCGATCCCACGCGCTATGGTGCATTCGCAGCGGACGATGACGGCATTATTCCGCTAACAGAAGAGCAGTGGTTCCTCGATGATGCCGTCATTCGGATCGAGGAATTCCTTCGCCTAGCCTGGCCCGACATACCGTTTGTGGAAACGCTCGCCACTGTGATGGACGGCCTCAATATGGGCAAGGTCGGCGAACCGCGCGCGGCATTGCGCGCCTACCTGTCCAAGCAGTTCTACAAGGACCACCTGCAGACCTATAAGAACCGACCGATTTACTGGCTTTTCTCTTCCGGCAAACAAAAGGCGTTCGAGGCGTTGGTTTATCTCCACCGCTATAATGAAGGCACACTAGCGAGGATGCGCACCAACCATGTCACGCCTCTGATGGGCAAGCTACAGCAGCGGATTAGCGATCTGGACGCCGAGATCACGGCCTCGTCATCCTCGGCCGAAAAGACCCGCAAGGGCCGAGACAAGGACAAACTTGCCAAGCAGCTGATCGAACTGCGCGCCTTCGACGAGGAGCTACACCATCTGGCCGATCAGCGCATTGCGCTCGATCTGAACGAGGGTGTTAAGGTCAATTACGGCAAGTTCGGTAATCTGCTCGCCTTCAAGGAAAAGGTCTGCCCGAAGAAAAAGGGGGAGGACGAGTAAACGTGGATTTGACCCATATCCATGCCCATCTGACGCGCTTGTTCAACAGCGGCGGCCATGACCATGCGGGCAATCGCATCGTCTGGTGGCAGGACCGCGACGGAGAATTCTCTGAGGAATTGGACAAGCTGAGCCTGGAAAGCTGCCACGAAGACGGTGTGACGCCGCTCCGTCTTGGTGACGAGTCCACACTTGCCCTGAAAGTGCGTATGCTGCTGGAACAGCCCAAGGCGCGCTTCTTGATCTATGAGCGGGGAGCGCCACCGGATCCGGCGCACGATATGCTGCTCGACATCCGCAAATGGGCGGCGCCCTTTGCAGCAGACAAATCCACGCTGATCCTGCGCGAGCTGAGTCTGGTCGATGAGCTGTCGCTCAAATCCCACGTCTCCGATCGCGCCCGCTTCTTTGCCAGCCGGGAGCGCATGGACAAGCTTATCCGATTCATCGCGCCGGGCGATGGCGCGTATCAGATCGACCTCAAGATCATGGCAGTGCTGGCCCGCGCCCCGCAGCCGCAGCTCTCACAGATTCTACGCATTTTGTTGGCCGAGCTTGATCCCCAAAATCTGGCGGCAGACGGCAAAACACTCGTCGAGTTCCAGCGATACGGCGTTGAGCAGGCCTTCTGGGACTTTATCGCGCAAGAGTTCCGCTATGCCGATGACGGGCCAAACCTGCGCAACCTGCTGCTGCGCCTCTTCGCCACAGACTTCGCCCGCCATGCGACCGGCAGGGTTCCGGCGTCGCTGATGCACCTGGTGCTGCCCAATGGCGGCGGCTCCAACGCGGTCGTGTTCATGGACGCATGGCGCGATTCCAGCAGCTACCAGCGCTCCTATGATACTCTGTCCGCCGTCATTGCCGACGATCTGCGCATCAAGAGCCAGCTGAGCGGCTTCGCGCTAGCCGATCTGGAGATGGTTCATAGTTTCCTCGATGTCGAGAAGCGATTGGCATCGCTGCTTGTGCGCGAGGTCCTAGATGCTTCCGAGACGGTCAATGCCGCGCGGATCACAGACATCGCACGCAGTCGCCAGAATGCGTATTGGGCCAACGCCGAAAAACCGTCGACCGAGGACGCGCCCCGCGCAGCCCTGAACAGCGTCTACGATGCGATCATCCACGCGGGTGCGTTTCTCGCGCTCAAGGGCGAAATCGGGGTGCATCTTCGCAGCAACACAGCGGCTGAAACGTGGAAGCTGTACACCGAGCGCCTCTATCGCTTCGACCAGCTCTATCGCCTGTTTGGCGAAGCAGCGGACGTGACGGAGGGTCAAAACTGGGACATTCTCAAGGACCTGCGCGGCCACATCGAGGACGTCTACGGAAACTGGTATCTGGCCGAACTCGGCCACTTGTGGACGAGTCAGGTAGAGTCGGAATTGCTACCCGCCTGGCGACTGCCGGGCGTCACCAACCAATATGATTTCTTTGCCTGTGAGGTGCAGCCGGTTCTGGATGCCGACCCCGGGCGACGGGTGGTCGTGATCATATCGGACGCATTCCGGTACGAGGCCGCACAGGAGCTGTTCGCTGCGATGCGGGGAACCGATCGCTATCAAGCGACGATGGAAGGGATGCTCGGCGTCCTGCCCTCTTATACCGCGCTGGGCATGGCATCCCTCTTGCCGCACGCGAAACTGGCCTATTCCCCGGATGGCTCGGTGCAGGTCGACGGAAAATCATCCAGCAGCTTGGAGGCGCGCAAGAAGCTTCTCGAACCGGTGGAAGGAATTGCGGTCAAGGCATCTGATCTGATGGAAATGAAGAAGGAGGACGGCAAGGCCTTCTTCAAGCCCTATCGCGTGATCTACGTCTATCACGACCAGATCGACCTGACCGCAGACAAAGGCAATGAAGAAAAGACCTTCATCGCCGTGCGGACGACGATCGATGAGATTTCGGCGCTTGTCCGCCGCGCGTTCACCTTCAATTGTAATCGCGCTATTGTGACTGCCGATCACGGCTTTCTGTTCCAGAGCGCACCTCCCGGCGACAGCCACAAGAACGCCATTCAAACTCGGCCCGACGGCGCCGTGATCGCGAAGAAGCGTTACCTGATCGGCACCAGTCTCGGCGACAATGCTGGCGCAATCAGTGGCGATATCGCCGCCACGACCAAGGCCAGCACGGATATGGGCTTCTGGGTTCCCAAAGGGATCAACCGCTTTCATTTTGTGGGAGGGAGCCGTTTCGTCCACGGCGGTGCGATGCCGCAGGAAGTGTGCGTTCCCCTGCTGCGCGTCAATTACGCGCGTGGCGAAGGCAGAGGGCGTGAAAAGACCCGTGTCACCAAGGTGGGTCTGGCCGCGCTGTTCCATAGCACCCGGATCACCACATCCCGCCACCGCTTCACGATCACGCAGACGGAAGCCGCATCCGACCGCGTGCAACCGGTCATGGCAAGGATTGCGCTCTACGATGGCGATCAACAGATTTCGAACGCTGAGGTCATTGCCTTCGATTCCACCGCCAAGGACATGAACCTCTGGAAAAAAGACGTCTGGCTCACGCTGGCCAACCAGTCGTTTGACCCGCATAGGAAATACCAGTTGATCGTCCGCGACACCGACGATCAACTGGATCTCTTCCCTCCCCATTCCGTCACCATCAGTCTGGCTTTCGAAAATGACTTCTGATCCTGACACCGAGAACGATGTCGATGCGCTGCTGGTCCAGCAATTTGCCGGAAAGGTCGTTCGAAAGGACCTGACCAAACTCGTCAAGGAGGGGGCGAATGTCCCGACGTACGTCCTCGAATATCTGCTGGGCAGCTATTGCGCGTCCGACGACGAGCAAACGATCCGCGACGGCCTTGAGACGGTAAAAGGCGTCCTGGCAGAAAACTATGTGCGCCCCGATGAGGCAGAAAAAATCAAATCGAAAATCCGCGAACGCGGTAGCTATAAGATCATCGACAAGGTCAGCGTCCGTCTTAATGAAAAGCGCGACGTCTACGAGGCCATGCTCGCCAATCTAGGCGTCAAAGATGCGGAAATTGACACGCGCTTTGTCAAGGCGAACGAGAAGCTGCTCGCCGGCGGGATCTGGTGCATCATCACGGTTCACTATTTTTTTGAGGAGGGCCGGAAGGGCTCCCCCTTCTCGGTGGCAGACCTCAAGCCAATTCAAATGCCCAATATGGACATGGAAGAGCTTTTCCAGGCCCGGAGGCACTTCACCACGAAGCAATGGATCGACGCGCTGACACGCTCGACCGGGATGGAACCAACCGTGCTCGATGAGCGCACGCTCTGGCATCTGTTGGTTCGCCTGATTCCGTTCGTCGAGAATAATTACAACATGTGCGAGCTTGGCCCGCGCGGCACCGGCAAGTCTTATGTCTATGAAGAGGTGAGTCCAAACAGCATTCTGGTGTCGGGCGGTCAGACTACTGTCGCTAACCTCTTCTACAATATGTCTCGTCGCCAGGTCGGGCTCGTAGGGATGTGGGATGTCGTCGCCTTTGACGAAGTGGCTGGCATCAGTTTCAAAGATCCCGACGGTGTCCAGATCATGAAGGGCTACATGGCGAATGGCTCGTTCGCGCGTGGGCGTGACTCGATTTCTGCCTCGGCCAGCATGGTATTCGTGGGCAATATCAATCAGTCGGTCGACACCCTGGTGAAGACGAGCCACCTCCTGTCGCCATTCCCACAAACCATGATTGACAGCGCGTTCTTTGACCGCTTTCACGCCTATATTCCTGGCTGGGAAGTCCCAAAGATGCGGCCAGAATTTTTCACAAACCGTTATGGCTTGATCACTGACTATCTCGCCGAACTCATGCGCGAAATGCGGAAGCGCAGCTTTGCTGATGCCATCGACCGCTTCTTCAAACTGGGAAATAATCTCAACCAGCGCGATACGATCGCGGTTCGCAAAACGGTCTCCGGGCTTCTCAAACTGCTCTTCCCGGATGCCACCTATGACAAGGAAGACGTCCGCCAATGCCTTGAGTATGCGCTCGAAACACGACGCCGGGTAAAGGAGCAGTTGAAGAAGATCGGCGGAATGGAGTTCTTCGACGTTCATTTTTCCTATATCGACCAGGAAAGCCATGAGGAGCGCTTCATCTCGGTGCCGGAACAAGGCGGCGGCAAGCTAATCCCTGGCGGCCCGATGAATCCCGGCGTACTTCACACCATCGGGACAGGGAGCGGTGGCCATTTGGGGCTTTATCGGCTCGAAACCCAGATCACCGCCGGAGCCGGCAAATTTGCCGTTTCCGGGATTGGCTCCAGCAGCTCTGCGCGAGAAGCACTCAAGGTCGGCTTTGATTTCTTCCGAGCCAATATCGCTCGCATCAGCAGTGCCGCGAAGGCAAGCGAGCACGACTACCACGTGCACTTGGTTGAACTGCAAAAAAATAGCGGTGCGACGACGTCGATCACGCTCGCGGGTTTCATTGCTGCCTGTTCTGGAATCTTGCAGAAGCCACTTGAAGGGCAGCTTGTCGTGCTGGGCGACATGAGTCTTGGAGGTAACATCAAGCCAGTGGAGAATCTGGCAGGTTGTATGCAACTCGCTTTCGACAGCGGCGCGAAGCGTGTGTTGCTGCCTATGTCGAGTGTTACCAACATTCCATCAATACCTGGTGAGCTCTTCGCCAAATTTCAAACTTCGTTCTATTCCGATCCGGTTGACGCGGTGTTCAAAGCTTTGGGTGTAGACTGATAAGGCTGGGTTTTATTACGACTTGGAGTTTTTGGATGACTGATCGGGGGCACATGAACCAATGTCCGTAGTTCGGGAGCGCTTTCTTGGGCGGAACGACCGAAACTTCGTAATCGCAACTGCGGCAGGTTGATTGACGCCGAACAAGGATCGCATCTTCAGCTGTCCGCCTACGATCGGCCAGCCTTACTCGGTCAATGAGCCCAGGGGACCGAACGCGCGAATGTCGGCTCGTGTTGGAAGCCGACATTTGGCGAACCGGGCGGTAATGACGGATTTGTCCCACGACGCGGCGGCACCCGGCCCATTTTCTGTCGATCTGCGATGCCGGTACGCAGGGCTGAATGTCCGTTTCTGGCGACAGTTGCTGTTCGAAATATCGTTCCGGAACGGCAGGAATGTCCCAAACTCGGTCTATCGCGCTCCGCCTAACAATGTCGGCTTTCGGGTAACCACCGCCACTTCGATGTCTCTAATGAAGGCGTAAGCAGACCTGCTGCTTACGCCTCCAATTCCGCCATTAGCCGAATGACTGCTGAGCAATTATTCAGTACCTTTAGCGGCAGGAGAGAGCATGCTGTCCTGATCTGCGCATATCTTAGGACCATACCTGAACTCTGTGTGCTCATCGCCCCAGGCCTTAAGAGCCATGATGACGGGCTTGAGGGTCTGCCCACGCGGGGTGAGGCTATATTCCACCTTTGGCGGAACTTCCGGGTAGACCGTCCGTAACACGAACCCGTCACGCTCCAGCTCGCGAAGCTGGGTTGTCAGCATTCTCTGCGTGATATTGGGCAGTCGCTTGCGGATGGCGTTGAAGCGTAATGTCCCCTGAAGCAGGTGATAGAGGATCACGCCTTTCCATTTGCCGTCGATGAGCTGAAGCGTGGCTTCAACAGCGCAGCCGGGGCTGCAATCGAGCGACTGATGGCGGATGCGGGTCATAACGGTATCATTTCCGACACTATGGGCGTTAAAAGTGCGTTCTTGTCTGCAAACAGCATAATGCTCACTCTTCTCCTCATTCAACAGAGGAGCAGACATCATGCGGGCCATCGGTTATCAGACGCCGCTTCCCATCGAAAATCCGGCGTCCCTTCAGGATATCGATCTGCCGAAACCCGTCCCTTCGGGCCGGGATCTTCTGGTGGAAATCAGGGCCGTGTCGGTCAATCCGGTTGATACAAAAGTCCGCCGCAATGCAACACCGGACGCGGGCGAGTGGCGTGTTCTGGGCTGGGATGCGGCAGGGGTTGTCGTTGGAACCGGACCGGACGTCACGGATTTTTCTGTCGGCGATGAGGTCTTTTATGCCGGTGCGATCAATCGTCCGGGGACCAATGCCGAATTTCATCTGGTCGATGAACGGATTGTCGGTCGCAAACCCCGCCCCCTGAACTGGGCCGAAGCCGCAGCCTTACCGCTGACGGCGATCACCGCCTGGGAGCTGCTTTTCGATCGTCTGGACATTCGTCGGTCTGTCCCGGGAACGACCCCATCCATATTGATCATCGGGGGTGCAGGTGGAGTCAGTTCTATGGCGATCCAGCTGGCCAAGGTTCTGACCGATATCACGGTCATTGCCACGGCGTCGCGCGCCGAAACGCAGGACTGGGTCACATCTCTCGGGGCAGATTACGTAATCGATCACAGCAAGGCTCTTGCGGAACAGGTTGCTGGCCTTCCTACGGGCGCTCCCGGCTATGTCTTTTCTACGACGCAGACGGATCAACACCTGGCAGAGATCGTCGAACTTCTTGCCCCTCAGGGACATTTCGGCCTGATTGATGATCCGGCTGAACTCAATGCCGCACCGCTCAAGCGCAAAAGCCTGTCCCTGCACTGGGAGCTGATGTTCACCCGCTCACTGTTCGGAACGGCAGACATCAGCGCTCAGGGGAAAATCCTGAACGAGGTGTCGCGCCTTATAGACGAAAGTCGTCTCCGTACGACCCTCGGCAAAAATCTTGGCGCGATCACCGCCGCCAATCTGCGAGAGGCTCACGCTCTGATCGAGAGTGGTCAGGCCAAAGGCAAGATCGTGCTCGAAGGTTTTCCTGCCTGAACGGAGAAAACGATGACGAAAACAGTCAAAGCGCTTGCGAAGGGCAAACCTCATGAATGACGAAGAGCATCTGATGACCCTGAACCGGACGGGAGGTCGCTTCGATCTCAATAAAATTGCGGCGGCGTTTCCCGAAACGGCGGACACGATGCTGCTGGACACCTATCTGACCGACAAGCCTGAAGCCAGTATCCGGGTCTTCCGGATCTACCGGGATGTGCCACCGCATTATCATACCCAGTGCGATGAAGTGCTTCATGTCCTCTCCGGGACAGGCACATTCTGGATTGATGATCCCAAGGAGGAGGCGCCGTTTGCCCCCGGCCATCTTCTGGTGTTCCCCCGTCGGGCCGTGCATGCCGTACCCCGCATTCTGAGCCATCCAGTCGTTTTTCTGGCCATCGATACGCCGCGACGGGCTCCAGACGACGTGGTGTTCGTGGATCCTGCCGAAGGTACGCCGTCCGGCTTTATTGCAGGGATTTGACATCATGGGAGTCATGAAACAGAATCGGCAGCAGGCTTTCTCTAAAAGAGGCCTGCGCAGGATCGCCATTGCCGTTTTCACGGGTTTCGTTGGGGTATGCGGGCATCCTGATCCTTCCCATGCCCAGACCATCAGGATTGAGGCAACCACTACGGCCATGGACTGGAACGCCGTAGCGCTTGCTGGCGGTCATGTGTTTGTCTCAGGCCCTCGCTGGAGCGGATTTTCCGGACCGGCCGTGGGTCTTCTGACAAAAAATGGAGAGATAGAGCCTTTTCCGGATGCTGACTGGAATGGCTGGAAATCCGGACGGGATGCGACGCATCGGTTTGTCAGCGTCAATGCTCTCCATGTTGCTCCTGACGGCACGCTCTGGGTTGTTGATACGGGAACTCCGTCTTTTGGAGGTCCACCCGTACCCGGGGCAGCGAAACTGGTCCGTATTGATCCGGCAACAGGTCATGTGCTGCGGATCTATCCTCTGGGCCCAGAAATCGCGCAGGCAGGCAGTTATATCGACGATATCCGTTTCAACGGGATGCATGCTTATCTGACGGATGCGGGCGAGGCAGCGCTGATCGTTCTTGATATCAAGACAGGCCAGGCACGCCGCGTTCTGGACAACGATGTTTCCACACGCGCACGGACAGATCGGCCGATTGTCATGGATGGGCACGTCGTGGAGAACGGTCCGCATCAGCCGCTTCTGGTGAATGTCGATCCGCTTGAAGTCAGTCCGGACGGGAAGTGGCTGTATTTCGGACCGCTTGAAGGGCCTTGGTCTCAAGTTCCGACAGCACTTCTTGACGATCCCAATGTGTCATCAACCGATCTGTCTGAGGCTGTAAAGCCTTGGGCAGATTTACCTCCAGTCGGGGGCAGCGCCATGGATGCTGCAGGAAATCTCTACTTTACCAACCTGAAGGATGACGGCGTCTATCGAAGGGACGTTTCCGGAAAGATCACGAGACTGCTCTCGGATTTACGTCTGCACTGGGCGGATGCCCCTTGTCTTGCCCCGGACAGTCGTCTCTGGCTGCCCGTCGCGCAACTGGACCGTCTTCCGATGTTCCATCAGGGGCAATCCCGCAGTCACCAGCCATTTCTGCTGGTATCTATCGATCCTCATGCTGGTCAGGTCAAACCCGGGCGATAGAGTTGGCATGAACCGACAGAAGTCATTGTTATTTATTAAAATGAAATTCCCTACTCTATAAGAATAATGGTCTTTGATGCGGACCCGAGCAATATAAAAGCCCGCTCCTGCATTTGTGCAGAAGCGGGCTTTTCAGGAAATATTTTCAAAGACAGATCAGCGTGGGCCGGAACGATGACCGCTACGGCTGGGAGCGCCTCCACGTCCGCCACCCGGACGACCACCTGACGGAGGTCCCGAACGGCGGCGTCCACCTCCGCCGCCGCCACCACGCCCCCCGCCAAGAACGGGAGGACGCTGGGTGGAAAGGCGTGCCTCTTCGGAATGGAAAGGATGATCGGTCACGACAGGGATAGGCTTGCCGATTTTCTTTTCGATATCCTTGAGCCATGCACGCTGTTCGGCATCACACAGCGACACTGCGCAACCCTCACGTCCGGCACGTGCGGTCCGGCCAATACGATGGACGTAAGATTCCGGAACATTGGGCAGGTCGTAATTGAAGACGTGACTGACCTCGTCCACATCAATACCACGCGCCGCGATATCGGTGGCCACCAGTGCCTTGATGGCTCCGCTGCGGAACCCCGCCATAGCGCGCTCGCGCGCACCCTGAGACTTGTTGCCGTGAATGGCTTCCGCACGGATCCCGTTCTTGTTCAGGAACTCGGCGACCTTGTTGGCTTCGTGCTTCATCAGCGTAAAGACCACGGCCCGGGCAACGCTCGGGCTTTCCAGCAGCATGAGAGCCGCATCTTTCTTGCTGTTCGAATCAACGAACATCACGGCCTGATTGATGCGATCAACGGTGCTGGATTCAGGTGTGACCTGAACGGTCGCCGGGTCCTTCAGCAGCGAATGCGCCAGATCGCTGATGGACGGCGGCATGGTTGCCGAGAACAGCAGGGTCTGACGCTGCTTGGGCAGAAGGGCCATGATGCGCTGGATGTCGCGCACGAAGCCCATGTCCAGCATGCGGTCGGCTTCATCAAGCACAAGAATTTCAAGGCTTGAGAGGTCGATATATTTCTGCCCGATCAGATCAAGCAGACGGCCCGGCGCAGCCACAAGAACGTCCACACCGCGGCGCGTTGCCTCGATCTGCCGCCCCTGCCCTACGCCGCCGAACACGACGGCGTAGGAAAATTTCATGTGCCGTGCGTAAGCAGCAAAGCTTTCGCCGATCTGGGATGCCAGCTCTCGTGTCGGCGCCAGAACCAGAGCCCGAACGCCCTTAGGCGGCGCAGGACGACGGTTTGAAAAGATATGATTCAGAATCGGCAGAGCAAATGCTGCGGTTTTTCCTGTGCCGGTCTGGGCCAGACCCAGAAGATCACGGCCTTCCAGCAGATAGGGAATGGCCCCGGCCTGAATCGGCGTAGGCGTGGTGTAACCCTCTTCTGCGAGAGCCTTCTGAATCGGTTCGGCAAGCTTGAGTTCGGCAAAACTGGTCATGGACCTCTCCTTTGAGACGGCAAGGTCATGCTCAGTTAACCGCACCGCTATACATCCCGCCCGACCAATCGGCCGCAGGCTTTATATTGCAGACCACTTCTTGCCCGATGTGCTCACAGAGCCAGCAGGATCATGAAGTCATCATCACATTTCAGAAAATGCCCCTGAAGTGCTTATGGGATGTAGGACAGCACTTGTCCCATTGCAAGGATACAGCAATGCCATTCTGTGAAAAACCATTGCTATTTCTTGAGTTTTGCCATCAGGCGAAGCTGTCGTATTGAACCAGTGCATCAAGAGGCAAGAGCCCGCCGCGAGGCTTTGGCGAGGATGCTTCACGCCCAAGCGCGACAAACATCACAATTTCATGATCCACCGGAAGATTAATGATCTCCCCGACCCGATCGAAATCAAATCCGTCCATCGGGCATGTCTGAAGGCCGTGGGCCGATGCCGCCATCATGAGTGCATAGGCTGCCAGACCGCACGACCGGAACCCCTCGTCCCGCTGCACCTGTTCGCGCCCTTCATAATAAGAGCGGATCATGCCGACATACCCTTCGCGCACGGATTCCGGCGCGTCTTTCCAGTACCGTGCGGGATCTTTCTCCCACGCTTTGATATCGGCACACATGACGATCAGCGCGGAACATTCCTCGACCTGCGGCTGATCCCATGCGGCGGCACGAATTCTGCGACGCTGATCAGCGTCCCGCACAACCAGAAAGCGATAGTTCTGGATATTAAATGCTGTCGGCGCATGGCGGGTCGCCTCCAGAATAGCCGTCAGATCAGCATCCGCAATCTGATGGTCCGCATCAAAATGCTTGGTGGCACGACGGGATGCGATGGCCTGAAGAATGTCGCTCATAAATCCAGCACTCCGCTTTGATGATGAAAGGCCTAGATCAGGTCTAGATCTTCAAACCTTACTCCAAAGAAAAGGTTGCAAACAATTGAACCCGGTCAGGGTTCTGCTCGCCGCAGCAGGAACATCGCCTGTTCCCCGAACAGGTTGGCGAGCCTGATGGAGCGACGCCAGGGCGCACGGGCTCCGTCTTCGTCAATCGCCAGCCACTGCTGAACGACATATCCCTCTTCTTCACACAGAACGAGGAAATCCCGGATTGTGCAGGGATGGATGTTTGGTGTCGTATACCAGGGCGTGCTCCAGACAGACGTCATTGGCATCCGGCCTGTCGTCAGAAGCTGAAGCCTCAGCCGCCAATGTCCGAAATTTGGAAAGGAAACAATCGCATAGCGCCCGATCCTGAGCATCTGCCGCAGGACTTCCCGCGGACGCTCGACAGCCTGAAGGGTTCTTTGCAGCACGACGTAATCGAACGTACCATCTGGATAATCCGCCAGATCATGATCCGCATCGCCGTGCATGACAGGCAGACCGTGGGCAACCGACTGCGTGACGTTCTGCATGTCGATCTCTATGCCACGCGCATCGCACGAACGCGTCCGGTATAGGTAGTCGATCAGGGTACCGTCTCCGCTTCCGACATCCAGAACGCGGGCCCGGGGCGCAATCATTTCGGCAATCAGGCGCTGGTCAACACGCATTAGCCTTCTCCCGCCAGAAGGGCTGCATGTTCGGCAGCGCCATTGATAAAGCCCCGGATCGTCCGGTCAAAATCGGGCTCTTCCAGCAAAAAAGCATCGTGTCCGCGATCGCTCTCGATTTCGACGAAAGACACGTTCGCTCCTGCCCGGTTCAACGCCCGCACCAGAAGACGCGACTGGGATGTCGGAAACAGCCAGTCCGAACTGAAAGAGACGACGCAGAAACGCGTCTGCGATTTCCGGAAAGGGTTGGCTAGATCCCCATCGTGTTCCGCAGCCAGATCGAAATAGTCCATCGCGCGCGTGATGGTCAGATAGGAATTGGCATCGAAGCGCCGCACGAATGACGAACCCTGATGACGCAGATAGCTCTCGACCTCGAACATCTCGCCAAATAGGGACGGACTGCTGGACGCCGGCACAGCCGTGGCGGCATCATGCCGGATGCGCCGTCCGAATTTCCGGCTGAGAGCCTCCTCCGACAGATAGGTGATATGCGCCATCATTCGTGCGACCCCAAGCCCACGGGCCGGAATGGCATCGAAGTCCCGGTAGTGGCCGTCATGCCAGTCCGGATCGGCAAAAATAGCCTGTCGGCTGACTTCATTGAACGCGATATTCTGGGCGGAGTGGAAAGGCGACGTTGCAATCGGCATGGCGGCAAACACCCGGTCAGGGAAGTCCGCAGCCCAGGTCAGAGCCTGCATTCCGCCCATTGAGCCGCCAATAACGGCAAACAGGCGTCCAATGCCCAGATGGTCGATCAGCTTGGCCTGAGCAGCCACGATGTCATGCATGGTGATCGGCGGAAACGCGCTATCCCACGCCTTCCCGGTTTCTGCACAGACCGAGCGCGGCCCCGTCGTGCCCATACAGCCCCCCAGGACATTGGAGCACACAACGAAATACCGATCCGTATCAATCGGAAGGCCGGGCCCCACCATGCGGCTCCACCAGCCGGGTTTTCCGGTCAGAGGATGCTGTTCCGCGAGATACTGATCGCCCGTTAATGCATGACAGACCAGAATGGCATTGTCGCGCGCTGGCGAGAGCGTTCCATAGGTACAATACGCGATCTCCAGCGGTGCCAGATGCACCCCGCATTCCAGATCGAGGCCGCCCTCAAGACGCACAGTCCGGTGCTCATGAACCGGACCATCCGCGACAATCGGTAACGCGCTGATGTCCATCGTTAACCCGCCTCCGATACCAGACCTGAAAGCAGCATTGCCTTCAAGGCGCCACGGTATGACACCGCACGGCAATGCGATCAAATTCCTTTTGGAATGACGATCAATTAACGGCTTGAATAAAGTTAAAAAACCGTAAAAAAGTCATCAATGACGAATGCGTTCTCACATTCCCCTGCTGACGATTCACAAGCGCCGTCTTTCCCGGTCGATGCGTCGCCTCTTCAGATTCTCGGGCATTCCGGACTTTTCGACGCATTTTACTATTTGAAAACCAATCCGGATCTTGAACCGCTTGGAACCGACGTTCTTCGCCATTTTCATCAGCATGGATGGCGCGAAGGCCGCAAACCCAATCCTTTTTTTGATCCCCACTGGTATCTCAGTCAGAACCGCGACGTTATTGGCGACCCGTTACTGCATTATGTCCTGCGTGGTGAGCGGGAAGGACGTCGCCCGATCGCATGGTTCGACCCGACCTGGTATGTAAAAACCTATCACGTTCCGGAACGGATGCTGGCCCTCGCCCATTATCTGCTGAACCGACACACGACCCCTCTGCGCCCCATTCCGGATTTCGATCCGGAATTCTATCTGCGGTCTTATCCGGATGTCGCGAAAGCTGGCCTGGATGCGCTTGAACATTATATGATTCAGGGATTTCGCGAAGCGAGACGCCCCTTCGACGGGTTCGACCCTCTTTATTACAGGCGCAAACACCTGCGAAACGCGCCCGAAAGCAATCCATTTCTTCATTATCTGGAAAACCGCGAACGGCCGGATGTTCATCCATGCAGTCCTGAAAGCGAAATATCGGTTTTTGGCGAAATCAAACGCAGAACAAAACCCGGCCCATTTTTTGAAAAGCCCCGCCCCCTTCCCAAAAGCGCCATTCGGCGCGCACGGGTTCTGGCCTATTATCTTCCGCAGTTTCACGCCATCCCAGAGAACGACGCCTGGTGGGGCGATGGTTTCACGGAGTGGGCCAACCTGCCCCGTGGCGTTCCACGTTTTGCAGACCATTATCAGCCACGCATTCCACGCGACCTCGGTCACTACACTCTGAACTCGCCAGAAATCCTCGAACGGCAAGCTGCCATGGCCCAGGCAGCGGGCATTGAAGGGTTCATTTTCTATTTCTACTGGTTCAACCGCCAGCGCCTGCTGGAACAACCACTGGACATCCTGCTGGCCAACCCGCAGATCGACCTTCCGTTCTGCCTGATGTGGGCCAATGAGAACTGGAGCCGTCGCTGGGACGGATCGGATGACGACCTGCTGATTGCGCAGGACTACCGCCCCGAAGATGACGAAGCCCTCGTGGACTGCTTTGCCCGCTATCTGAAAGACCCGCGCTATATTCATTGCGATGGACGGCCGGTCCTCATGATTTACCGTCCCGGCACAATCCCCGCTGCTCCGGCCACGATCGCCAGATGGCGCGCGATGTTCCGGGAGCGACACGGATTAAACCCGATCCTTGTCATGGGACAGGCCTTTGGAGACGAAAATCCCGACCTTTTCGGACTGGACGGGGCCATTGAGTTTCCGCCTCACAAGGTCGTATCAGGCTGCAACCTGATGAATGACGAACTCAAGCTCTTCGATAATGAGTTCAGTGCTCAGGTTTATGATTATAGTGACGTAGTGGAGCATGCCCTGTCTCAACCCGAAGCGCCGTTTCCACTCATCCGAACTGCGGCCCCCTCCTGGGATAATGACGCGCGCCGGCAGGGAAAAGGTCTTGTCCTGCACGGATCAACCCCGGAACTCTATGAACACTGGCTCGGCGGTCTGATCGAACAGGCTCAAACCCGGCCTTTCTTCGGAGACCCGGTCGTATGCATCAATGCCTGGAACGAATGGGCTGAAGGAGCATATCTGGAACCGGATCAACATTTCGGAAGCGCCTATCTCAACGCGACGGCCCGCGCCTGTACCGGCTTTGGTGGCAAGCGGTCTCGATCCAAGCTTCTGCTGATTGGTCATGACGCATTTCCAGCGGGCGCGCAGAGACTGCTTCTGGAAACAGGCCGCACCCTGCAACACTGCTTTGGAGTGGAGCTTCAGTTTCTTCTTCTAGCGGACGGTGCACTTCTGAATGACTATCGGAATGTAGCACCGACTGAAATACTTTCTGCAGAAGCAGAAACACTCGCATCTCGTCTCTACACACTTCAAAAGCAGGGATTTCAGTCAGCTATCCTCAATAGTGCTGCGTCTTCAGCCATCGCGCCTCACCTTGCGCAGGCAAGTATCGATTTCCTGTTCCTGATCCATGAACTTCCGACCCTCCTCCGCAGCCGCAATCTTTATACGCCTATGAAACAGGCCTGCGCGCTTGCTCGGAATGTTATTGTCCCGGCCAGAAGTGTGGCCAGAAAACTCGATCTCGAAGCTGCAAAAACCCTGAAAATCCTGCCACAGGGCCTCTATGCCGCCGCGTCACTTTCCATGCAGACACGGCAGACGATCCGCAAACAGATGGGCTTTAGCTCAACAGATCCGGTCGTGATCGGCGCAGGCTACGCGGATTTGCGAAAGGGGTTTGACCTTTTCCTTCAGCTCTGGCGCAAACTGCGCAGCACAGTACACTGTGTCTGGCTGGGAGGTATTG
Organism: Gluconobacter sp. Dm-73; assembly: GCF_018256215.1. Classification (NCBI taxonomy): domain Bacteria; kingdom Pseudomonadati; phylum Pseudomonadota; class Alphaproteobacteria; order Acetobacterales; family Acetobacteraceae; genus Gluconobacter; species Gluconobacter sp. Dm-73. Next base: position 18,163 of record NZ_JAERLW010000002.1, on the reverse strand, counting down.
ATCCGTCCCTGAAAAACAACCTTCACACTGAACTGGAAAACGCCTGCTCCAGCGGCACATTCCACATGCCGGGACGGATAGACAATGTTCCGGCCTGGTTTGCCGCGGCCGATGTGTTTGTTCTGCCATCACGCGAAGACCCCTACCCTTCGGTTGTTCTCGAAGCGCTGGCTGCGGGCCTTCCATGCGTTGCATTCGACGACGCAGGGGGAATTCCAGATCTTTTGAAAGAACTCGACAGCAATAAAGATTTCCAAAACCGGACTGTTCCGTTCGCAGATGTCTCAGCTCTGGCCAGTGCAACTGAAGACCTGGCCATCTGGTCCATGAAAAGAACTGGTAAAGAACGCCAGAAAGCCGGGCGGTTCGCACAGGACGCATTCAGCTTCAAACACTATGCTCAGGACATTCTCAGCCTGGCTCTGCCAAAGGTGCCAAAAATCTCTGTTGTTATTCCGTCCTATAACTATGCCCGTTACATGAGCAGCCGCCTGTCTTCCATTTTTGCACAGACAATACCGGTTTTTGAAATCATCGTCCTTGATGATGCGTCTCACGATAACAGTCTTGAAATCGCGCGTCAGACTGCAAAAGACTGGAACCGAGACATTCTCTGCATTGAAAATACTGTTCCCTCAGGGTCTGTCTTCCGGCAATGGCACAAAGCCCTTAACCTCGCACAAGGCGACTGGATCTGGATTGCCGAAGCAGATGATTTTTGTGAACCTGATTTTCTCGAAAATATTCTGGACGGCATCAACAGCAATCCGTCTGTTGTTATGGCATTCACCGATAGCCGCTCGGTAGATGAAGACGGAACGCCAATGTCTTCATCTTATCGTCCCTACTACTCACAAAGTGTAGGCGCACTTTTGGAAAATAACAGTCAATTTACAGGTGAAGGATTTGTAAGAGAATGCCTGTTTGAACGTAATCTCGTTCTCAATGTCAGCAGCGCTATTTTTCAGAAAAAACGTTTGTTCACTGCCATTAATGCCTGTCAAAGAGACTTAAAAACACTTCGCGTTGCCGGAGACTGGAGAATTTATGTAGAGCTCTTGACGCAGGAAGATGCAGAAGTTGTATACATAGCAAAATCTCTCAATGTTCATCGAAGACATGCTGTTTCAGCAACACACTCTCTCAATCGACGAAACCATATCGAAGAAATTGCGTACATGCATACCCTTCTCATTAATCGCCTAACCCTTCATGAAGCACATACAAAACGTCAAAAAGAGTATATTGCCGCATTAGAAAATCAATTCGGAATACAGCGGACACACTAAAGGAAAATATAAATCTCAACCCACATTAATGGGCGGCCGCCTCCTTCCGGATAAATCCTTACGACATAATTAATATTATATTTTTAATTTTTTGTAGCGTGATTGAGTATCAATTAAAGATACAGAAAAATTCCAAAAGGAAATGCCATGAGCCGCGATTTCAAAATTGTGGATGTTTTCAGCTCTACTCCCTTTAAGGGAAATCCTGTTGCTGTTGTACTGGATGCTGAAGGACTAAACACAAAACAAATGCAAGCGATCGCTGGTTGGACAAACCTGTCGGAAACGACATTTCTACTCCCCCCAACTCAGCCAGGCGCGACCTATAAACTGCGCATCTTCAGTCCGCGCAACGAACTGGACTTTGCTGGGCACCCTACCCTCGGAAGCGCATTTGCCGCGCTCGAGGCAAAGCGTATTTTTCCTACAAACGGAAAAATTATTCAGGAATGTGGTGTCGGCCTGGTCACTCTCCACGTGGAAGATACGCATCTTTCTCTTACGCTTCCTGAACCGAAACTGAAGGTTGTTACCAACGAAGCCATTTCAGAAATAGAAGCCGCCCTTGGGCGCTCTGTGTCCAGAATCGCTTCCCCCGTGACGGTCAATACAGGGATTGTTTGGATTGTCGCCTATATTCCGGATGCAAAGGATGTTTTCAATATCAAACCAAATCTGGAACGCCTGACAGCTCTTTCTAATAAATTGAACGTCACTGGCGTGACAGTTTTTGGCGATAAGGGACAGTCTGGCGAGATTGAGGTCCGGACATTCGCGCCTGCATGTGGCATCGAAGAGGATCCCGTCTGCGGTAGCGGAAATGGTAGCGTTGCGGCTTTCCGCCAACATTACAAACTTTTAGAAATACAGGAAACGACTTATATCGCCAACCAAGGTCAAAAAGTTGGTCGCGATGGAAAAATTGTCATTCATTACACCGAAGATGGTCAAATTATTCTTGGTGGATCGTGCATCATAACAGTAAACGGAACAATAAATATTTAATATTCCAATAAATCTAAATATATTTTAGCATCTCTTGCCATCCTTTCCCCTGTCCATAATGACGCATGCAAGATCCGAGCCTTTTCAAGTCTAACTAAGTTTCGCAGACAAAGGTTATTCATTGGAATGGTGAGACGAGATTGACGAAGCCAAGATATGGTTTCTGGGTTTCGTCATATCGGTTAGCAACACATTGCCAGTCCTAGAGTTTATTGAAGAGGCGCTCGACAAAATTTAGCCAACGATACTTATCCTATCATGAGGGACAGGATCGCGGCGGTTGTTTTTGTGTGGAATGACGGATTCGAGGTCTGCATCGTAACCTTTATCGGCGAGGAACGCCTTGATCCTGTCAGGGATCACGGAACAGCGGGCCGAAACCATGGACATCGTGAGTCTCTTTTGACGTCAGGACCAAACCGATAGGACACCCGCTGACAGCGCATCGGTGCTACAGTTTGCTGGTGAAGCTGTCACGCCACCGTCCAAACGCCTCGCTTGCCTGAGATTCTTTTTATACTGACTATACAATGATGCGCCTGGGTGACCGTGCTGTTGATCATGTCTGATTTGGTATCCCGTTCGACCGCCTCAGCCAGGATTCCCTGCACCGCATCGAACACGTCCGTCGTCACCCAGCGTCGGTTGCGTCGGAACACGCTGTTCCACTTGCCATAGTCAGAGGAAGACAGACGATTGTTTTGCGCAGGGCGACAGCCACGATCCTTCTCGTGCGAAAGCATCGTCCCGATAAGGGTTCATCCTTCGTTAGAAATGCTCAATACGATCCCCCAACAATGCCTCTAAAAAGCAGCCCTGAATCAATCAGGGATGTTACTGTCAAACCTCGTCCACGAAATCTAGGCTGTGGCGTCCATGTGCAGATGCATCTGCCGCTTGTCAACGATATTAGACAATCTGATTCGCGCAGCAGCCAGTCTCATTTTTGATTTAGAGTCAAAAAATAGAGTGGTGAGGTCGATAGGGCGGATTATCCTTCTTTCTTGCTATCAAAAATAGTACGGGCTTCGTGATCTATTTTTAGGCCAACATAGACGGAATGGAATCACTGAAGCGTAACTCAAAAACTGAGTATTTTTCAGAAATTTTCATTTTAGATAATTCGACGCAATATGCGTGGACCAAAGAGGAATCTGATTCTCGGTAACCATTTATTATATAATATAACTATTTTATGATGATACTTTATGTGAAAGTGTCGTAATTTTTTATAGAAATAAATTATTTTTCTTGTTTTGCTTCATTCAGTCTTTATGGGTTGATGTTCGAGTCAACGAGAAAAATGGAGAAGTAACATGTCCAATATCGGAAATACTTATTACGGATCTGGGAATTCTCTCTCACTTACAGCCTCAACAAATGGTGGCAGCTACAATCTGGGTTCTCTTTTGGCTATTGGCCCCAATGACTTGACTGTGGAATCCGGAGACGGATCTGCAGTCAGCGCCACTGTCCAGTTGGCTGCGCTCGCGGCCGCTGCTTCATATACGATAACGGCGGAAGCTCACACGACAGTCGCAGTCAGCAGTGGAACAGTTGGCATCTTGACCGGAGTTACGCTTGATGCGGACGGCGGGACAATGTCTATTAGCGGCGGTTTGTTGGATGCATTGAAATACGTAACAGTAAATATTACAAACGGCGGCACTTTTAGTGGATCTGCCAGTTTTATTAGCGCGGCGTCAGGCCTTCAGATCAATTTTGGGGAGGGAGGGGGAACCCTCAATCTTGCGGCATCAAGCGCGAATATCGCTCTTTTGAGTGGAGCAACTATCAATGGTTTCGGGGCAGGCGACGAGATTATCGTGAGCTCTAACGGCACTCTGGCAACGATTACAGGTGTTACATACAACTCCCTGCTTGACACAAGTACGATATCTTTTGGCAATGGGGATACATTAATCCTCAATGGGCAATACACGGATCAAGAAGATGGAGAGGGGACATATCTCTCCACACAGTCCGTTTCAGGCGGAAATGGAACGGAGCTTGTCGTCGCGTGCTTTGCGAAGGGGACCGCAATTCAGGCTGCAGACGGAGAAGTCTCCGTAGAGAATTTGCAGATTGGGGATCTGGTTCGGACTGTGAGCGGAGATTTGAAACCTGTAGTCTGGATTGGCTACAGAAGTTATTCATCGCGTTTCGCAGGCGTAAACCCGAATGTTATCCCTGTAACTTTCAAATGTGGTTCGTTGGGAGGTGGTCTCCCCGTTTGCGATCTGACAGTCTCTCCGAAACATGCAATGTTGATAGATGGAGTGCTTGTCCAAGCTGAAAGCCTTGTGAACGAGACAACAATAGTTCGATCGTTTAGTAAAAAAATAATTGAATATTATCATATAGAACTTGAAGAGCACGACGCTGTTTATGCAGAAGGGACGCCTTCCGAGACGTTCATCGACGATTCAAGCCGATCAATGTTCCATAACGTAAACGACTATTATGCACTTTACCCAAACCGGAGGGTGAAACCGGTGCATTACTGTGCTCCGCGCCTAGAAGAAGGGCCCATCGTAGAGCGTATTCGTCGCAATCTCCAAGAGATTTCCAAGAATAATACGCTTCTTTCAGCGTGATTATAGTATGAAGATACTTATTAATCATGAATGGAAAAAATCTTGACGGAGAGGAATCTCTCGCTGTCGTGCGTGGATTTGTCGATAAAATCGACAAATCTACCATCGTAGGATGGGCATATAATGGGACGGATGAGCCTGTAGTTATCCGTCTGTTGTGTAATGGAGTCGTTCTAGGGATCATCAAAGCCGATTTGTATAGAGAGGACCTCGAGCAGTCTGGTATAGGTGATGGATGTCATGGTTTTTGTTTCAATGTCGTAGGTGGGTTACCTTCAGGAGAGTTAATCCAAATTGAAGCAAGAGAAGCCGTGAGTGGCGTCGAGTTGGAGGGTTCTCCCTGCCAAGTCGAAATCCCGGCTGAGCCACGACACGTTACTGCATTAGCAAATTTGCAGGAAGGAAAGCATGCAGGCATTCTGGATACTGTTGAAAGGCGCTGTATAGCGGGGTGGGCATGGGACGAAAGCCATCCCGAAAATTCTGTTGGCATACAGGTAATTGTTAATGATTGTGTATTAATAAACTCTATAGCAAATAGGTTTCGAGAAGATTTAAAAGAATGTGGGATTGGAACGGGCTATTATGGATTCATTATAATATTACCAGAATTATTATCACCACATATATGCAATACCGTCCGTGTTATCAGAGATGATGGAGCTGAATTACAGGGTTCCCCAGTTATTATCGAAGCAGTTTCCATTTTTGATCCAGATATACTTTGGTTCATGCAGCTTGCAGCAAAGCGCGTTGGAAATAATGAAGAGAGAGAGCGAATTTCGGAAATACTTCTGTCAACGTTGGATATTTTGAAGACAACGGCTAATGACGAAATATCTGGTTATGACAAGCATTCCATTGAACGACAGAAGGCTTTGACATCGGGTTTTGAAGATCCTTCTCGGAAGATTAAAAATCGTTATAAACGTGCGCTAGTGATAGATAGTAGATTTCCAAATCCAAGTCGCGATGCTGGCTCAAATGCTATTATATCGCATATTCGTGCACTTTCAGATATGGGATACGATGTTTCTTTTATTGCGTTAAATGAAACAAAGGCGACCAAAGAACAAAAGAATTTTTTGGAAAAAGATGGGATCCAAATTTTAGAGGCCCCGCTTTTTGATACTGTGGAAGTAGTTTTACGCAATCAACGTGATAGTTTTTCCTTGATTTATCTCCATCGAGTGGAGGTGGCGCAGGCTTATATCGGTCTTGCAAGATGCTTTCAGGCGCGCGCTCGTATCATTTTTAGTGTTGCCGATCTGTCTTATTTAAGATTGGAACGCCAAGCCATAGAACTTGATGATATGGAATTAAAGAGTAAGGCGCAGCGTGTACGGGTTCTGGAGCGAATTTGTGCCATTCAGGCTGACGCGTTAATTACGCATTCAACAGAAGAAATGCGTATTCTGAAAGAACTAGCGCCGCGAACTCCTGTTTTTGTTGTGCCATGGGCGATTGAAACGCCTCCCGTTATTCAACGACTTCAAAATCGTAGCGGTTGTCTTTTTGTCGGGCATTACGCTCATCAACCTAATCTTGATGCAGCCTTCTGGTTAATAGAAGAAATTATGCCCCTTGTTCACAAGCAGCGTCCAGATATCATTTGTTATCTTGTTGGCTCTCATATGCCAGAGCGTCTTCGGAATACCACAAGTCCGGGCATAGAAATTCTTGGTCATGTTCAGGATCTGAATGAAGTTTTTAGCAGGGTAAGGATTGGCGTTGCGCCTCTTCGCTTTGGAGCGGGTATTAAAGGCAAGGTTCTTGAAATGTTGGGGTGGGGTCTTCCTGTTGTCATGACACCTGTCGCTGCTGAAGGGATCCCTCTTCCGGTAGAGTTGAAGGAGGTTGTTGTGGAGAAGGGCGCTGATAGTATTGCGAATATGATTATTTCCATGCATGATGACAGAGATATTGACAGTATATCAAGAATTGGCGTTTCTTTTATTAGGGAAAAATATTGTATTTCTTCAATAATAAATTCAATGAAGAAAATCGAGTAATATAATATATTTTTAATTAATTATCAGTGGGAATTTATCGTGTCTTTATAATTATTATGGAAAATTTTTTTGGGTTTCGTGGACGAGATTTGGCAGTAACGTCACTGATTGATTCAGGGCCGCTTTTTAGAGTCATTGTTGGGTGATCGTATTGAGCTTTCTGATGAAGGATGAACCCTTATCGGGACGCTGCTTTCGTTCGAAAAAGGGTCATGGCTGTCGTCCTGCGCAAAACAATCGTCTGTCTGCCTCATGACTCTGGCAAGTGGAATAGCGTGTTCCGACGCTACCGACGCTGGGTGACGACGGGCGTGTGCGATGCGGTGCAGGAAATCCTGGCTGAAGCGGTCGAACGAGATACCACATCAGACATGATCGACAGCACGGCGACCCGGGCGCATCATTATATCGTCGTTATAAAAAGGATCTCAGGCAACCGAGCTGTTTGGCCGATCGCGTGACAGTTTCACCGCCAAACTGCAGGCCCGATACGACGTCAGGGGTGTCCTATCGGTTTTGTCCTGACGCCGACATAGACACACGATGTCCATGGTTTCGGCTCGCTGTTCCGTATGATCCCTGACAGGATCAAGGCATTCCTAGCCGACAAAGGTTACGATGGAGAGCTCGTGACCAACAGGCCCTGCATCGCCTATCACCAATACCGGTAAAGATTATGGCCCCAGAACTTTCTTCATCGCGGCTCTTTGCATTGATCTTGGCATTAGGCGGTTGGAAAACACGACGATCTTGTTCATGATCCCGGCTGTGACACTCGCCTTTCCTTTCCAAAGTGCCGAAAGACCACTTTGCACGACTGGGCGGGGCTGCATGGTCAACATCCGCAATACAGTTGAAACGCTCGCACCAGCCACCGCGTCAAAGCCCGTTTCCGTATGGCCCGGGCAAAGGACAGTCACCTTTACACCGCGAGGGCGGAGTTCATCGTGCAGCGCCTCTCCGAAAGAAAGCACATAGGCTTTCGTCGCAGCATAGGCCGCGTAGGTCGGCACGGGCTGAAATGCCAGAATGCTGGACACAAGCAGAATATGACCATTGCCGCGCTCCGCCATGGCCGCGCCAAACATATAGCTTAACTCAGTAAGCGCCGTGATATTAAGCTGGATCATGTCGGCGGTTCGCTCAATCGGAATATCCAGAAAATCTCCATGCAGGCCATAGCCAGCATTATTCACCAGAATATCGATCTGGAGCGATCGGGCATCCAGCCTCTCTCTGAGACGACCGGCCGCTCCGGGGCTGGCCAGATCAAACGGTTCAACAATGACATCCACACCATGTTGAAGCCGAAGTCTTTCCGCCAGCGTCTCCATCGACTCCTGTCGTCTGGCGACAAGAACAAGATCCACTCCCTGCGCTGCCAGTAAATCGGCAAAATCGACACCCAGACCACTTGAAGCCCCAGTGACCAAGGCTCTTTTACCGCGGGTAATCGTTTCATGTGTTCCAGAAATATTCTGTGCCATATTCTACTCTTTCAACTTTGATGCTTACTGAAACAACGACCACGACAAGTCTGTTGATGGCCTAACGTGAGGCTATTTGGAGACCGTCCGCCGCTCCTTCCCAGCCGCCGCCGATCGCTCTGAAGGATCGGACAGCGGCCCGGGCGGTTTCGCTCTGGTTATCGGCCTGGCGGTCTTCGGCCTCGAGCAACTGCCGGTTGGCATCAAGGACATCCGTGAGAGGAATAACCCCCGCCTTGTAGGACTGGCTGGAAAGATCACGAGCCTGGGTCAAAGAAGCCACTTCGGTTCTGAGATCGTCTCCACGTTTTTCAGACTGAGCCAACGCCATAAAAGCGTTTTCCACGTCTTCGGCCGCGTGAAGAACCGTTGACCGATACTGTGCCAGTTGTTCGGCATGTGCGCTTTTTGCCTGCTGGACTTCCGCATCGATCTTGCCGAAATCGAAAATCCTCCACCGAAGAGCGCCGGACGCCGACGGCCCGAAACCTGCGGGCGTGACATTACCAATGGGCAGAATTGCTGGCGAAGGCGAGGCAAAAGCCAATTCCTGTGCATAAGTCTCCGGCTGGGCGCCCATCAGGACATCCAGCCGGTTAAGCTGAACCTCTAACGCGACCCGTAGTACCGGCACTGTCTCGCGTGCGGACTGAAGAAGGGCCTGCGCCTGATCAAGCTCACGCTGCGATGCAACGCCGCGGTCCCGCTTTTGCTGCACAAGATCAAACAAGTGCCGATCCGTTGAGATCTGATCCTGCGCGACGCGTAGCCGGGCCTGATATCCCCGTATCTGGAAATAAGCGTCCGCGGCATCACCTGCGACACTGATCCGTACGCCCGCGCTCTGCGCAACAGCAGCTTCGGCTTCATCCCGGGCCGCCTCATGCCCACGTCTCAGACCGCCAAACAGATCCAGTTCCCAACTGGCTACGCCATGCATATCATAAGCTCGCTGATCGCGGTTATAGCCCGGAAAATTCCGCGCCATGCGGCCAATCAGTCCTTCGTTGGACAGTCGATAAGCCGAAACCTGCGGAGCAAAATCCAGTGTCGGCAGCATTTGTGCAGCAGCAGCCTCAGCCGCACCATGAGCCTGTCTTATGCGCCCGATTGCCGCTTCCAGATCAAGATTCTGCGTCAGAACACGCTGTTCTATACGGACCAGTTCAGCGTCGTGAAATGACTCCCACCAGCGATCCAGAGAAGTCTGGCCGCCGTCACACCCTCGCAAGTCGACATTATGAAACGCGGCAAGATCCGAGTGAGGTGCCTTGTAATTTGGCCCCACCGCACATGCCCCGAGACTTAACATAGCCGCAAGTGACAAACGCGTTCTCGCGAAGTGCACGCCCCTTGAGGGCTTCATAAACATCGCTCGTGCGGTGTGATCGACGGCCATACGCTCATGCCCCAAATGTGATCCAGCAATCATATCTGGCTCTACAATGCGAGTGAATGGTTTTCACATTCGTCACTCGTTGTCAATATTGGGTAACAGAGCTATGAAGGACGGGTCAAACAAGGGGCAAAACGATGACCAGAAAACCTTCCGGGCAGCGAGGCCCCGTCGATCATGACCGTCGGGACCAGATCATCACGGCGGCACACGAGCACTTCCGGCGGTACGGCTATAAAAAAACCACAGTCGCGGATCTGGCAAAAGCGATCGGTCTGTCCACCGCCTATCTCTATAAATTCTTCGACTCAAAAAAAGCTATTGGCGAAGCGATCTGCACCCTCTGCCACGACAAGCTCCTGACCGACATCCAGACCGTCGTGAGAGAAGACATCACACCCCCTGAAAAACTGCGAAAAACCTTTCAGTCTCTTGCTCATAATGGAGCGGATCTCTTCATTCATGATCGTAAAATGCACGATATTGTCGCGTCCGCAATTGAGGAGAAATGGCACGCCGCCATCGCCTTCGATCAGGAATTGAGCAGCATTATCCGCCACATTATTCTGGAAGGGCGTGAACAGGGAGAGTTCGAACGCAAGACGCCGATTGATGAAGCCTGCCGCGCCATCACACTCAGCCTTCAGCCCATTCGGCATCCCGTTCTTCTCGAATACAATCTGGAGACCCTCGATACCGATGCCACGATGATTGCCAATCTGGTTCTGCGCAGCCTCGCACCGTAAATTTTAAGTGACGATTTGACATTTCGTTCACCAATAAACAGGATAAGTCACCAATCTTGTCCTGGAGCCCTCAATGGCCGTCTTGCGCCTGCCCCGCCTTACGGCGGCAACTTTGTTCGCCACTCTAGGACTCGTCGGCTGCAAACGAGCGGCTCACTCCGACCCTCGCGTTGCCGATCGTATCGTTCAGACCGCCCAGATCGAAAATGCGCGCGCCGACACGTACCAATTCACCGGGACTGTCTTCGCGCGGGTGCAAAGCGATCTGAGCTTTCGTATTCAAGGCAAAATTATTGAGCGTCTGGTTGACGTCTGCCAGCAGGTAAAGGCTGGTCAGGTGCTGATGCGGCTTGACCCGACTGATTACGTTCACGCCCTGACGGCACAGACAGGGAGCATGGCTTCCGCGCGTGCCCGTTGGGTAAAGGCTGCCGCCGATGAAAAGCGCTATCGCGGCCTTGTTGGTACGGGAGCAGCGTCTGCCTTAACCTACGACGAAGTGAAAGCAGAAGCTGACAGCGCAAAAGCCCAGCTCGATGCCGCCATCGCTCAGGAAAAAGTTGCCCGCAATCAGGACGATTATTCACTGCTCCGCGCCGATGCCGACGGGGTTATCGTCCAGACACTGGCAGAACCGGGCCAGGTTGTATCAAGCGGCCAAGCCGTCATCGTCCTGGCTCATGCCGGTCCCCGCGAAGCGCGCGTCGATCTTCCGGAAGGCCTTCGTCCAGCGTTGCATTCAGAAGCAAGCGCTTTTCTCTATGGCGGCGCTCAGAAGATCTCTGCCCATTTGCGAGAGCTTTCCGATGCCTCGGATGCCTCAACGCGCACCTATGCGGCACGCTATGTCTTGGAAGGCGAAGGCGCATCGGCTCCTCTGGGAACGACGGTCAGGGTCGAACTCCCGTTCGATCAGGACGCACAGAGTCTTCAGGTTCCTCTGGGAGCACTGGATGACGAAGGACAGGGTCAGGGCATATGGATCGTAGACAACAAAACGTCCCGCGTCAGTTTCCATAAGGTCGCCGTCACACATCTGACAGAAGAAAACGCCGTCCTCACTCCTGCCAGCGACCCCACATTGCACTCTGGAGCGACGATTGTCGCAACAGGAGGCCATTACTTGCATCCCGACGAGCATGTGTCACTCGCTCACGAAAAGGTGGCGATGCAATGAGCCGCTTCAACCTTTCGGCTCTGGCGGTTCGCGAGCGCGGGATCACCCTCTTTCTGATTATCGCCCTCAGTCTCGCCGGGGCTTTTTCCTTCAAACAACTCGGGCGTGCTGAAGACCCGACTTTTACGGTCAAAAGCTTTACCATCTCTGCTGTCTGGCCAGGTGCCACGGCACAGGAGATGCAGGATCTCGTCGCAGATCCTCTCGAAAAAAGACTTCAGGAACTTCAGTGGTATGACCGGGTCGAAACCCTCTCCAGGCCCGGAATGACCGTTCTTCTGGTCACACTAAAGGACAACACGCCGCCATCTGCGGTGCCAGAACAGTTCTATCAGGCGCGCAAAAAGCTTTTTGATACGACCCCCAAACTACCGCGCGGCGTCATGGGGCCTTTTGTCAACGACGAATACAGCGACGTCGATTTCGCCGTTTATGCGATCGAAGGCCATGGTCTGCCCGAACGGCTGCTGGTTCGCCATGCCGAGACCATCCGCCAGCGCCTGCTGCATGTGCCGGGCGTGCGAAAAGTCGACATCGTCGGAGAACGTCCCGAGCAGATTTTCGTCAATCTTTCCAACGCGCGCCTCGCCACACTTGGCATCCGGCCGCAGGATATTTTCAATACTCTTTCCCACCAGAACAGCGTCACGGCAGCGGGTTCGATCGATACCAGCGGTCCACAGGTTTTCATCCGTCTGGATGGCCGTTTCAACGATCTCGAAGCGATCCGCAACACACCCGTCGCAGCCAATGGCCGAACCTTCCGAATAGGCGACATCGCTACAGTCGATCGTGGTTATGAAGATCCTCCGACCTACCTGATCCGGCACAATGGCGAGCAGGCGCTGGTCCTCAATGTCGTAATGCAGGAGCACTGGAACGGTCAGACACTGGGGCTTGCGCTCGATGACGCAGGCAAGACCCTCTCGGCAGGCCTTCCCCAAGGCGTCACGCTAACAAAAGTCGTCGATCAGGCGGTGAATATTCACGCGGCGGTCGGCGAGTTCATGCTCAAGTTTTTTGTGGCGCTGATCGTGGTGATGATTGTCAGCCTCATTAGTCTTGGCTGGCGTGTGGGCATTGTGGTTGCCGCTGCTGTTCCCCTTACGCTTGCGACCGTCATGATCATCATGCATCTGACTGGCCGGGCACTTGATCGTATTACTCTTGGCGCCCTGATTATTTCCCTTGGCCTTCTGGTGGACGATGCCATCATCGCAATCGAGATGATGGTGGTGAAACTTGAGGAAGGATATGAACGCACCAGCGCTGCGGCCTATGCCTGGAGCCATACCGCTACCCCAATGCTCGCTGGCACACTCGTCACGGTTATTGGCTTTACACCGGTGGGTTTCGCCCAATCCACGGCTGGCGAATATGCGGGCAACATCTTTTGGGTGGTCGGATTTGCACTGATCACTTCGTGGGTCGTTGCGGTCGTTTTCACGCCTTATATGGGGGTAAAGCTTCTCCCCAAAATCCATAAGGTCGGTAACGAGCACGGCTCGCCTTACATGACGCCGCGCTATCAGAGGTTTCGTCGCCTTGTTATCTGGGCAGTGCGTCGCAAGTTCATGGTTGCGGGCAGTGTCGCAGCAGCTTTCCTTCTGGCGGTCATGGGAATGGGAGCCGTCAAACAACAGTTCTTTCCGACATCCGATCGTCCCGAAGTACTCGTTGAAGTCCAGATGCCCGAAGGTACGAGCATTGAAGCAACCAGCAAAATCACCGCACGCGTGGAAAACTGGCTACGCACCCAGCCGGAAGTCACCATCGTCACGAGTTATGTAGGTGCCGGCGCGCCCCGTTTCTTCTTTGCCTATAACCCTGAACTTCCCGATCCGTCCTTTGCGAAAATTATCGTTCTGCCCCCGAACGAAAAAGCGCGTGACCGTCTTAAATTCAAGCTCAGAGCGCAGGTCGCGCAGGGATTGGCGCCGGAAGCCCGCATCCGTGCAACGCAACTCGTCTTCGGCCCCTATTCTCACTTTCCCGTCGCATTTCGTGTCATGGGTCCTGATGCGGACGAATTGCGAGTGATTGCGCGGCAAGTGCAGGACATCATGAGGCAAAACCCGAATACCCGCCAGGTGAATACCGACTGGGGCGAACGCGCTCCTACAGCTCATTTCGTGCTGGATCAGGCCCGTTTGCGGCTCGTTGGCTTAACACCCGAAGAGACCGCTTCCCAGATTCAATTTCTCCTTCTGGGTATTCCAGTCACTCAAGTACGCGAGGATATCCGGACCGTCGATCTGATCGCCCGAAGCGCGGGTCATGACCGCCTCAATCCTGATCGTCTCAAGGACATGACCATCAGCAATAACACAGGTAAAGCGATTTCCCTGAGCCAGATCGGTCATCTCGACTACCGCGCAGAAGACCCCATCCTGCGCAGGCGGGACCGTGTGCCGACCATTACGGTACAAAGCGATATCGACGAAAACCTTCAGCCCCCACAAGTCTCGGCAGAGATTGAAGCTGCTTTGGCTCATCTGAAGGCAACCCTGCCGCCCGGCTATCGTATCGAAACGGGTGGAAATACAGAGGAAGCTGGAAAGGCTAATCGCGCTCTGCTTCCGATCTTTCCGGTGATGGTCCTCCTGACCCTTCTCGTTCTGGTCATTGAGACACGCACCATGTCCGCCATGATAATGGTCTTTTTAACAGCACCATTGGGGCTGGTTGGTACTGTTCCCGTCCTGCTGCTCTTTCATCAGCCTTTTGGCTTCAATGCAATTCTGGGACTGATCGGACTATCGGGCATATTGATGCGCAACACACTGATCTTGATAGGGCAGATCAAGGTCAATCAGGCTGCGGGACTTGATCCTTTTCATGCCGTCGTTGAAGCCACCGTGCAGCGTGCACGCCCAGTCATTCTGACTGCGCTCGCGGCTGTACTGGCCTTTATTCCTCTGACAGAATCAGTGTTCTGGGGTTCGATGGCCTTTACCCTCATTGGAGGAACCGTTGCAGGAACAGTGCTGATTCTGCTCTTTCTGCCCGCTCTTTATGCGATCTGGTACAAAATAAAGCCAAGCGCAAACGTATGAACACAGAAAATCGTAATGGCCCCGAAACAGAGGCAGGGAATTCAAAAACCCTGTCCCCTTCCCTCCGCCCATTTCCAGCACGGCACCGAAGCGTGCGCTTGCTGGGGGAAAGCTTTATACAAATCAGACGTAGTCATCACGCATGACGGAGAAGCGTTCATGAAACTCTACAATCTCGAACTCTCCGGCAATTGTTATAAGGTGCGCCTCTTGGCAGCCTTGGCCCGAATTCATCTGGAACATGTACCCGTGGACCTCGCGGCAGGCGAGCAGCGCACTCCAGAATTCACGGCCCTGAATCCGTTTCAGGAAGTGCCAGTTCTGATCGACGGGGAGATCGTTCTGCGTGATTCCCAGGCGATCCTCGTCTATCTGGCCGGCCAACTTGCGGACAGAACATGGTGGCCACAAGAACCAGCAGCCCAGGCTGAAATCGTGCAATGGCTTTCCATCGCCGCAAACGAGGTACGCGACGGCCCAAACACGGCCCGCCTGATCCGCAAATTTGGCTATGACCGTTCGATGGAGGGCGCACGTCTTGTCACGCAGCGACTTTTGCCTCTGTTGGACCAGCATCTAAGCGTCCATGACTGGTTCGCTCTTAACCGACCGACCATCGCGGACTGTGCATTATTTCCCTATCTTGCGCTCGCCCATGAAGGCGGGATCGACATCACCCCTTTCAGCGCGCTGACACGCTGGATCGATCGTGTTCGGGCGCTACCGGAATTCGTGCCGATGCCCGGCATTAACAGATGACACTTAACGGCCCCGCAACGCTTTCCCCGAACTGGATCGAGACGATTCTGCCTCGTGTTGATTTTCGGGAAAGACATAGTATCGATATTGCGGCTCCTCCGGGACGCATTCTTGACTGCGCGATGGACTACCGCTTGAAACATGATCCGCTGGTTCGTGCTGCCGTAAAGCTACGCGAACTGCCCATGCATATGTTGGGACGTACCAGTCGACCACCCTTTGATCAGGACGATTTTACCTTTTTAGGACGTGATGGAGACAGCACCCTTGCTTTCGGGCTGGTTGGTGCATTCTGGGAAGCCGATTACGGGTTACTCCCATGCCGTTCAGTGGAAGATTTCCGGAGTTGCGCAAAGCAGAACGTTTGCAGACTTGTGCTTTCCTTCACGCTTCTGCCTCTGACACACGGAAGAGCGCGCCTCACGACCGAGACATGTATCTACTGTCCTACGCCCGCGACCCGACGACGTTTCGCGCCTTACTGGTATCTTATCCGCCCCGTGAGCGGACTGATCCGCAGACGCATGTTAGCTTATGTGCGCGCGCATGCTGAACGCCGCAGCAAAGTTAGAACACTCACCGGCTGATGCCGGGAACCCGCCTAAGTCCCTTCGCAAGAAAATCAACGCAGAGACGGACCCGGGTCAGGTTCGTCCGTTCCGGCGCGATCAGCATACTCAGCGGCACGGGCGACAGCGTATAATCTGGCAGTATATGCTCAAGACGACCATCCCGCAGGCAGTCCTCTATCAGCCACCGATGGGCCGGCCCGTAGCCTCGACCTGCAAGAAACGCATCCCGCGCTGCCAAACCATGATCGACGATTAAACGACCGTGGAACGGCACAACGTGATTTCTGCCCCTCGCACTCCGCAAAACTAGCCGGTCCGATCCATGCACACGAGACATCCGCACGCCCTCAAGCTGACGCAGGTCCTCGGGGCTCCGCACAGGACCGTTGCGACGCAGCCATTCGGGAGATGCGACCAGCATACGCTGACTCTCGCCAAGGGAGCGCAGTTTCATCGCGCAATCGCTCAGGGGGCCAAGACGGATGGCAATATCAACACCGTCACGCACCAAATCAATACGCTCGTCCGTCAGACCGAATTCCACCCTGATCCCTGGGTTCTCGTCCTGAAAAGCATAGACGAGACGACTGACATGCAGAACACCCAACGCACCCGTACAGGAAATACGCACCGTTCCGGCAGTTGCCTGCCGTGTGTCGCGCATTTCCTGACTTGCCTGTTCGACGAGGGAAAGAATCTGCACGCACTGTGCATAATATCGCGTCCCTTCGTCTGTTAACGCGGTCCGGCGCGTGGTGCGCGTCAGTAACGAGACACCCAGAGCCTCTTCAAGTTCACGCAGATGCCGCGTCACTGTCGATTGTCCGGCACCGGTTTCCCGTGCAACGGCGGCCAGATTGCCGCGTTCAGCGATGCGTACAAAGGTTCGCATCCGTTCCAGCGAGATCAGGGATTGTTCCATTTTTCGGCACGGTGCCTTCCGCTATCTTCATATGGGAGAAGAATAGCCTATCGCCTAATCTTGCCGGGAAACGAACCTTTTTTGCAAAGACGAGGCCCCACGCATGAATGTCCTGATCGTGTTCGCCCATCCCGAACGACACTCCCTCAATGGCGCTCTTCTCGATATCGCAGTCGCCGAACTGCAATCGCAGGGGCACGAGGTCAAAGTCTCTGATCTTTATACCATGCACTGGAAAGCGAATGTCGACCGCAGCGATTTCCCGGATCTGCCTGCCGACGAGCGCCTGAAAGTGGCATCTGCATCTTCCCGTGCATTCGCAGCGGAAGGCCTAACGGATGACGTGAAAGCAGAACAGGAGAAACTTCGCTGGGCCGATACCGTGATTTTCCAGTTCCCGCTCTGGTGGTTCGCCATGCCGGCGATCCTCAAAGGCTGGGTTGACCGCGTTTATGCCTGTGGCTTTGCGTATGGCGTTGGTGAACACAGCGATCGCCGCTGGGGGGATCGCTATGGCGAAGGCATGATGGCAGGCAAGCGCGCCATGCTAATCGTCACGACCGGAGGTTGGCCGGAGCATTATTCCGAACGCGGGATCAATGGTCAGATCGATGATCTGCTGTTTCCGATCAACCATGGCATTCTGTTCTATCCCGGCTTCACAGTGCTACCGCCTTTCGTGGCTTACAGGACAGACCGACTGGATGACGCACGTTTCGAAATTGTGTCCGAACAACTTCGCGAGCGTATGCGCACGCTCGCAACGACAACGCCGATCCCATACCGGAATCAAAACGGCGGCGACTACCAGATCCCGACGATGCAACTGAAACCCGGCCGGGAGACACCAGGCGCCGTTCGTTTTGCCTTGCATGTTGCAGAACCAAAGTCCTGTCTCCGCGACTGTGAGGACTAGCGTCCCGACCATCACGCGAACGTGAATCCCGACAAAACAAGCCCTATTACTTTTTCGTTTGTTTCCTATGTGTTTCCTGCGCGGGGAATTGGGTAACAAAAAACCCGCCTGATAAGGGCGGGTTTATCGTGTCCTATCAAGGACTTAGCACATGGTTGCGGGGGTAGGATTTGAACCTACGGCCTTCAGGTTATGAGCCTGACGAGCTACCGGGCTGCTCCACCCCGCG
>NZ_JAERLW010000029.1:0-728 GCF_018256215.1 Gluconobacter sp. Dm-73 | reverse complement strand
AAGCTTATGCGCTGGAAGATTGTCCATCACGACGATATCACCCGGCTTCAGTGTCGGGATGAGAACGCGTTCGACATAGACCTGAAAGATCCTGCCATTCATGGGACCATCATGCACGAAGGGCGCGGTCAGGCCTGTCAGACGCAGCCCCCCGGTGAAAGTCGTGGTTTTCCAATGACCGTGCGGCACACCGGCGCGGCAACGTTCCCCGCGCAAGGCACGCCCGCGCAGACGGGCCATCTTCGTGGAGAGGCTGGTTTCGTCAATGAACACCAGACGCTGCGGATCAAGGTCAGGCTGGCGATCAAACCAGTCCTGTCGTCGCTTCAGAACGTCTTCACGCTCCTGCTCCAGTGCATGAGCGGTCTTTTTTTGAATGTCCATCCCTGTTGCCGCAGCCAGCGACTGAGCATGCTGCGACCGATCCCGACGGCCCGTTCGCTTTCCAGGCGCGCTATCATTTCGTGAAGCGTGATGTCCTTCTGCGCCTCGATCATGCCGGCAATGAACGCTTCATGCGCGTCCAGCCGTGATCCGCGCGGCTTGCCCTGGCGACGGGGCGTCCGCTCGCCGCTCTCACGTTCCCGACGCAACCAGCGGATCGCCGTCGAAATCCCCACTCCGAACCGCGCCGCAATCGAGCGGGCAGATGCTCCCGCAACTCCAGCTTCCAGAACACGCTCCCGAAGATCATCACTCAATGCTCGTGCCATCACCGTCTCCATCAA
>NZ_JAERLW010000028.1:0-1100 GCF_018256215.1 Gluconobacter sp. Dm-73 | reverse complement strand
AGATGCCAGATCTTTTCCAGAATGGTCCGCAGGACAGCACCCGGTCCGTTCTGGTCGCCCTGCTGGCCTGCGGCGTTGTTATTAGCGCGATCTGGATTCTCAAACCATTCCTGCCAGCGACGATCTGGGCCATCACGATCGCAGTTACGACTTGGCCCATGCTGCTCCATCTTCAGGGCTGGGTTGGAAACAGCCGACGAGCAGCCGTTTCCTTGACCATTCTGATCGCGATGGTGCTGTTCATCCTGCCATTGTGGCTCGCCATTACGACAGTCTCAAGTCACTTCGACGATATCGCCGCCCTCGCCTCGTCTGCGTCTATTCTGCGTCTTCCGGATGAGCCCAGGTGGCTTGCACGACTTCCTTTGATTGGACCACATATTGGTCCGTTGTGGGCCAGGATGCAGCATATGCAGTTTCCGGAAATGGTCAGGCAAGTCATGCCGTCTCCTGAGACCTTGATTCATAGTTTTCTGGCTTATGCGGGAAGTTTCAGTCTTCTCGCCCTCCAGTTCGTGCTTACGTTAATCATTCTGGGCGTACTTCTCATGCGCGCTGAATCGGCAATTGCGGTCGCTGAGAGTCTGGTGAGCATTCTCGCGGGCAGCCGGGGACGGGAAATGCTTCAGCTTGCCGCCTATACGATCCGGGGTGTTGCATTCGGCGTCACGGTAACGGCGGTCGTTGAAGCCGCTGTGGCGGGGATCGGGCTGAAACTGGCAGGTGCGCCATGGGTCAGTATTCTGACAGCAGTCACCTTCATGGTCTGTCTGTTACAGGCGGGCCCTGGTGTTACCCTGATCCCAGCCGTGATCTGGGTCTATTTTGATCAGGGGCTGATGCCCGCAGTGCTTCTGCTAATTGTGACCATTATCACGATCATCATCGATAATGTTTTGCGCCCGTTTCTGATCCGCAAGCAGGCCGATATCCCGCTTATTCTCATCATGCTTGGCGTCATCGGAGGTCTTGGTGGCTTGGGACTGGTCGGGATCTTCATCGGTCCGCTGGTCCTCTCCGTCGCCTATACCCTGACCAAGAGCTGGATTAACGACTCCCGAGCGAAAATCTCGCCTTTGCCGCCCAATTCATTACACTAG
>NZ_JAERLW010000027.1:0-2680 GCF_018256215.1 Gluconobacter sp. Dm-73 | reverse complement strand
TCTTTAAAAGGTGGACTTACTACACAATTTGCAAGCAAATTGTCGTAAGCGGGGCGGGGAACTTACCCCATCCCTCGACCCTCCCCCATCAATTACCGGGGGTGATCTTGGCCTTTTCGATCACGGCCAAGGCGTGAGCCAAAGCCACCAGATCACCATCGGCCAGCGCCATTTTCAGCAGCTCTTTTTGCACCAATGGGTCACGAGCTGCTTTCACGCTATCGAATGGGACAAGCCGCATTACGCCTTGCCGCCTTGCACGACTTCCAGCTTGGCGCCCGGCTTTGGGATTAGGGCTAACTCCTCTTGTGTGGCACGACTGCCGACCTCTGCCACATGTCGGTTCATGTAGTAGCGGACGAGACCCGGACCACGCATACCGGCCACTTTTTCACGTTCAGAAAAAATCGCTCCGAACGTCACCAGTTCGTTCATGATGGCCGTGACTTCATTGACCCTGATTCCAACCTTTTCAGAGATTTCTTCACGGGTCAGCATGATCTGTCCGGTATGCGGGAACAGATGGTCGAACAGGAGCGTCCAAACATCTACGGCCTTCATTGGGCGCTTACTGTTTTTCATTAGCCACAGAGTGACAGCACGGTTCTGGGCTGGACGGATCATGACGAACGGCTCCGTTGTTCCGGGAGAAGGGGTGGTAAGGCGTTGAACGGTGACCATGACCCGGCCGAGGGCATCGTGATCAAAATCGGGGTTGTCAAAGAATGGCAGCAGAGCTTGGCGGACTTGCTCGGCCTGATCTTCACGAAGCCGGTCTTTGCGGGTCTTGAGACGGGTCACATTCCGCATGTGGGAAACCTCTGTATGAGTGCCGAATAGGTCGCACACTGTGCGACTTTATAGTCGCACAGTGTGCGACCTATTGGCAAGACGTTTTTGGCGGTTTTCCAACGAGAAACAATCATTAGCGAGTTCATAGATAGAATAAAGATATTTATTCCCCCCTATGGTCCCCCCCTTAAATCAGTGGAAAACTGATTTTTTAACGCCAAAAAGAGAAAAAAATGGAAGATTGGATTACTACAACAATTAGCGGATTATCATTAGGAATTAGTGGCATAAGTTTAGCTGTATCTAAATTGTCGGCAAGTATAACAAAATCACAAAAAAATATTGCAGCAAATCAATACAAGATATCTTTGTTTGATCTTAGAAAAAATATATATCTAGACATGTGTAAAAATATTTCATTAGAGGATTTATCAAAAAGAAACTTAGATAGATTAAACCTATTACTTAATTTAGAGCCTTTAATTCAAACGAATTTGTTCGCATTTCCCATAAATGACGAATGGAATGTAGGGGAGCAATTACTAGGTGTTATCAAATATCTAAGAATAAAAATTTATGAAGATAAAGAAGTAGAAGAAATGATAACTAAAATGCAAAATGATGATAGTTTAGTCTTTGATGATTTTGCATATTCCGAAAAATCATCAAAGAGTTTAAAAGAATATATATGTAAAACTGACTTGGCATCTGAGTTGGTAATTAGATTTATGAAATATATTCAATCAAAATTGCAGGTTAATGACGATCCGGAAAAATAAATGCTCATGAATAAGGAGTATATACTCAGCGACTGTGCCCCCTATTCCGAGAATCTCGGTTGGAACGTGCTGTTTGCCTAGCTCTTTCCCGTTGAGCCTCAACCGCCTGATCTTGGAGTTTTTGACGAAGCTGCTGGGCCAGTTTTACGCAACCCTCGATAACCTTCTCTCGGTATTGGGTCGGAATATCCCTCAGAGCCTTCACAAGAGGCTCCAGACGGCTCTGAAGCTGTTTCAGGCTCTCTCTGTCCTCCTTGGCCCGTTTGGTCGCTGTACGGGCAACTGTGGCGCTCTGGACGGCAGGTTCATAATGCTGCTGAATGGTCTGACTGATGCGTTTTGCCACCTGCTCAGGGTCTTCCACGACACGGGTGAAAATCCCCTTCTTGATTACCTGCGGTTCTAGGTCGGCTGGGGTGAGGCTTTTGTGCTCTGGTGCATCCCGTTCCAGTGCCCCGTAGTAGGTCTTCAGCTTGGTATGGGTGGCCTTGCTTCCCTCGATGCCGCGTTCCAGTCCGACAGGGCGCCCCACAACTCGCGCAAAGTCGGTCTGCATCTCGTTCAGGGCCTTGGCACCCCCGAGAAACCGGCGGCAATTCAGGCGGCCTGTATCGGGGTCTTTTGGCACCACGTAGGCCGACAGGTGCGGAGTTTTTTCGTCCCGGTGAATGATGGCAGCGATCACGTTGTCCTTGCCGTGCCGCTCCTGAATCCAGCGCAACGCCTCGTTCAAATACGCCTCCTGGTCAGCGTTCCGGTTCTCGAACGCGCCCGGTGAGGACGTGACCAGGTATTCGATGCACTGGACGGCGTTCTTACGGATTTTCTCAGGGAGCGCCTTCTCGAACGCGGCCATGCCCTGTTTGACGTTCTGTGGTCCGATCAGGTCATTGTCTGGCGTTCTCGTGGCGTCAGCGTTTGGCGTATCCTGCTCTCGGTAGGCGTGCTTCATGGACGCCCTGACGGACTTGGGCGATTTGAGTTTCTGAACCCGAAGAATGGCGAATTTTGACATGGTGTTTCAGCCCCCTTTCTTTAAAAGGTGGACTTACTACACAATTTGCAAGCAAATTGTCGTAAGCGGGGCGGGGAACTTACCCCATCCCTCG
>NZ_JAERLW010000026.1:0-3271 GCF_018256215.1 Gluconobacter sp. Dm-73 | reverse complement strand
CGCGAAAGCCCCGGTACAGGCCATCTCCACATCGCTACAGATGTTGAAAGGCCCCGCAAAGGCGTTCCCCACAACCTCGCTCTGTTCACGCCCCAGAACCCGCGTCTCCTCATACCCCGCAAGCCCCAGAGACAGCGCAGCCGTCGTGGAGGGAAGCTGCCTCAGCAAAGACTGCAACACATCCTGCCATCCGGCCTGATCAAACGGATTGGACCCCGCCCCCCGAAGCACAGGCCCCAGCGATCCGTCCCTTCCCAGAACCGCCAGAAGCGTCTTGGTCCCCCCGCCATCAATGGCGGCAATGCAGGGCGGATGAAGGGGCGTTAGGACCGGAGAAGAGACCGGAGAAGAGACTGGCATATTTTGACGCTTCGCTTGAAACAACAGAGGCAGAAAGAAAGACGGGCGAGCATGGCGGACGAATGATCGCATATCCAGTACCGTAATGATTTTTATCGCTTTTCAGACCACCCTGGCAGAGGCTTTTCAGCTCCAGCCTCTCCCGATCTTTCGATTAGCCCCCAAGATAGACCCTCTACTGATTGATATAGCATATTGCATATCATAACGCTGATGCTTTAAGTCTGAGCCTGCCCCCTGATTCCTGGTGGCTGAACCTCACGCCTCAGGCCGCCCGCATGCACTCCAGCAGATATAGCAAATACTATACCATGATCAGCTTACTATCGTACCGCAAATGCTTCCGGACCTGCGGTTTGATGGCCGTCAGCCTGACCCTTATCGGCACGGGCTTCGCCAACGACACCCCACCCAAGCACAAATCCCGGACCATCAAAAAAGCCGATCCCGCGAAAAAAACCGCCCCTTCCGAACACATCAGCGTCGTCGGGCATCTCAACAGCGAACGCGCCCGCATTTTCCCCGGCCTCGGCGCCGTGGACTACACCATCGACCAACGCCAGATCACCACCACACCCGGCGGCCAGAACGCGGCTTTCAGCCAGATCCTCCTCCGCGTTCCCGGCGTGGTGCTGGACAGCTATGGGGAAGTCCATGTCCGCGGCGAACATGGTGGCCTGACCTATCGCGTCAACGGCGTGCTCCTGCCAGAAGGGCTGAACGGTTTCGGACAGGAACTCGATACCCGTATCATCCAATCCGTGGACCTGCTGACGGGCACCCTCCCCGCGCAGTTCGGCTTCCGTACCGCAGGCGTGGTGGACGTCACGACCAAGACCGGCGACAGCCTCAAACACAATCAGATCTCATTGTATGGCGGCAGCTACAACACCTTCGTCCCGTCCGTGCAGCTTGGCGGCCAGCATGGAAAACTGGACTATTTCACCACCCTGTCCTTCACCCGCAACAATATCGGCATCGAAAACCCGAGCAACACGTTCCGCGCCATCCATGACGTGACCGAACAGGAAAAAGCCTTCGCGTATCTGTCCTACCATCTCGACGACGCAAGCCGGATCACGCTGCTGACGAGCGCCTCCTACGCGGATTTCGAAATCCCCAACTCGTTCAAGACGTTCGACACGACCAGCCCGGACTACACGACCCTGTACAACGTCGCAGGCGTCAATCCGCATGATCCGTCCATGAACTGGGCCAACCTGAACGACAGCCAGACCGAACAGAACTACTACGCCGTGCTGTCCTATCAGCGCACGACCGAAAAACTGAACCTTCAGGTCTCACCCTATTTCCGCTACGGCCGGATCGACTATACCCCGGACCGGGACCGCGATCTGATCTATCAGGGCGTCTCGGAACACGAAGTCAACGACTTCACAACTGGCGGCATGCAGGCCGATCTATCCTACGATATCGCCCCCCATCACACCCTGCGGGCCGGTCTGCTGGGGCAGTACACGTCCGAACGTCTGGATACCGATACACTGGCCTTCCCCGTGGACGACGCTGGAAACCAGACATCCGACATCGCAAAACGCATGATCGACAATACCGGAAACTGGTCCGTTGAAACGGGCGCCTATATCCAGGACGAGTATAAAATCACCCACACCCTGACCTTCAATTACGGCATCCGCTACGACCGCTTCGCCTCGTCCTTCGACAATGAAGGGCAGTTAAGCCCACGCGCGAACATGGTCTGGAAACCCACCCGCACCACAACGCTGCATCTTGGCTATTCGCGCTATTTCGCCCCGCCGTCCCCGCAATATGTCTACCCGTCCACACTCGCGCGCTTTGCGGGCACCACCAACGCGGCCGCGAACACGATCAACAACGCCACAAAAGTCGAGAAATCGAATTACGTCGATGGCGGTATCCTCCAGCGCATCACACCCGAATTCCAGATCACGCTCGATGCCTACGCCAAATGGGCGCATGACCTCACCGATCTCGGACAGTTCGGCCGCGCGGTCATCCTCGCCCCCTTCAGCTACAAACGCGGCCGCGTCTATGGCGCGGAATTCGGCAGCTCATGGCGGCATGGCCCCTGGTCGATGTACGGCAATTTTTCCTACGTCAAAACTTCAGCCCGGGACATCAATTCGGCGCAGTACCAGTTCGATCTGGCGGAACTCGCCTATATCCGCAACAACGCCATCCAGCTCGACCATCAAGGCGAATTCACCGCCACCGCAGGCGCATCCTGGACCACGAAACACGACATGGCCTATGTCGATTTCGTCTATGGCTACGGCTTACGCAGCGGCTTCGCCAATCTGGAAAAAGAGCCGCAATACGACGTCTTCAACATCGGCTACCAGCACACCTTCACGAAGGTCCCGGCCGGGCATGACATCAAAATCCGCGCGGACGTCATGAACCTGTTCGACAAACGCTACCAGCTCCGCAACGGCAGCGGCGTCGGCATCTATCAGGCCCAGTACGGCCAGCGGCGCGGCACGTTTTTCTCAGTCGTTTCGGAGTTCTGAACGGATGTAAGAACCCGGCCTCACACCGGAACAACCAGCCCCCGCGCAGGCTCCACAGCCGCGCCT
The DNA here is from genome assembly GCF_018256215.1 of Gluconobacter sp. Dm-73. Classification (NCBI taxonomy): domain Bacteria; kingdom Pseudomonadati; phylum Pseudomonadota; class Alphaproteobacteria; order Acetobacterales; family Acetobacteraceae; genus Gluconobacter; species Gluconobacter sp. Dm-73. The sequence continues at coordinate 332 of NZ_JAERLW010000026.1, read as the reverse complement.
GGAAACACCGTCCCAATCGCATGAGACGGCAGATGCAGATGATCGCACAGTACCCCCGCCACGACCGACCGCAGATCGGTCGTCGGCGCAAGGTCCCGGTTCTCGAACAACTGTCCGGAGCGCAGACCGGGCCAGGTCCCCCCGACCTTCCCGCCCGCAACCGCACCGCCCGCCAGAAACGCGACCGTCCCCGTCCCGTGATCCGTCCCGCCCGTGCCATTGATCCGCACGGTCCGCCCGAATTCCGTCAGGGCCAACACCACGGTGCGGTTCCAGCTCTCGCCCAGCCCCTGACGCAGCGCCCCGATACCCCGGTCAAGCTGCGCCAACGG
>NZ_JAERLW010000025.1:0-3377 GCF_018256215.1 Gluconobacter sp. Dm-73 | reverse complement strand
GCTCCCGCAACTCCAGCTTCCAGAACACGCTCCCGAAGATCATCACTCAATGCTCGTGCCATCACCGTCTCCATCAAGGAAAACGGTGAATCACAAGACCTCTTCAGTGTCACCTCTCGATTCAGAGTTCAGTGGAACCGCTCTAGCCTCTGATGGAAGTCCGCATGAAGCGCTGCAAGTGTAATCTGGCCAAAACGCGCGAGAAGTTGGGCCGTAACATCCGCAAGGACGCCACTCATTGCATCGTTAACGGCTTCCTCAACAAGGCATTCAATCTTTTCACTCCGGTTCCCTATGGCGAATAATCTTGGGGCATCAAGAGCCTCGTAAATATCGCGCAGCGTTACCCGATCCAACTGGCATGAAAGCGTCCACCCCCCGCCATGTCCTTTCTCGGAGTGCACATATCCATGCTCACGCAGACCGCCCATAAGACGTCGCACAACCACGGGGTTGGTGTTAAGGGCGCTGACGTGTCCCCCTTTTTGCTCTGAAATCACCTGCACGCATGGATGTTGCAGAACTGTTTGTGCTTCCGACTGAACAGGGATGGTGAACAGAAACTGATTGCTAACCGAGCTTAAGAGACAGACATCCTACCGTCGAAAAGAGGCTTAAGGCTGGAAAGCCTCTTGAAGCTCGGTCACAAAGACCCGCAACTTTGGCGTCATAACTGGACCTGCGTTATAAAGCAGGTGCATGGGCCTGTCCGGAACTGTCCACCTCGGCATAAGCCGGACAAGCCGTTTGCTTTTAATATCAGGAAGCAGGGCCTGCTCATATCCCAGCAGAATGCCATCACCAGCAAGTGCTGCAGAATGCAGAACACTTGAATCATTACTGATTATCCTCCCGCAGACGGTGACAGGCCGGGTAACGCTCCCTTGAGAAAAGTGCCAGGTCGTTACAGGTCCGCCGGAATTTTCATACACGAGACACTCGTGGCGCATCAAATCATCGGGCTGCGCTGGAAAACCGTGTTTTTCTAGATAGTTTTGAGCCGCGCAGATGACCCGACGATAGGCCGTCAAAGGACGACTGACCGCTGTAAGATCCGTCTCCAGTTCACCAATTCGGATCACAGCCTCATGTCCATCCATTGTGGGGTGAACCAGTTGGTCTGTCAGGGACAAATGCACTTGAATTTCTGGATATCTTTTTTGAAAACTGTGAATAAATGATAGAAATACCGTTCGCCCGAAGGTGACGGGGACGCTGACAGATAATGTGCCGCGCGGTGTACCAAGCGTATTGGCTGCCAGACTGTCAGCTCGTTCAGCAGCCTGCAGTACAAGCCGACACTGCTCGCAATAGAGCCGGCCTGTTTCGGTCAGACTTTGTCTGCGGGTAGTCCGATGTAACAGACGTGCACCAAGGTGGCGCTCCAGAGCCTCTATATGCTTTGCGACCATCTGCGGCGACAAAGTCAGATGCTGGGAGACCGCTGCAAAGGACCCCAATTCTACGACCTTGATAAAAATCTTCATGCTGGTTAACCGGTCAAGCATTCATCCTCCTCAGTTGTGACTGATGTCTCGTATCGACAATTTATCCAGCGCAAAAGAAGAATATGCTGAAGGCTTCGAGTGATTGGCAAGTCCAGTTCTGGTGGAGACTTTCGAAATGCCTGTTTATCTTGTTCGCATGGATCACCCTGATGGCGAGGGATGGGGTCAGCATGTCGCAGCACACGTGTTGTATCTCAGGCGCCTTATTCAGGAAGGCAGCCTGCTGGCGTCCGGTCCGTTGAAAGGGACCCCATTGCGCTCCGGCTTTCTGATTATGAAAGGCGCCAATCGGCAAGAGATCGACGCGATGATTGCCGGTGATCCCTTTGCATCCGAAGGTTTGATTTGTGATCTGCGGATTGAAGAATGGGACCCACTATTCGGGTGCCTGTCAAATCATGCAACAGGCAAACTCCCGCAAGAATTGAAGTCTCTTTTCCCTTCATGACGACAGCGCTGTGTTTTTTGAGAAATAAAAACGAAAAGAGAGCCTTGGGATTATGAACGATCTTCAGTGGTATGCTGTAGGGGATGCCCGCATACTAAAAATACAGGATCTTACGCTGGCAGCACTCACTCCAGAACAGTTGCTTCCTGACTGGGATGATGCCACGGCACTTCGGGCCTATTCTGATCTACCTGAAACGCTGGATGCTTCAGAAACGAAAGTCCTTTTGAGCGTTCATAGCTGGCTCCTCAAGGATCGCGGTCGGAACATTCTTGTGGATACGGGGGCCGGGAATAGCAAGGCTCGACCTGCTGCTCTGTATTTCGATCACTTGCAGACTGTGTGGCTTGAAAATCTGATGCGCGCTGGTGTCAGTCCAGAAGACATCGATTTTGTTCTTCTTACCCATCTGCATGTCGATCATGTCGGGTGGAATACACGCCTGCAAAATGGGATCTGGGTTCCGACCTTCCCGAATGCCCGATATGTCTTTTCTAGAGACGAATATGATTTTTTCAGTAATCCGGCTCATGATAGCGTCCGCAATAAAACCAGTTTCATGACACGCATTGATAGCGTTGATCCGATTATCTCGGCGGATCTTGCGGATCAGATTGACGTAGACGGATCCGAAGTTCTTGAAGGAATCTCCTTTCACCCCACACCTGGGCATACGCCCCATCACGCGTCTCTCGTGCTGAAATCAGGTATGGAGCGTGCGCTCTTCACGGGTGATGTCATGCATCACCCCATTCAGGTATGTATTCCGGAGTGGAGTGCCGTTTTTGATGCAGATCCTCAGATAGCCATCATATCGCGCAAATGGGCTTTGAATTATGCTGCCGAACACACCGCAGCAGTATTCACATCGCATTTTCCGATGACATCCGCTGGAAAAGTGATGACATACGACCAGGGAAGGGGCTGGTCTTTCCTCTAGGGCTGCCATTATGTCCGCTGTTCACCTCGTTCAATTCCATTGCGGACATTCCGCTTTCCCCCCCCAAGGCAGTCGCAACCGTATAAGCCGACGTGAATCTGATCTTCTCTCACATAAAGACCAAACACGATCAGACTGTCTTTCCCGGAGGCGCCTTTGTTCATAGACGAAGGTCTGTGGAACACGCCTCGTAGAGAGCTTTGCTGGTTGTTTTTGGTGCTTCACCGCTATGTCCGTTAAAGTAAAAAAACGGACATAGGTTTTATGGCGGAAAACTGCCGGTTTTGGAGATTTCGTGCAGTTTCTGGGGTGCTCTTTGTCTGGATACACGCCATACCGCTCGCCTCTTTGAATTATACGCCGTTGACGTATATGCTATTGGCATATATTCCATTGTGAATGTCAAAGCTGCAGACCGTTGTCGAACTGCCTGAATTCATAAAGCGGGCAAAAGCCCTGATGTCAGACGACGATCGTATGG
>NZ_JAERLW010000024.1:0-3785 GCF_018256215.1 Gluconobacter sp. Dm-73 | reverse complement strand
CGCTCATACATTCATGTCCGCAATCCACATCGCAGCAAGCGTCATCTTCTACCTCAAAGAATGAGTCCTGAGCCTAGGTGAGATGCGTGATAACGTATGAAATTTCTTCCATTCCCGGAAAATTCGGGAGACACACCAATTCTCAAGCAATGCAAAAAACCCGAGTGGTCTTACCGAGAAGCTATGCGGCTCGAAGCAGCAGCACGGTACCGTCGCTATCGCGGCAACCCTTGGATGGTATTTCCCGCTAATTTCTCTGAGGAAGATGCAAATGCGTTGAGAGATCTTTACACATCGCAGGGTCATAATGCCCCAATCAATGAAATACGACGTCCAGACACTCCTCCACCTAGTTGTCTACTCTGCGGATCCCTAGCAGGCCGGTCACTCGACCATGCTTTACCAAGAAAACATTTTCCAGAGTTCTCTATTTTAAGAAAAAATCTAGTTCCAGCTTGTACATGCTGTAACAGTTCAGAAAAACGAGACATATATAGAGGAGAAAATTTAGAGCGTTTTATTCACCCATATTATGATAATTGGATTGATCAAGAGCTTTAGTATACTAATATCACAATAGAAGATGGTATATTGAAATTTATATCCGAAGCACTTCCACTCCACATTTAACTTATAGACAAAAATTATTGTCAATTTCCACGTGAAGACGCTTTTAGGAAAAGATTGGAAAGATTCTGTTAGACGAATTTGGGGGTCTCTACCCGGAACCTTAATGATTAGATTAGGAAATAACGTCATTGAGAGTAAAAAAAGAAATAGAAATAAAAATAAAAGAATCTATTTTCAGAAACGGAATGAACAATTGGTATGCCGGACTTTATAGAGGTATATTAAAGAATTAATTCGCAATTAAGGATTTAAAGGAACGAATAACAGATATCCAATAAAATATTAAGTAATATAATTTATAGTTCTATTATGTTCTCGTGTTATTTTATTATTTTTTTAGTGCGTCAACATAAGATCAATACCCCTTTTCATAAACGGGCTTGACTGCTCCACCGGGTTGCCCGCTTGGTGCTTTACAGAGCATGAAGGTTCGAATCCCGCAGCTCGCACCATATATAAATTATCAAAAATAAACGTCTGTTAGGGTTTTCAGCAACCTGGAGACCCTCGACAGAAATCTTGCCAAAACCCATGCATGTGCGAGGTATGGACTTATCTCTTAGCTTTTCGAGTGCATCAGTCTGGACATGTCTTCATCGCAAGAAACATCCTCGCAGAACAAGGCGGTTGATACCTTTTAGGAGACTCTGGCCACTTCTGACCTACATCCTTGTCCAGCAGGACCTGTTCCAATCCAGTGGCCAGATCGAGCGTCTGCAACCGTTTTTTCTCAAACGCCTCTAACCATTAGATTGATACAATCTATCTCAAGGCACACTGTAAAGCTTCAAGCCTGCGATTAAAAAGAATCCAGGGCGTCTAATCGATCGCACCAAAGGCAGTATGAATACCAAACTACATGCGGTCACGGATCAGAACGGGCGACCGCTGAGCTTCTTCATGACAGCCGGATAGGTTAATGATTACACCGCAGTCTCTGCTCTGCTGGACAGCCTGCTGATGACACAGTGGACACTGGCGGACCGAGGTTATTATGTTGACTGATACTGGGATACTCTAGCGGAAAAAGGGATCAGCCCCCGCATTCCGGGAAGAATATCCCGCGGAAAACCAGTAAAATACGACAAGCGAAACTATAAACACCACACCCGCATTGAGGTCATGTCTGATTACCTCAAGAGCTGGCGGCGGTGTTAACATGCTATGATAGAAGCAGGACCGTCTTTTTATCGGCTATATATTTTCCTGCAACCGTCACCTTCTGACTATAAGTCATGAGCATTGTAATTATTCGCGTGCAAGGTTGAACGAGGCACAACTTTCAACGGAACCGTCATATGCGTTACGAGATTTTTGCAAGAAATCTTCCCAGACAGGTACATAAACTCCATAACCGGCGACATTCTGAAAAAACCAATGTCTCCATGTATGGAAAACGGGGTCGTGCTCCCGATAGTGATGATCGTTTAACAAATTTCGGCTCGCAGGAGCTTTGGGGCCGTGGAAATGCACGATTCTGGCATCTGCATTAGTTCCCCAGTACGGCTTCCAGTTAAATTTAGCGGATAGTGGACTCCATTGGCTGTTATAAAATATTCTCAAAAGTTCCTGATCATATCCAGAAATATGATTGAAATTATCGCAGAGGAATTCAACCATCGCCGGGAGATCATTGCGTATTCTTTCTAGGTTTAAAATCATAACCCCAGAATTCATATCTGTGTAATAGTCCTGCTGACCAAACTGGCCGCAGGCAGCAAATATTTCAGGTTTGCAAAATTCAAGGCTTGGATTTTTAAGAAACATAACATCGCAATCCGTATATAAAACGAATTTTTCATCATGTTCTAGTAAAGCTAGGTCCAGTCTCATAAACGCCCCAGCAGCTGTATCCATATAGTTCGGCCATTCTGGTTTTTGCTTTTCTTGGGCTAATTTTAATTTTTCGTAAAAATGAATTCTATGGAAAATAACTTTTACACCTTCCTTTCTCATTTCTTCAGTAAATTCACAAGGGTTTCCATCGAAGACCATATGAGGCACAAGGCTTGTGTTCTCGCGCGCAGAACGAACCGCAACTCGAATACAATCGATAAATCCATGATCTGGATCATTCGCTAAAGTCTTTTCTGTTATAGCAAAAAACCACTTCATAACGTTTCCTCGATATTTACCTAGCGTTTTATCCGTTTGAGCATAGTATGGTTTAACCGTTTATACAAATTGAGTGTGTGAAAACCCTATTGATTCTGATACATTTTTTTGTGCATCTATGCTTTACGTAGGTCACGTTGACAAAAGATCTACACGATCTGCGTGAGATCTGATTCACTATTGTCTTTAACGAAGGCGATAAGGTGGAGCGGGGATGGGCGCTGATTGGTCCGCTTCTGCCGACTGAACGTGGCCGTTGGGCACGACCATCCGGAGATAACCGTCTATTTCTCAACGGCATGCTGCACGTCCTGCGCACGGGTTGTTCGTGGCGGGACATGCATGAGCGCTATGGCAAGTGGAACTCGGCCTATGTTCGGTTCCGGCGTTGGGCTGAACAGGGTGTCTGGGAGGCTCTTTTACAGACGCTGGTAGATCTGGGGCTGATCGATAACTGGCAACATATGGTCGACAGCACCGTAGGCCCCGCCCACTCACAGGCTACGGGCGCAAAAGGGGGGCTCATTCGGAGGGTTTTGGTCGATCACGCGGCGGCTTTACGAGCAAAATCCATGTCCGATGTAACAATCAGGGACGCCCTCTCGGCTTTGTCCTGACCGGAGGTCAGGTCTCGGACTACAAAGCCATAAATACCCTGATGAAGCTGCCGGTTCCAAACCTCAAAGTCATGCTGGCTGATCGGGGCTATGACAGTGCCTGTTTCCGCCAGGATCTGCTGCAGCGTGGTATTCTGCCGGTTATTCCATCACGCAAAGGCCGCAGTGCTCCACAGAGAACAGATTGGTGGCGTTACAGGGAGTGGAACCGCATCGAGCGGATGTTCAACCCCCTCAGGCAGATGCGCCGCATCTCAAGCCGCTATGACAAGACCGCTTTGTCATTCATGAGCTTTCTCCATATCGCAGCCGCAAAGCTCTGGATTAGATCTTTTGTCAACGTGAGCTAGGCTCAGGACTCATTCTTTGAGGTAGAAGATGACGCTTGCTGCGATGTGGATTGCGGACATGAATGTATGAGCG